>NZ_CP076458.1:3109382-3420321 GCF_018866245.1 Novisyntrophococcus fermenticellae
CCCTCACTTTTGGGTTGAAGGTACGTACGGTTCCCAGCAGCTCCACATTATTTGGGATTATATTCGATGCGGAACCAGAGTGAATCGAACAAATGCTGACGACGCAGGTATCTCTTGGATCAATTTCACGGCTTACAATCGACTGCAGATTATTTACAACAGCGGCAGATGTAAGAATTGGATCCACGGCGTCCTGAGGCATGGAGCCATGACCACCCTGACCCATAACTTTAAATTTTATTGTGTCTGCAGAAGTAAAACGTGGCCCTTCCTCTACCGAAATTCCTCCTGTTTCAATGTATGGGAAAATATGAATTGCAAAAAAATTATCGCACTCCATCACCTCTGCATTGTCAAGCAGTGTCCTGGCACCCTGAATCGTCTCCTCCGCCGGCTGGAAAATAAAGCGGACTGTGCATCCTAATTCCTCTTTATGTTCGCTTAATACTTTTGCAGCGCCAAGCAGCATCGACATATGGGAATCGTGCCCGCAGGCATGCATCACCCCTTCATTTAATGATTTAAACGGCAAATCCTTGACTTCCTTCACAGGAAGGGCATCAATATCCGCACGTAACCCGATGACCGGATGCTTTTTCGCACCCTCCAAGGTAGCAACTACACCTGTCCTTGGCAGCTTATTGTAAGGAATTGACAGCCTGTCAAGTTCCTCACAGATCTTCTTTGTTGTGGTATATTCCTGCCAGCTAAGCTCCGGCCGGCTGTGGAAATGCCTGCGCAAATCAATCATATACTGTTTTTTATCTGAAGCCAGTTCATAAGCTCTCATCTCGTATCCTCCTCAAGTTACTGGTAGTTGGCGGCAATGGCAATTCCCAAAAATACAACAGCAATAACGGTCAGTACAATCTGAAGCGGCCAGAGAAACTTATACCATTTACGTAATGGTACTTTTGAAACCGCAAGAAAAATCAGCAGTGTGCCATTGGTAAACCAATACATGTTGGCAAACCCGTCACCAAATTGATAAGCCAGGGTTGCGGTTTGTCTGGTAATTCCAATCATATCCGCCAGTGGGATAAGAATCGGCATAATTGCAATGGCCTTGCCGCTTCCGGATGGAATAAGACCGTCCGCCAGAATCGTGACCAGAAAAATACCTGTTGCAGCCAGCCACGGGGAAAGTCCATTGAGCGATTTTGAAAGAAAATGGATAATCGGATCGATCAGGCCTCCTTGCGTCATAACAACCTGAATGGCCCGCGCCAGACCAATGACCAATGCGCCATCCAGGGCGCCCCTGGCACCATTTATAATACTGGTCGTTACACCATTCACACCTAACCGTCCAACAAGGCCGCCTGCCAGACCACCTGCCAGGAACACTGCCGAAAGCTGATCCATTTCCCACCCGTAATTCAGCACACCAAAAATAGCTGCGGCAAACGTGATTCCAAATATAAGTAATACCAGAATCTGGTTCCTTGTCATCCTGCTGTCTTTGAGTGAACTGTAGTCTCTTTTAAGGCTGCTGTTATCGATTCCATATACGATACTTTTTGTTGGGTCTTTTTTTACACGGGCTGCATAAACAAGTATGTAAATCATGATAACAGTCTCTACAACGACTAATGCAATCAGGCGCAGCCACATCCCGGAAAACATAGGCAGTTCAGCGATTTCATGGGATATCCCTACCGTATATACGTTTGTCGGAGACACAGCAAATCCCATCATACACACAAAAGCGCTGGAAGCCATCCCCACAATGGCATCATAACCCAAAGCAATGCAGATGGATACGATGATTGGTACAAAGGGAATAATCTGTTCCGCCCATCCAAGAAAACCGCCTATGGCTGAGAAGAGCAGCATAATGATAACAAGAACCACCGGACTTCCGAACTTATCTGATGCACGCAGTATCTTGGATATTCCTTTATCCAGCGCCCCTGTATCCAGATATATCTGTACAAATCCACCCACGAGCATAACAAGGAACATAATGCTGGCAGCACCTGTAAGACCTTGTGGTATGGAAAGAAAGAAGTTCCCGATTGATACAGGTGTTCTTTCCACTTCATGGAAGCTGCCTTCCACAACGATGGTACGTCCGTTTTCCTCCGTACGTTCAAACGCCCCGGGTGCGATAAAGTAGGATGCAACTACACAGACCAGCATTACCATAAACAGGATAACAAAAGGATTTATGGATGATTTTTTCTTTTTCTTCTTCTCCATATCTATATCACCTTTTATACAATTTTAATATATTATTCAATTATATTCTAAATTATTACTTAACTCTTTTACAATCTTCTGCATGGTTTCCCACTTCTCTTCCATATCCTTCACCAGTGTAAGCTGTGTACGGCATCGTTCCAGATTATGATGTTCTCTGTGTATTTTAAAATAGGTATCTCCTTGCAGATAGTCAGTCAGGAAGCGAAGCCCACATTCGTAAGTCATGACCTTAGCTCCCATCGGCAGCAATTCAACCTCTCTGGGAGTAAGCCTGCCCCTGCATCCTTCCAGAAATCCTCTGGTATACAGTTCATAAAGTTCCATACTGCAGGAAACCTTATCCAGATCCGTCTCATCCTCGGCCGCCGTACTGGCACCAAAACGAATGGAATCTCCAAAATCATTCATGGCGAGCCCTGGCATGACTGTATCCAGGTCAATCACACATATGCCCTTTCCTGTGCTTTTATCGAGCATGATATTGTTCAGTTTCGTATCATTATGAGTCACTCTTAAGGGAATTTCTTTCCGGGAAAGGAGCCTGGAAAAGCAGTCCGAAATCTCCTTCCTTTCAAGCAGGAAGCGGATTTCATCCTGTGCTTTGCATGCTCTTCCCATAATGTCTTCTTTCACTGCTTTAAGGAACATCTGGAATCTGGCTTTTGTGTCATGAAATCCCATAATTGTCTCATGCAGGGTCCCGGCCGGATAATCCGCCAACAGATACTGGAAATTCCCGAAGGAACGTGCGCTCTCATAAAAATGTTCCGGCTTTTCCACCTGATCATAACTGGCTGCATTCCTGATAAACTGATATGCACGCCAGCATTCTTTATCCGCACTTTCATAATATGCTTTTCCCTCATGCGTAGGAATGATGTTTAGTGTCTCCCGCTCCGGATCCCCCCCGTTTTCCTGAATCCTCTCCCTGAGATAAGCGGTGACTTTCTGGATATTCTCCATCAACTCTCCTGGGTTTGAAAAAACATCCGTATTGATTCTCTGCAAAATTACTTTCTTATATCTGTCTGCTGCATCAAACTGAAGCAGATAGGTATCGTTAATATGTCCGCTTCCATATGTCTCACAGGATACTAAACTGCCCTGGAACCGAAAACTTGCTATTGCATCTTCGAGCTTTACTTCTGTCACTTGCTTCATCTTTGCACTCCTATGATTATTCTTAGTAACTTATTTTTCAAATATTATTCCGCTCCTGACTTCTTTGACAATCCGAATATTATTTTATATAATAGTTCTGATACATCTACATATATTTCCATACATATCTAGCCAGAGGTCATTGTCTATGAAGAAGTACAAGAGCATAGAATTAAAAGAGGATTTTTCCATAAAAAAAATATATTCCATACATTATTTTGAATACGCGAAGGACTTTGCTTATGAAGGGGAGTCTCACAGCTTCTGGGAACTGCTATGTGTGGACAGCGGTAATATTGAAGTAACTGCCGGTGACAAAGTACTGACACTACAATCCAACCAGACGATTTTTCATAAACCTGATGAGTTTCATGCATTAAGAGCTGACGGTCTGTCTTCACCCAGCTTAACGGTGATCTCCTTTGCATGTGAGTCGGCAGCTATGAGCTTTTTTGAAGAAAAGATTGTCTCTCTCAACCAGAGTGAACGTTTTTATTTGGGGCAGATTTTGTCGGAGGCACAAAAAGCCTTCCGTACCCCTTTAAATAATCCATATACCTTATGTCTGGAGAGGAATACCACCCCTGAGTCTGGCTCCGAACAGATGATACAGTGCATGCTTCAGCTATTCCTGCTCAGCCTTTACCGAAGACATCAAAACCCTTTTCCTTCTGTTACAGCCCAAAGTTCTCTTTTACACCCCTCGTTGCACAGAGACAGGGATGAACTGTTGCAACAAATTGTCCGATATCTGAAGCGGAATATCTTCGAGCACCTGACTGTCGCACAGATTTGTAAAGAAAATTCTGTAGGCCGTTCCCAGCTTCAAAAGTTATTTCGGGATAAACTCGGCTGTGGTGTAATTGATTATTTCTGCCGGATGAAAATAGAGACTGCCCAGAAACTGATCCGGGAAAAGGGGTACAATTATGCACAGATTTCCGACCTGCTGGGATACTCTTCTTATCAGTACTTTTCCCTTCAGTTTAAGAAATTTACCCGGATGACTCCTTCGGAGTATGCTTTCTCCGTCAAAAACTTTTCTCAGTTACCGAACGACGACTGATTTCAGCGTTAATTCTCTTTCTCATTCCGGACAGATAGGAGATACTTCCGGGATATTCATCAAATCCTGCTATTTCATTACCCTCCGGTTCTATGCAGGCCAGAACTGCTTCCCGCCCCGCCATACTTTCCAGGTAATGCATAGCACATAAATCGCTCATGGCTTCATCCATCAGCATAATACGCATAGACTCCTCAGGGTTCCCGTCTGCTCCCGGATATACCAGGAATGGGTCTCCGGACGGAAATGACCCTGCCGCATCTGTACAACGGTATGGGTTAATATGCTCCAGGGAATACTCGGAATTATAAAAGTTGAATCCCCAGTGCAGAAAACCATCCAGTTGATATTTATACATCAAGGTCCCTAAAATCCTTGTTCTGGAGCCGGTCTGTACAATAAAGCGGTTGGGTACCTTCAGATACTGACCGGTACAGTAATACCCCCACAGCTTCAATGGTCTTTTTTTTAGAAATGGCTGCATATGATCCAGAGAACAGATAGGCTGTTGAATGATACCTTTTTCGTAAAAGTCGTAATCCGAAATCGCATCAATGATTTCATACCCTTCCAAATCATTTTCCACAAGTTTTCTGGCGGCCTTATAAGATTCAAACTGGCTCTTATGCGGTTCATCCGAAATGTGAAAATAGGTATTTTTGCTGATGCCCAGTTTCTCCAGTTCACCACGCAGAGACCTGAGAAACTGGTGTAGAAATTCACCATACTCCGGACCGGCTGCATCTGTTTCCCAGCCAAACAACTGTACCTGATGACCGTCCCTGATTCCCATAACCTTTGGCGCCATGGAAGCTCCCCATTGACTGAACAAGTGTGAAATTTCGTAATATACGATGCCACAGCGCCTACACACCTTTACCCAGCGCTCAAGTTTTTCGTAGCCAAACTGATAGCCTTCTTTCGTAGCCGTCACATCAACTAACTGCACTGTGCGGCGTTCTCCTCCAACCGCAGTATCAAGCGGAGGCGTGAACACCGGAGTCAGAAGCATATTGCATTTCCTCTTCACTGCCGTGCGGATAAAATTCTCCAATATTCTCCAATATTCCTCACTGAACACCTCTGTATTATAATAATCAGCCAGGCAGTCCGTATGCATCCATTCCGTATGCGGTATGGGAAGTGCAGGCAATTTGGCATCCAATACCGTCAGCATCACTACTGCCGAACCCAATACCCCATCTGATGATTTTAAACATATCTGCAGCGGATAATTTCCTGCAGCCAGATTTCTATCAGATTCAAAATCCACCCACAGGCATCTCCACTGACCGGGAATCAGATTTATGCCCATAGAAGACACGTCTGTAAGTAAATCCGGATATAACCCGGGTTCTGTAGTCAGATAACCTTCATCTGCCTCCATATGTGTAGGATATCCACAGGGAACGAGCTCGACACTTCTTACCCGTACATGTTCCTGAACCGGCGAGATGACTTCCACCCGAGCCCTCTCTTTTTGCATTTCTTCCCAATAATAAGCAACTTGAAAGGATACCGTTTCACCTTTCAAAGCAGTTAGAACATCCTCCATCCCTTCACCGGACGGTTCTTTATGCGGGAATACTTTTTCCATCGAAGTGATTTTTTTTAGTTTCAATTTTCCCATCCCCCTTCTTAAAATATTTCAAGAAATAATATAAGTTTATTCTATAATAAGTTTTCTTTAAATTCTTCATATAGTTATCCGATTTTCACATATAATCGTCCGCTTTTATTTTAGAATTTTCTATGAGGCAAAAAAAATCCTCAATGCCTGGATATTCAGGCACTGGGGACTTCATCACTCCTTTAAAAGTTAAATCACTTCTCTATCTTAACTCTTTTTGAAATATCTTCTTTTTCCTTTGCATCAGGTTCTCCTGCAATACCACCGAAAGGCATCTGCGCAAGCAGAATATATGAATCGGGAAGGCTGAAAAGTTCACGGACTTTACCGTCGATTACGGGATTATAATGCTGTAAAGATGCACCAATTCCTAATTCACGCAGACCACTCCAAATGCTGAGCTGGAGCATTCCATTTGCCTGATTTGCCCATACCGGGAAATTGTCTGCGTAAAAAGCGAACTGCTTTTGAAAACTCTCCACAACATTTTTGTCGTAGAAGTAAAGAACTGTTCCTGCTCCGGCTTTAAAGCTGTCAATCTTTTCTCTTGCCACCTGCCCTTCAAACACATCATAGACAGCATCCCATAGCTGATTCTGCTTTTCTCCTAATGCAACGACAACGCGTGCACTTTTCATATTAAACGCATCAGGTACCAGTTCTGTCAGCTCCTGGATACGTTCGATTACCTCGTCTTCTCTGACCGGAAGCTCTTTGTTGATATTATAATAAGTTCTGCGTTTTTCTAATGATTTCACTATACTCATGTGTATTGCTCCTTTCTCTTATTTTGCTTTTCCCTGTGCGGCAACAGCCTTCATCTTCTCTTCAATGGCCGACGGATCTCCAAGATAGAACTTTCTATCCATCTGTCCCTCATCCGTGAATTCATAGATCAGTGGAATACCGGTCGGAACATTTACCTTTGTAATCTCGTCTTCGCTTAAATGTTCAAAGTACATGATTAATGCACGCAATGAATTACCATGGGCGGCTATGATAACCCGTTTGCCCTCATCCATCTTTGGGCGGATTTCCTGTTCATAGTATGGGATTACACGGGCAATCGTATCCTTCAGACTCTCAGTCAACGGAAGACCTACAGTCCTGACATCATAATACAGTTTCTGTAAAGCAGGATTACGTTCATCATCAGCTTCAAGCTCTGGCGGCTGTATGTCAAAGGATCTGCGCCAAATCTGTACCTGTTCCTCACCATACTTCTGCGCCGTTTCTGCTTTATTTAAGCCTTGCAGAGCACCATAATGGCGTTCGTTCAGTTTCCAGCTTTTTACAACCGGTAAGTCCTTTCGATTCATCTCTGTAAGCGCCAACTGTAATGTATGAATTGCACGTTGTAAATAAGAAGTATAGGCAATATCAAAGTCATAGCCTTTTTCTTTCAGGATCTTTCCTGCACATTTTGCCTCTTCTATTCCTCTTTGAGACAGATCTACATCGGTCCATCCTGTGAAACGGTTTTCGAGATTCCATTCACTCTCTCCATGACGGAGTAATACCAAAGTCTTCATCTGAAATTAGCAAGGAGATTACGCATTCCTTGCATCCTCCTTTCTGTAAAATAAATATAAAAAACTTCTGCTTGAATCGGATTCCTTGATATACTTTACTATATCACATTTATCCGTTGGTGAAAAGCGGAAGTTAGTCTAGGCAAACCACTTTCTTAACCTTGTATCATACATTTCTTCAGACGCTTTCTGCATTCCCTGTAATCCGGATAATAACGCTCCACCTCCTGCCAGAATTCAAGGGAGTGGTTCATATGTCTTCGGTGCGCCAATTCATGTACTATAACATAATCCAGTAAATCTTCCTTCATATAATACAATTGGTAGTTAAAATTTAAATTTCCTTTGGAGCTGCAGCTTCCCCATCTGGTTTTCTGGTTTCGTATGGTAATTCTTCCCCATGTCACACCCATAAGATTTCCGTAGTAAGACACCCGGTCGGTAATTTTCCTTTTCATGTTTTCAAGCTCGTCCTTTTTCAGGTCTTTCACTGGCGTTACCATCGTTATTTCTTTAATCAAAATATCCTGTGCCCCATGTTTTAACGTATATTCTGTAATCATTTCATGCTCCTCCAGGCTAAACTATGACTGTATTATAGCACATTTATTAATTGTACAGAGCAAAATATCATTATCCAACCCATGTCATCTGTTGTCCGGTATACGCACAACAACCGTAGTCCCTTCTCCTACCTGTGAATGTATTGAAATTCCATATTCTGTTCCATATATCATGCGAAGTCTTTTATCTGTATTGGATATTCCAATGGAATTTGTCTTCTGATTCATGATTTCGGTAATTCTTTCCTGGGAAATCCCACAGCCATTATCTTCGACGTAAAACAGAATATCTTTTCCCATTTCTTCTACAGATATTTCCAGAATTCCACCCTCCCTGTAATCTTTAAATCCGTGAACAATGACATTTTCTACAAGAGGCTGCAGAAACAGTTTCGGCACTTGAAGATCATGGTAGCTTTCAGGTATGTCTATCTGTACCTGAAAAAGTTTTTCATAACGTTTATTCATGATAGAAAGATACCTCAATAACCAATCAAAATCATCTTTTAAAGCTACCAGATAGGTAGTATTCTTACTGGTATACTGGAGCATGCGTGAAAGATCCACAAGCATTTCACTCGCTTTATCCGGTTTATCGTCCATGCAGAGCCAGTTAATAATATTCAGGGAATTGTATAGAAAATGAGGGTTTAGCTGCATATTCAAGGCCATAATTTCCGAATCCCTTCTTTGCAGCCTGACTTCATAATTCTCATGCACCAGTCTTTTCAGATTCTGGTTCATCTTGTTTAACTTACTGTAAAAAAATGCAAACTCATCTTTTGAACTATAGTGCACAACCGTATCAAAATCTCCTGCTCCAACGCTTTCAATCATTTCCAATGGCTTATAAATTTTCCTGTTAATAATTTTTGAAATAACGAAGGACGCTAAAAAAGCCAGAACTGTAATAGCAAACAGCAAAAGTACGATGATCCTTACCAGATTGTCCATAATCTGATCTGTCAATGCACTCACCGGCATTACTGCAACAACATACCATCCCGTTACCTGACTTTTGGAATAAGCCAATATATAATTTTCTCCATGCAATGTTCTCCGGACGCATCCGCCTTCTGGTCCCGGATTAAGGTCTGGAAAAGGATTTTTGCTGTATTTTTCACTCCATTTCTGGTCAGCCATACAGACAATTTTTCCTTCAGAAGTCATAACAAAATACTCGGCAGGGTGATTTTTTTCCAGTTGTTCTTTCAGCATTCCCCGAAGATTTTCTTCCGTAAAGTTGACCACGAGGTAAGGGTCTTCGATCACATCAGGCAGTGTGAATATTCTTCCGGAAGATATATAACCCGGCTGCAGCTTTCTTACAGCCGAAAAAAGATGCGAATATTCAAGATTATGATTTATATTTTTCACCTGAAACATGGTTGCATAATCATAAGTAGGAATCCATACCAGTTTTCCTGCTGCCTCATCTGCCAGCTTTGCCGCCTCTGATTTTTGAAAACTCCCTGCCGGATAAAAGTTTTTATTCTCTTCTCCGAATCGATAGTACGAGGTTACCAGATGTGTTGAATATACCTCATTATTCCATGGAAGATAGCTCAAAAGAATCTGTGCTATCTGGTTGCTGGCCTCCTTTAACTGGACAGAGTCTTCCGGATTCAGTTTGCTGAATATCTCATAAATCCTGGAGTCCCCGTTTAGTTTTACGGAAAACTCCTCTATATAATCCAGATCTTTATCCAGAATCGTGCTGGTTTTTTGCGCATTTTGGATAAACTGAGATTCTGCCTGTTCTATCAATGCATTTCTGGAAACTATAAATAAGACACCCCCGAGGATAAATAACGGGAGAATTGCCAAAATCATAAAAACTGCAAGCAGTAGTGTCCGGATCTTGATATACTTGAAGCGTCCTGCCCATTCATCCCGCTTTCCTTCTTTTCTCATACAGTTCCCTTCTTGCGAAACTCATCAGGTGTCACCCCATATTTTTTTTTAAATGAACGTATAAAATAATTGGAATCCCGATATCCGGTCATAGCCGCTATTTCTTTGACCTTCCTGTTCGAGCATAAAAGCAGTTTCTCAGCTTTTTGCATACGCATCTGACTTAAAAAGTCAGAAAATGTCATTTCAAATGTATTTTTAAATAACGTACTGAAGTAAGATGGATTAAAGTGAAACATAGCTGCTACCGACTCAAGACTGATCTCGTCCATGTAATGTTCCCCGAGATACTCCATGCAGCGATTCATAGGCCTGTCTGCACCGTTCTCTCCTTTGACCGACAGGCAATTTACAATCCTGAAAATAAGCTGATTCCCTTCTCTTAACAGGGTTTGAAAATCCTTTGCTTCTATCAGGGACTGATCCCGTTCAAACAGTTCCTGCCTGTCTTCCTTTCTGATCATCGGTTCCAAATTTTTAAGCAAGCGATAAAATAAAAAGACAGCCCTCCTCTTTAATATATCCGGCGGCACCTGACCTCCTGTGGCAGCTTCTTTCAGAAGCTTTTCGTATAATTCAAGACTTGTCGCTGTCTGTTTGGACTGTATGGCCGTAAGAAGCTCTCCATCATCTAACGTTCCGATATCATTGATTACCATAGCTTTCACTTTTTCAGACCAGAAGATATCTGTAATCCCGTAAAAAGAAAATGATAAAGCCCTGTATGCTTCTTCATAAGCTTCCGCTCCCTGTAAATATAAATTACTTTTTAAGGTACTGATGGCAAAAAATGTGTTTTTACGTCCTGTTTCTTCAATTTTCAATCGAAGAGCCCACAACAGCTTAGCATCAGGCAGCTTTGTGTCAATCACCAGCGTAGCCAATGTACAGTCCACATGATGCAGTTCAAACGTCAGGGAGGATAATGGTTCCAGAGATTTCTTAATCAGATAACCTATCTCTCTCTTTTCTTTTTCAGAGATGTTCCGATGCTGACCCTCCTGACGTTTTGTCAAAAACAGGTATCCCTGCTGCTTTAACGGCAGCAGGGATAACAATTGGTCTTCGGCTGAAAAACTCGGGTTTTGCACAAACTGGTTCAAAATTCGATCTACATAAGCAGGCAGAGTCTCTTTCAATCTTTCTTCGAGCTCAGCCGCCATCTCTTCCTCTTCCAGCTGCCCCTTTATTTTTTTCTTAACATCCTTTATTGTCGTCTGAAGCTCCAGGCTGTTTACGGGTTTTAAAAGATAAGCGCACGCACGCAGAGAAAGAGCTTCCCGGGCATATGCAAATTCAGCATATCCACTTAAAAAAATGAAAAATATTTCCTCACTTTTTTCCCTTATCTTTCGCAATAAAGTGATGCCGTCCATCTTTGTCATCCTGATATCACTGATGATGATTTCGCATGAAATGTGCTCCAGTATATCCAGCGCTTCTGTGCCGTCAGCCGCCTCCCAGAACATATCATCCGGGCAGATTTCCTCCAGCAGGGATAAAAGCCCTTTTCTGTGCAGCTTCTCATCATCTACAATTAATATATTGTACATCTTCCCACTCTCTCAACATAGCCTCTTATCCATGGTACATTGTATCATATCTCTCCTGATATGTCTTATGATCCAACACAATAACCGGAATTTCCATATTTGTTTTTACCCTGCCCCTAACCTTTAACACAACCTGTAAAGGTGACATTTCCCCGAGGGTATCACCCTCTATCAGCAGCTGTGTCATCTCTTCCCGGTTACCAAAAGGAACCTGGAATGGATGGGCAGAAAGCATGACACTTCCCTCATCTCCTGCAAACTCATCCGGTAAACTAATGTAAAATCCTGCTACTCCATGTTTTCCCGATGCGAGGTCATCTAAGACGGCAGTGGCCTTTCTCTCCTCAAAGATTGGTTGATAGTCCCAGTAGTAAAATTCCTTCTCACGGATTTTCCAGCCTTCAGGTACCTGGACAGACACTTCCACTTCCTTCCAGTCCTCAGGCTCCATATGTCCCATCACGAAGCGAAGCAGGAATATATTACAGTTCCCCGAATATAATTTGGGCATCACGATGCCATAAGGTCCAAAATACATATCGGTATTTCCCAGGCTCCTGCATTCTGCAGCAATAATATCCGCCTCCCGGGACTCAAGCCGGACAGCATCATAATGCCTTTCCGCTGATTCTCCTGGTTTTACCTCTACAACTTCTTCCCGCAGCTGCCCCTCAGCACCCGCTCCAAACGGCCGAACCTGGAATTTAATTTCAAATGCACAGTCATTTCTGTTTTTCACATATAAGTCTGTACCCTTTTCCCCTTCATGATACACAATATCAAAGGAAAATACACCAATTTTTGTGTTTTTCAGTTCATAGTCAGTAAGTAACCCCTGGGGGCGTATCGTAAGTACTTTTTCCACTCCCTGCAGTCTTAAGCCAAGCCACTGCTCCATGCTCTGCTGTATCCATGCACCTTGCCCTTGACTGCATCTGGTCAGGCAGCGCTTTTTGTTCACAGCTCTCGGCCACCAGAACAGGGACCCTGTTTCATCCAGACGCTCATACATAAGCTTCAGTGAATCCTGCATCTCTTTTCTTGTATAACTGCCCCCCAGACGTAACGTACAGCCGGTTGCGGACGGATTCATGCCGAAATGCAGTTCCCGCATCGTCTGAAATTCGGGATCATAGTTCGTGATAAGAACAGATCGCGCATAGCGATGCAGATTCACATAGGCATCATAGTCCGTATCATATAACCCATATAAGGGAGCCATTACAGTGGCTGTATCCTCTCCACCATAGTAATACAGATCATCTCCTACGTAGAAACGGTCTTCCCTGTTCTCCTGCATGTTATTTCCACCTGTAATCTGCCTTCCAAAAGGACCGTCTCCTTCCATATATTCGGCCATATCCACCGGCATCTGCCGCAGGATTGCATCGACTTCCTCCGTCTTGCGGCCTATGGCTTTCAACACGGAACGATATCCTTTCAACGCGTAGAAGCACTTTACATTTGCTCCATAATCATACTTTTTAAAGACAATCAAATCACTGGCATAGCGGCTGGAAAACAGTGCATGCTCCGGGTGTTTGTGCTTTTTCATTCCCTGGTAAAATTCCTCTAACCGTGCCGTCACTCCTTCGTTTTCACGGAAATATGCTTCATCTCCTGTCATCTCAAGATACTTTCCGGCAATCACCAAGGGGGACACATAGAAGAACATACTGTGATCGGAATACAGGCTGAATCTCGGTGTATTTCTTTTAGACAGATATTCCAGCGCACTTCGCCCCACCTCCGGAATGACGTACATCACACTCACCACATCCGGCTCAATATCAATCCCCCAGAGTCTGGACAAAGAGTGTGAGGGAGCCCCCTGCCAGTTCGTGAGCAGTTTTCCCGATGGACCAAAGGACAGACAATTAAAATTGTCCAGAATAAATCTGAACTGCATATCCCGATATTTAAGGCCCATCTCTTTATCTTCTCTGATTCCGATTTTTATATTCCCCAGGCGTTCCTTCCAGAAACGGGCAGTCACGTTCACCCACTCCAAAGCAGTATGTTGATAGAGAACACCTAAAGCCTCATGAATCTCATCCCTCTTAGGTGTCACGGCAGCGATTGTGGTGAATACTCTACTCTCCCCCGCTTTCAATTCAAAGGGCTGATAGATTCTGGGATTTTCAGCATCCCCTTCATAGGTTCCTCCAAGGAACTGAATTGCCGCACAGGCTTCCGGATGCCACAGTACCAAAAGCTTCTGATCCCACTCCGCCCGATACGGATTCTGTGTATAATCTTCAAAACATTTCCCGTAGTGTTCGAACTGGTTCACAAATTTCTGGTTTAAAGCCAGCTTCAGTCTGCCTTTCATAGTGGTTCCCGAAGTATTCTTAATCTCAATACAGTACAGCGCTCCGGCCGGACCCGGAAGCGGATGAATCCGGGAAGTTTTCACGGATTCATCTTCAAGCACCGGTGCAAGTGAAAATACCCTGCTTTCCAATCCCCTCTGCTGTGTCGCGGTTACGGGAAGAAAGTGATCCATATACCAGGTGCGGGAAGACGGATCAGCTGCCGGAAGCTTAAGACCATTGGCCAACTCTATTTCATATTTCATCTTTCCCAGCAGTAGTGCTGTATCATTCTGATAATACTGTCCAATATGCCCCTTGAACTGTCCGCCCACATCCGGTCCGCCGGAGGGTACAGCATAGATCTTCTCATGGGGTGTACAGATAAAGTGCAGCCTTCCCAAAGTATCCTGTCCCAGCATGGTTCGTCCATTGGACTGGATAAATAATTGCCGTTCACTCAAAGACCAGTCTGTCACCTCTGATTCGGCATCATATGCAGCCTGAAAGCAGGGAGACTGATATCCATGTTCCCATACCTCCTCCCACGTGTTGTATTCCGCCCTCTCTCTCAAATGCATCACTTATTCCTCCATTTCACATATTCGCAATAGTTTAGCCTTTCACACCTGTCATAGTGATACCCTCAACCAGATACTTCTGACCGAAAGAAAATACAATGATGACAGGAATTAAAACCAGACAGGCTGCCGCCATCATCAGATTCCACTCTCCACGGTAAGAACCTGTAAATAACTGCAATCCCAAAGCCACCGTATACTTCTTCTCGGAATTCAGATACACAAGGGGCCCCAGAAAATCATTCCACGCATTTAAAAATGCAAACATCCCCACCACTGCCATGGCCGGCCTTGTAACAGGCAGAATAATGTATGTGAAAATCTGGATATGGGTTGCCCCATCCAGATAAGCAGCCTCATCAAAATCCCTGGGAATGCCCATATAAAACTGCCTTAATAAAAAGATATAAAAGGCACCGCCTCCGAACCAGGCCGGGGCAATCAAAGGAATCACACTGTCCGTAATACCGATTGTTCTCCACATCAGAAATGTCGGAATCAATGTAACTGCAAACGGCAGCATCATACTGCTGATAACACAGGCAAACACCACATTTCTTCCCTTCCAGTTAATCCGTGCCAGTCCATACGCACAGATGGAGCTGGTAAGCATCGTTCCGGCCACACACCCGAATGTAATGATAAAGGAATTCAGGAAGTAGGTACCAAAGGGAAGGGTATCAAATACCTCCTTATAGTTCTCCCACATGAATTCAGATGGAATCCACTTAGGCGGCATAGCAAAAATCTCCACCGTATTCATCAAAGAGCTTCGCACCATCCAGAGAAGAGGTACGATGCAAAAAGCTGCACCTAAAATAAGAACTATATAGGTCAATACACGAGAAATCGTTTTCCTACCTTTCTTCACCTCTACTCACCTCCATAATACACCCATCGGTTTGAATTTTTAAAAATAACCACTGTAAGCACCATAATAATTACAAACAGCACCCAGGCAATTGCACATGCCTTTCCCATCCTGCTGAACTCAAATGCCTCCCGGTACAGGTAATACACATAAAACAGACTGGCATTGTTGGGTCCGCCCTGGGTCATCACATAAGACTGGGTAAAAATCTGAAAACCATTGATTACGCCCATAACCGCATTATAAAAGATTGTCGGGGTCATCATTGGGATAATTACATGACGCAGCTTTGCGAAGAACCCGCCTCCATCTATCTGTACAGCCTCTAAAAGCTGCCGGGGTACATCCTGGATTCCTGCCAGGAATATGACCATCGTGGATCCTGTGGTCCACAAATTTATAAACACTAAGGTGGGAATAACAGAACTCTCTCCGGATAGCCACTTGCTCACAGGCATATGTATTCCCTTGAGCAAATGATTCGCCAGGCCCATATCCGGATTAAAAATCCACATCCAGATTGCAGCCATAGCCACAATCGGGACTACCGTTGGTAAATAAAAAATTGTCCGGAAAATTCCTTTTCCCTTTACATCTGTATTTAATAACAGTGCAATGAAAAATGCAAATATCAGCGAAGACGGTATGGAAAGCAGTACATAGATTACTGTCACGGTCAGGGATTTATAAAAGTATGGATCCGCTCCACTGAATAACTGCTTATAATTCGATAAACCTGTAAAGCTTCCGCCCGTCGTAAAATTATAGTTCATAAAGCTCAAAACCAAGCTGACCACCATGGGAATCAGCGCAAATATCAAAAATCCGAGAATGCAGGGGAGACTGAACAGAACTCCCCAGCGGTTTTCTCTTTTTTCCCTGACTGACATACTTCTTTTTACACTCATGAAAACCTCCTTAAGCAGGGAATACGATCAGGATCTGCTACCTGAATAGGTACCTTCAACCAGGGAGTCTGTCTGACCCTTTACTGCCGTCATCGCTTCCTCTGCCGTCTTACTGCCTGACCATACCTGCTCCAGAGCCGATTGAACCAATGTATTTATCTCATTGAAGTTCTTTACATCAATCTCCGTAGCTGTGACCGCATGGTCATAGGTTGCTTTTACAATTGCATCCTGAAAACCTGCCGGTCTTGCCGGGAGCTTCTCAGAGGCCCAGAAATCCACCTTATCCGGCTCGGTATAATACTCTGTCTGTACAGGCATCCATAACGTACGGTACAACTCTGTAATTCGCTCTGAGCTTTCCGGATTTGTAAGCCACAGATAAAGCTTTTCTGTCTCTTTCAGGTGTTTCGTACTCTTAAATATGATTAAAGAGCCTCCGTCAAAAAATGTCGTATAATTTTGGTCTATTGGAAGAACTCCGACGCCCCAGTTGCATCCTGAATTCATCAGGTCCAGATGATTCCAGCTTCCGTCTATATACATTGCAGCTTGCTTGGAGGCCAATGCGGTTGCTGCATTGGGCATGGCATTCTTCTGTACTGCGGTAGGTGATACATGATACTTGTTAATAAGATCGGCAAAATTTTGAATTACTTTTGCAGATTCCGGATCATTCAGACCAAGTCCATCCATCTGCTCATTCAGATATCCGCCTCCGGCAGAGTATATAAATGGCATGTACACATTCCAGTCTGTACCAAACATCACACCGTACTGTTTAATATTATTCGCATCAAAGTCCGGATCCTTTGCATTTCTTCCCTTTGTATCCAGCGTCAGTTCCTGTGCCTTCTCTACAAACTCATCCCAGGACCATGCGTCTTCTACCTTTGTAGGTGGATTTTCCACATTGGCCTCTTCAAAGCAGTCTGCATTGTACATCAGATTGGTCGTTACATTGGCCTGTACCGGTCCTGCCGATTCTTCCGGCGACCAGTTCCACCAGCATGTTGAAAGGTAATCTTCCTTTTTTAATCCCATGTCATCCAACAAATCAAAGAAATTATAAATCAGGCCTTCTTCACCCATCTGCATTTTCCAGGCTGCGGAATAACTGATGTCCGGGGTTTCACCGGCCGCAATCATAGCATTCAATTTTGTCAGGAAATCCTCATTTGGTATATGCATCAGATCCACGTGAATATTGGGATTTGCATCCATGAATTTATCCACGGATTCCTCGATTGCCTTCTTTTCATCGCCGCTTCCCCAATAGGTAAATTTAAGATTCACTTCTTCGTCACTTCCGCTTTTTGCACTGCTGTCTTTTGATGCACTTCCTCCGGATCCGCCACAGCCGCCAAGAACCAGCGCTGCTGTCATAGTTGCTGCAATGGCTACGGTCACTAGTTTTCTTTTCATATTGATATACCTCCTTTTTTGTTGGTCTAATTATAGCTTTTTTATGCTCTTAAAATATAAGGTTTTTTTTGGAATATAGCATTTTTATTGTGAATCGAATACCGGAGCAAATAGTTCTTTCCAAATATGCCTTGCAGGCAGAGTGTTTTTTATTTATAATGTATTTATGTACAGGAGGTTTCGGATCATGAGTAAATGTATATTATTTCAGGGGGACAGCATTACGGATGTCAACCGAATGGCAGACGGCGGCGATGGACTTGGGCAAGGCTATGTAAAACTGATTTCTGACTATTTCAGAGAAAAAAATCAGGATGTTTGTGTATTAAACCGCGGTATTTCCGGAAACCGCACCGGTGACCTTGTAAAGCGCTGGGAATGCGATTGTATCGCATACAACCCGGATGTATTGACAATTCTGATTGGAATCAATGACTGCTGGAGAAAGTATGACAGTAATGAGGAAACTTCCGTTGAAGAATTCGAAGAGAATTATGACAAGATTTTAAGCAGATCTTCTCTGGAGACTCAGGCACGCATTATTTTAATGGAGCCTTTCGTTCTCCCTGTTCCCGAAGACAGAAAACAGTGGCGGGTGACTCTGGATCCTTACATTCAAATTGTCAGAAAGCTGGCCAAAAAGTATCAGACAGAGCTGATTACTCTTGACGGGGTTTTTGCAAAAGCAGCAATAAAAAAAGCGTACACAGAGTTGGCTTCGGATGGCGTACATCCGACACCGGAAGGACATCAGTTAATTGCAAAGGAGTGGATCAGGACATATGAATTATAATCAATTAGAAAAAAGCCTGACCGATATCATGAAAGAAGAACAGGCAAAACTGGGATACAAGAAAGAAAAAATCAGGCTATACTATCCCCTTAGTTCTCTTAACCATCTTTTGGAAACAGATGTGACAGCCGAAGAAATGCCGGAGGTGTTACGAGATTTTCCGGCTTATATTTATAATAAGTTTGGAATGGTTCAGGTTTCCCACACCGGGGAGAGATTTTGCTTTACGATATCCGAAGACGCATCGGAATATGTCCATAATAATATGCGCCCAAATGAGTTCATTAAAAAACTGGTGGATCTCGTTGCTGAGCATGGCTGTACGATAGAGCAGATTATAGACTTATTCCATGCATCTTCGGGAAATATACACGTGGACTCTATATGTAATGGGGAATTTGATTATCTAATCTATTTTGAAGATACGGATGACAAATATTACTATTGTTTTAAGGATGAAGGCTGTCATATAATTTATCATCGCTTCTTGCCGGAAGATTATGATGATTTCGGGTTTTGACAGCCTATTTGTTAGTCCATTAATCCTTTTTGCAGAAATTTTAGAGTGTTGACACTTCCCACAGCTAAAACGGGGGCTTGAGTTCTTTTCGAGTTCTCGATTTTAAGCCTCTGACTTAGAATACTTAACCTGATTATCTGATACCTTCAAATTTTTCACAATTTTTTTGTTCTTAAATCAGGATTACGTTTTAACAAATTTAAAACCTTCTATATCCGCAATATCAGTTTTCCTTGCAAATTTTGCACAGCACCCCCTGTGGGAGAATATACAACACTTCTCCGAGTGCTGTATCACCGATCTTATCGTAGATACGTCCCGCACTCATGCTTTCCCCTAATACAGTGTATGGGCTGTTTGCTACATAACCAATGTCTCCCAGTCCTTCTATCTTTACGAGAATGGCTTCCTTGTCATATTCATTCTCCGGCTCTTTCACAAGCTGGACTTCCATGCCGGGTTTTAAAAAATCTTTTCCGTAATAATGTCTTGTTCCTGTAATTGTAAAATAAGTTTTTTCCATGATATCCTCTCCCTTTATTATTCCTCTTTACTTATATAATCCACATAGTCCGCTTCATTTGCAAACAGTATATAGTTACCATTTACACACCCCATGTATCCGTCATTTACCACATATCCTTTCATCTTACTCCTCCTACTTATACTCATTTTCTTTACATTTCGCGCCCTTATCTTTCTTATGGTTCTACTTTAGCATTTTACGTGTCCAATAAAAATACCACCTCTTCGCACGAGTGCGCATCCCCTGAAGGTTTTTTATTATATTGAAAACGAAGTCTTCTATATAATAAAAAAACAGCCCTCCCAAAGAGAACTGCTCTGTCTGTCTTAAAAACTCTTTAAATTATACTGCTCCATTAATCTCTTTATTTCTTGATTTACCTGTTGCACCACATCTTTCGGACCGATAATCCTTGCTCCGCTGCCGAGTGCGAAAACCCATCCGATAAACTGCTGACTTACTGCAACATCTATATGAACAGAAAAGTGTTCCTCGTCTACAGGTATCATCATGGTATCTTTTCCAAAACGGTCAATAATAACTCCTGCCAACGTATTGTCCATCAGCAGTTTCACCTGTCTCTCTTCTCCGCCGAACATCCCGAAACTTTTTCTTGTATATGCGGCCATGTCAAATCTCTCAAAAAACTCCCTGCCTTCTCTCTCTTCATCCGACATTTTTATATGCAGCATCTTATCCACCCGGTAATGCTTTATAATCCTTGCTTCTGTATCATATCCAATCAGATAATAGTTTTCATTATCCCAGGAAAGTCCCCATGGGCTGATATCATAATATGCACCGCCATGGCGAAGCTCCATCTCTTTTTGAATATTCCACTGAAAATACTGAAAAAGAATCTTCTTATTTTCTGCAATGGCATTATAAATCGCATCCACATTATAATAGATGCTTTCATTCATTGTTTTTATCCGCCCCGAAACATATACCTGACGCTGAAGTTCCTTCGCCTCATGCTCACTGACCAGGTCCTCCAGCTTCTTTATCAATTCATTGGATTTTTTTGCAGTAATAAACTTTGAAGATTGTATCGCATCTACCAGAAGCTTCAGCTCCGCCAGTTCAAAGTGCCTGCCCGCAACATGATATTCATAGGTCTTTCCAACCGGTTCACTGACAATTTCCACTCCCAGTCTGCCAAGTGCCTCCAGATCTGTATAAATACTCTTTCTCTCTGCCGTCACATCATAGGCCGCCAATGATTCCAGAATCTCAGGCATTGTAAGGCTATGCGCATCATCGGTTTTCTCCAACATGATTTTCATAAGATAATACAATTTAAATTTCTGATTTTTTCCTTTTGGCATCTGTCCGACCCTCCAGTACAGTACATGACTTCCATATGCGTTCATTCTATCACAAGTACTATCGTCTGACCATCGGTATTATCCGGAAGATTCAGCTGGATGGTTTAATTAATAAATGCTGCTGTTATTTTCCTGTAATCACTAGGTGTCATCGATACCTGCGTACTAAAAACTCTGGTAAAATATCTAACATTTGGATATCCGACCTTTTCTGAAATTTCAGGTACCTTTAAATTTGTATTTTTCAAAAGTTTTTTTGCTTCTTCAATACGCCTCTCCGTTAAAATCTTTGAAAATGTTTTTCCTGTATGCTGTTTAATAAAACGGCTTAAATATGACGGGTTTCTGTTCAGATAATCTGAAATGTCGGTTAACCCGATGCTCTCTCCGAAATTCTGATTGATATAGTCATATACCCCATGAATCATGCTGTTATTTTCTTCTGCCTGACTGTCATTAATACAGTCGACAATATACTTTAACCAATATTTAAAATACTCCAGCTTCAATGTCATGTCTTTCTGCTGATGAATATTCGTCAGTATGTTATTCTGTATCTTTTCTTTTTCAGTGGACGGCAGGGGCAAATCATAGATGAAAAGTAGAATATTTGAAATCATTAAATCAATGCTGTCAGAAATATAGCCTTCAGGCTTTTCAAATAACCTTTTAATAAAAGAATCAACCAAGCCATCTACAGTGTTCTTATCGCCGCCACGAACGGAGCTTATCAATTGCGTAATAAAATCAATAATATTAAAGTACTCATTTTTACTGAATGCCGCTGGCAGATCTCCAAAAAACACAACACGATTATCTTTTTGTTGCAAAGCATATTCCTGACAACTTGAGACTTGCTTTCTCAGAATCTGTATTTTGGACAAGTCATCGGTTGGATTACTGATTCCTACATATATCCTGATTGGATAATTCACTTCCATCTCATTTTTAATGGATCGAACAAGCTGCAGCAATTTATCACTGTCCTGCTCTTTAGCTTCACTTCCATACAATGCATATACAGTCTTTCCAAACGGATACGTTAAAAGGGAAGTATATTTTCTATTTAAAAACTGATCCATCGCATAAGTATAATAGAACTCCTCCTCCGAATATAAGTTCTGAATAGAAAAGCTGAATGCGAATAGTATATAGACTGCTGCTGTTATGTGAAACTGCTGCCGCATTGCATTGAGCTGCGTATTGCTGATTGTAATAGGATGGAATAACAATCGCTCTAGAAATTGCCTTCTTGCTAAATCAAAATGTGTTGAAAAATAGTTTTGAAATATCTGATACATTTCATTATGTTTTTGTTTTTCCAGAATATGATTAATTGCCCTTTTGACGCAAGTTAAAGCTTCTTTCGGATCAACCGGTTTCAGCAGGTAATCAAATACCTTATAATCGATTGCTGATTTTGCATATTCAAAATCCGAATAGCCGGAAATAAAGATTACAAGCGTATCAAGCTGATTATCATAAATATATTGTGCCATATCAATTCCTGAGATATAGGGCATATGTATATCTGTAATTAAAATCTCAGGCTTTTTTGATTTCAATAACTGCATACCCTCTTCCGGCTTGTCTGTAGCAAACAGTGTATGTATTCCAAGGGAAGGAGATGAAAATATCTGGGCTAATTTATCTTTTAAAAGCGGTTCATCATCAACGATTAAAAGCTTCATCAAAGGGCTCCTTTCCAGACTCTGTCGATTTTGGGATGCAAATTGTAACATTTGTACCATGAGGTTTTAATGTAGTGATTCGCAATCCATATTCTTTTCCATAGAGGATTTGAAGTTTCTTCTGTATATTAAAGATACCAATATGCTGCGTTGATAATCCGGCCTTGTCATCCATTTGCTGAAGCTGCTGTATTATTTCTTTCGGAATACCATTGCCATTATCTTTTATCGAAATGTACAGATTCTCTTCATCCTCACTAGCGATAACCCCAATCATACCTGTTTCAGATATCTCTTCCACACCGTGAACAATTGCATTTTCGACAATAGGCTGTAAAATCAGTTTCGGTACATAATATTGATATAGATGTTCCGGTATTTCAAGCAAAAATAGTAATCTGTCCTGAAATCTCATTTTCTGAATAAAAATATATTGGTTAATATATGAAATATCCTCTTCTAATGTAATAAACGTACTGCCCTTAATTGACATTTTCATAATATTTGCCAAAGACGTCACTACTTTCTGGACACTTTCTTTTTCGTTGAACTCCACCAGACTATTAATGCAGTCAAGTGTGTTGTATAAAAAATGGGGATTAATCTGTGCCTGTAAGGTTTCAAGCTGCGCATTTTTTGTAAGGAGTTCATTTACATATACTGTCTGAATCAGATTATCAATTCTGGATAACATCTTATTATATACATTTCCCAGTTCCCTAAACTCGTCTTGTGACTGCACTTCTATATATGCGTTTTTATCAATCTCCGATGTTTCATTCAATTTCCGGATAAATGCCTGTACCTGACCGGAAATCATATTGCCAGCATACAATATCGCACCAATGATAATGAGTATTGATAAAAACATAATGTATATTTCCATCTGAAACAGACGATGTGTATCATGAAACAACCGTGATTCATTAATGATACTTGTTACATAGCAATCACCATACGCCAACTGAACCTTATTTACCAGATGTTTTTGCTTTTTTCTTCCACTTAGAAGCTCTTCGCATGCATGGTCGCTCAAATTTGTTCCGTTAACCAGTACTTTCCCATCTTTATCTGTAAGAAGCAAAAAAATAGAATCCGCATTTTGTTGCATCTGGATATCTTTTTTTAATGAATCAATTGCAACGTCCAACATAAGAAATCCAATTTCATGATTGCTTTCTTTTAGTGTTGGTACATATACAGTCCTTGCAACAGTCACAAAATATGGCGTATTCGGATTTCTGAAGATAACCACTTTTCCATGATACTTTCTTGCATAACCGCGAATTGAATCAGCGTAGGCTTTTACTTCTTCTATGGTATTTGTATAAATCGCATTATTAATATACAGATCTCCATACTCGTTAAATAATTTTACATTAGATATTTCGGGGTTGTTGTCTGTAATTATGGAAGAAATATTCTTTGACAGAAACTGATTTGCATCATCTTTCTGTTCTTGCGTAAGCTTCTCCTGATTTTTAGTAAGGTAGTTTGTTACCCCTTGTGTATAGTACAAAAAACCGGATGTAATCAAATCATAGTCTGTTAACTTTGCGTTTATAAAGTTTACCTTTTCAATGATATTCTGCTGTGTCTGATCAAGAACTCTTTGTTTCATCTGATTATACATAATCAGCGAAACACTGATAAATAAAATTACATAGCTTAGTAAAATAAATGGAAGGCATGCAACAATTATTTTATTTTTTATTTTCAAATGATTGAAGAAATTCTGTATTTTCGTTTTCATAAAAACCTGGAGCCCCTTTCCTTAGAGCGTTCTGGTATAAACATATTTTAACAGCCTTTATTCAAATTTCAATTAAAAATTATTTTCCCGCATATCGCTTCCATTTTTATTCTTAATTCAGCCCTTTTTTAAAGCTCGGTCTGTCGTATATAAAACAGAAGCCAGTTTATACTGATAAAAATAAACCTGACCTTTTGCCATATGACATTCATCTTCTTTTCCAAT
This sequence comes from Novisyntrophococcus fermenticellae, assembly GCF_018866245.1. Lineage (GTDB taxonomy): Bacteria > Bacillota > Clostridia > Lachnospirales > Lachnospiraceae > Novisyntrophococcus > Novisyntrophococcus fermenticellae. Next base: position 3,133,940 of record NZ_CP076458.1, read on the forward strand.
ATAAGGATTCATAAGTATATTTTGAACACATTCAATCATATCTTCAACATAGCGTTCCCCAATCGGTCTTAAATAGTGTCCGGGGAAAATCAACTCATATTCATTCCTGAGCTTTTTTAATTTTTCCAGCGAATTTTGATATGTGCGCAACGTATCCGAAAAGGTATCCAATATTAATGTAGGAGTACTGACAACCGTATCCGCTGAAAAAAGTAATTTATTTACACGATCCAGCAGGCAAATACTGTCCTTCGTGTGCCCTGGAGTAAAAATCACCTCCAGCTTTCTGTTCCCAAGATCAAACACATGTCCTTCGACAAAACTCTTTAATTCAAAGTTCGATATTTGATTGATAAAGGTCTTTAGGCATGCTTCATGATTATATTCTGACCGAGCTTCCTGTGAGGCAAAAAAGGCCTTTCTCATGTCCATGTTATTCTGCTCCATAATAGTATCAATAGCTTTTTCGTGAGCATAGACCACTTCAAACTGCCCATTTCCCCCTGCATGGTCATAATGATGGTGGGAATTTACAACAAGGATCGGCAAATCAGTCATTTCCTTTACGACTGCAGCAATATTTCCCGCACCTATTCCAGTATCCAGCAGCAGCCCTTTTTCTGAACCCAGAATCAGATACATAATATCTATACCAAACTCATCAATAGCCCAGACATCTTTGGCGACCTGCTGCAGTGTATATCCTCCAATCCTCTTAATGTTCATATTGTCCTGGTAAAATGCATCCGGCATATAAAAACCTCCTCTTCTATTTGATTGCCCCTGCGGTCATTCCATCTGTAATATACTTCTGCCCTGCAATATAAATGATGATAATTGGCAACATGGATATAACTAATCCTGCAATCAGCAGATTCCACTGCGCATTCGTTGCTGACTTAAACATATACAGATTAACAGTAATTGTTCTTAAAGCCCCGTCACTAATCAAAATATTGGGCAGAAGTAAATCATTCCACGTCCAAAGGAAAAACAAAATGGCCATAGTCACTGTTGTGGACTTCAACAGCGGAAATACAATCTGTATCATGGTTCGAAATACTCCTGCTCCATCAATTGCTGCCGCTTCCTCCAATTCCAGCGGGACACTCTTTAAAAATCCCACATAGGTCATTATTCCAAAAGCCGTGAAAAATCCGCTGTTAAAGAAAATCAGCCCTAAATATGAATTGGTCAGATGAAGCTTTGTCGCTAAAACAGATACAGAAATCATAACTGTATGAAATGGTATAATCTGACCGAATACAAACAAAGTATACAGTCCTCTTGATATACTCCCTCTTAAATGGGAAATACCATAAGCCGCCAGAAAGGAAATTGTCCCAGCTGCCAACACAGTGAATACCGTAACAATGACTGTGTTCTTAAAAACTATCCAAAAATTCATTGTCTCCATAGCCTGGTTAAAATTATCTAAATAGAGAGCCTTCGGAAATGCCAGAAATGAAGACAGGATATCACCGTTTGGCTTAAATGCATTCATTACAATTAACAGTACAGGAAATAAGAAAATAATACCCAGTAATAAGCAGATAACACTTTTTACCCATATTTTCACTTCGACTTTATTATGTTGTCTCATCTTACATCTGCACCTCTCTTTTTCTTGTCATGCTCAACTGTATAATTGCAACAATTGCAACAATAATAAACAATACAACCGATTTAGCTGATGCATACCCTGTTCGGAATGCACCAAAGGCGTCAGTATAAATATTCAATGCAAGTGTTTGTGTACTGTTTGACGGTCCCCCTCCGGTTAAGGCTAGTGGAATATCAAATGCTTTAAATGCACCGGCGATTGAAACAAACAAATTGATTGTAACCGTTGGCATCAGAAGCGGAAGCTGAATTCTAAAAATCTTATTTAAACCTGTACACCCATCCAGCCTGGCCGCCTCTATGACATCCTTAGGCAGTGTCTGAAGACCGGCAACGTATAACATCATCAGAAACCCTGTAGACTGCCAGGTAGTTACAATAATAACCGCAAGCATCGCCATATTTGTATTTCCAAACCAGCTGATCTGTGCAAGTGAATCCAAATGCAGTTTTTCACCAATATTAGGAATTGCATTTGTAAAAATAAACATCCATACAAAAGACACCATGACACCACTGATAATATTGGGAATAAAGAAGAAGGAACGAATCACTCCCTTCCCTCTTATATTACTGTCCAGAGCAAACGCAATTACAAACGCAACAACATTTGACAAGATGATGGAAACAAATGCCAACAAAATTGTAAATAACAAGGCATGTATAAATTGCTCATCGTGAAATAGCTTTATAAAATTTTCTAATCCTATGAATTTCTTATTTCCTTTAATTAAATTCCAATTGTACAGCGACGAGGGAAATGTTCCAATTAAAAGCGGTCCCACAAGCGCCACACAATAGATAACCAGTGCAGGAATTACTAATAAGAAATAAAATTTTTTATTTTTTTTATATAGAAAATCAGACATAGTCACACACTCCTTTTCTAAATATATAATACTCTTAAGCCATGTGCAAAAATAGAGTTTATTCCATGCAAGCTTGCTTGTTAAGGGATAAACTCTATTTTTTCGTTAATTACTCTAGCAGATCTTTATATTTCGTATCCATATTCTTCAAAGTAGTTTCCATATCTGAATTTCCTGTGAAATATCCCTGAATCTCCGGGCCAATCAGATCGCCGGAACCAGATGCAAGACGCAGGTAAACCCATTGTTTTGTGTTTCCGGAATTCATATAGGACTGGTAATCTTTAAAGTACTGCTTATCGATTTGTGCTTCATATTCCATGGCCGGTAAAGTTCCCCCGACGGAATCAGCAGTATAGTGCATCCATCCCTTTTTATCTGTGTTATCGCTCAGATACTTTAAAACCTCCAGAGTTTCGTCCAAATGTTTTGAATTTTTATTAACTGCAACGCATATTCCCACGTCGACATCCAGCTTTGCATCTTCTGGATTATCTGATGAAGGTGTTCCAAACACACCTACATTTAGATCGGGATTAACACTATTAGCATTTAGTAATGACCATTCCCCACTCAAAATCATAGCTGCTTTCCCTGAAGCAAAGGCATTAAAACCGGAGGTTGAATCCGCATCCATATAATTCGAGCCGGAATTTTCTTTTACTAGATCCATAAATCTGAACGCCTGCACCGAATTATCATTCTTAAACGAGCCTTTCCCTGCATTCATTTCATCAGTCCATTCTTTTTGATCACCAACTGCTGTACCCTGCAGCATACTGAACAGATGATTCAAGGTCCATGTTTCCTTATATTCTGCCGCAAAAGGAGTAATATTATTTGCTTTGAGTTTTTCACAAACAGCCTTCATCTCGTCGTAAGTCTTAGGTATTTCAGTAATTCCTGCCTGCTTGAACAAATCTAGGTTGTAGAAAACTCCAAGCATCTGAACACACAGCGGGTATGCATAAGCCTTTCCGTCAACTGTATATGCATCTTTTACAGACTCATAAATTTTTGAGTTGAAATCCTGATCGCTTAGATCAAGGATCCGTCCATTATCTGCAAACTGCTGTACCTGTGAATATGGGTTCAAAAAGAACATATCTGGCAGGTCATCAGACGCAACCTTTGATCCCAGGTATTGCGCATAATCCCCCGTCTGCATCTCTACTTCAAAGTTAATCTTATCCTGCCTTTTGTTAAATTCCTCTGCACCTTCTTTGAATATTTCTGCTGCCCCAGACTGCCACGCAACCATTTTCACAGTTACCTTATTCCCACCAGCCTCCGCAGTGGATTCTTCTTTACCGGATGAACTTCCGCAACCAATAAGACTAAGTGCCATTACACCAGCCAGAAATGTACTGATTATCTTTTTCTTCATAATACGTTCCTTCCTTTTCGTTTCGTAAGCGCTTACCTTTGATAACCTTATGATAGCATATATCTCTTATATTAGTCAGATAGCATATTTTTACTTATGATACACAATATTTTACCTTAATAAAACGCAGTTTAAAAAACCACAATACCCGCCCGGACAATTGCATGATCTGCGTCCCACAATTTAACTTACTTTCCGCCTCAACGTAAAATCCTGTATAACCATATTCATTGTACAATTTTTTACATTTTATTTAACTTACTATAATAATTCCACTGACTTTTTTTAACATCTTTATGTTACAATACACGACATAAGAGAAAAATATATTTTGACCTGTAATTAAATTACAGATTTTAGGAGGATGCGTTATGAGCAAAAGAAATTATCTAATTACCGTTACATCACTATTTTTATTTTCCAGCCTATGCACCGGATGCGGAAAATCAACCGATTCCGTAGCCTCCGGCAGTCATGTTGCATCGTCTGTAAGTTCCAGTTTTGCTTCGTCTGGTAAATCAACTGGCTCATCTTCAGCCAGCAGTTCTCCATCTATATCTGCATCCTCAGAGGTCGTAGACTCTCCAAGTCCCGCCGCACCTACAGATACTGTTGAGAATATGCATGCGTCCGGTTATGTATTTAGCGCAGACGACAATATTATGTATCTGGATACGGAAAATCCCGGACCCAGAAATTACCCACACGAAGGGGAAGACAGACAAATCGCATTCGACATTCGTAGTGCGGTCATCGATATCACATATGACCCCATTCTAAATAGTGACCGTCTTCGAACTTCTCTCAGCGTAGAAGTAGATTATTATATCAAAGACGGAAAAAATATTGCAACCTATGTATCCGGTGATGGCGCAGAGGTAAATCCAATAGCTTCGGAAGCTGAAAGGTAATCAATTATAGGAAGAAATTATGAAAAATCCACAATGCTCCCGGACAATTGCCCTGCGGAGATTGTGGATTTTATCATTATCTGAGTCGCTTCACTATTTATTCTGCTGATAACGCTGCCATGGTAATATAGTTGTATGGCTGATTAAAGTGAGGAAGGAAGAAAATATCCAATAATTTCAACTTTTCAATTGTAACCTGTTCCTGAATCGCCAATGAAAACATATGAATTGCCATCGAAACATCATAATCGGAGCACAGCTGTGCGCCCAAAACTATTCTCGTCTTCTTATCATACACAATTCTAATCTTAACTTTGTAATTTCCACTTTCAATAAAAAGTGCTTTCTGGTAATCTTCAAAGTCAGTTGCTGCTGCATCATATCCATTCCTGCGGGCTTTCGTAAGAGTCATACCCGTTGAAATCATGTGCAGTCCCCAGATACTGATTGCATTAGAACCCTGCACGCCAACCGTCTCAAGATTCGTGCCACATGCATTATGAGCAGCTATAATACCTGAACGCACTGCATTGGTGGCCAATGCAATATAATTCACATCCTGAATAGCATTATCATATACGGTTGCACAATCTCCAACTGCATATACATCCTTTACACTGGTTTCCTGAGAACGATTCACCAGGTATGCACCATTGCGGAACAATTCCAGGCGTTCTTTTCCGATTGCATTATTAGGGCGGAAACCGATTGCAAGAACAACCATATCTGTATCATACTCGCCTTTGTCGGTTATAACCTTTTTCACCTTCGTGTCACCGGTCAATTCCTTTACAGTTTCACCAAATGCCAGCTGCACACCATTCTCTTCTAATCTGGTCTTCATTTTGTCGGTGAATTCCGGGTCAAAATATCCACTCAGGCAGGTATCGGCACAATCAATCACTGTTACTTCCCGTCCGTTGCGTTTAAATGCCTCCGCCAGTTCTACACCAATATACCCTGCACCAACTACGGTCACATGTTTGATCGAATTATCTTTCAGCTTATCAATTACTTCCTGTGCATGCTGAAACAATTTTACAATCTGCACATTTTCCAACTGGATTCCCTCAATCTGCGGAATAATGGGAAGGGATCCAGTAGCCAGAATGAGTTTATCATATGGCTGTTCATACTTCTCCCCTGTTTTTGCTGTGGCATACACAATTTTATGATCAAAATCCACATATTTGATTTCTGTTTCCATGTGAATTTTTGCACCCTTTTTCTCCAGAGTTTCTTTGTTCGAATAAAAAAGTCCATCTGAGGAAGAAATTTGATTGCCAATCCAAAGTGCCATTCCACAACCAAGGAAGCTAATGTTCGAGTTCTGATCGAATGCAGTTACTTCCCGGTCGGGATACTGATCTAAAATCGTATTCAGTGCTGCTGTTCCTGCATGATTTGCCCCAATGACCACAATTTTTTCCATTTAAAATACCTCCTAAGATTCTGTACCTTTTTAGTATTGATTAATTTATATCTTACTACATATTTTTCCAAAATACAATGCTTATTCTATAAAAAAGAAAAGAAAGATACAATCAGCCATATAGTCCTCCTTCTAAAAATACTATTTTACACAGCAAGATATTTTGTATGGGAAAAAGTCACATCGCGTTTTCTGTCATGTTCACTCCCCATAACACATATGCGTTAAAAAGCAGCCTTTCAGGGTTCAACACCCTTTAGTGAATAGGAATAGAATACACAGTCAGACCATGCTTCACACAATATAAGTACAGCTTACCACCCGGCATATGTGGTATGCGTACTGCTGCGCTTTGCTCCGGATACATACGGGTTAAAAAAACCATATCGCTTTTTACATATGCCGCAAACAATATATAGTGGTCCCTTGTCATCTCATGTTCAATCGTAATAAAGTAATCCACATCTATCACTTCTACGGTAATACTGGGAGTATTTTCATCTTGCTGCAAGACAAGCTGTTCCAGCTTTCTGCCACAGCAAAAGATGGAAGAACTTCCTGTGCTGACGAGTACATTTTTACACGATGGGCAAACGTAGAATCGGATTTTATTAATGTTCCCCGTGTCGGGTCGGTTAAGCGTAATTTCCCCTTCCATCATTTGTGCCATATCTGCCTCTAAAATCACCGACAAGTCTGCCCACAGGGAAACATCCGGACAGCCCAGACCACACTCCCATTTGGATACCGTCTTATTACTGATATTAAGGGCCTGCGCAATATCCTGCTGCGTCAAGCCCTTTTCTCTGCGCAATCGCGCGATCAAGCGCCCAATCTTCACACAATCCATATTGTGCCTCCTTAACCTTTAATCTTCTCATTTCAACCCTCATTGTAAAAGGTATACTGCAGGCTCTTTAACCCATACCCGTGAAATCCCTTTTCTTCTATTATATATATTTTACGGAGATATTCAATGGAGAAGTTCACGGAAGTGACGCCAGAGGCTACATATATCTCGCAATAATCTGAATCAGCCGGGCGGGAAGCTGTTTGAGATCCGTAATATCCAGTGTGTTTTCTTTTCCGTAAATATCACTGATTATTTCTTTATCCCGCCCTATAGCGGCGGCAAGAAACAGAACCCCTTTACGGCGATATGCCTGCAAGGTTTTTTTCATATCTTCAACGGCCGATTCACCCGAATAGTCCGGCATGGCTTTGGGTTGTCCGTCACTAATGCTGATGAACAGCTTTGTTTTCTGCGGAGCTGTTACGAGACGGTCTGCAATAATGCGGATTGCCATACCATCCCGGTTGTTGCTCCTGCCTTGAATGCTGAGTAAAGAATATTTTTCATCAGGATCTTTGCTGCCGGAATCCACATAGGAGTAAAGTGACATTTGCTCCATGCGTGAACGGTCGGCGGTATCACCATAAATTATTACAGGAATATTGCAGCCATTACAAAATTCATACAGGGCAATCGCAGCCTGCTTTGCCGCATCTATCCGGCCAAAGGCCGCCATAGATGCAGATTCGTCTATGCGGAGTGCTACGGCAAGGGAAGGGTCTTCCTCCGGGGGGCGCTTTTTTGCAAAGTATCGAAAATCCTGCGCCGCAACACGATTTGCACGAAAGTTTGTACCATATAACTGTGCTGATGCAAATTCACTGGCAGTTTCATGCTCTAAAAGGGGCATTGTTTTCTGAATTAACTCCCGGATCACAGGCAGCAGTTCAGATGCTTGTTTCCGGTATTCAACCCTGTCTTCCGCCGTGACATCAGGACGGTGGACGATCAGTTTTACCTGCTGATGAATCGTTCCTTTTACACTTTCACGGGCTTCCTGATTGAGCCTCTTCCGGAATTCCTGTTTTTGCTGTTCCGTAAGATGCTCCGGCTTCATTTCATGGTAAAGGGGAACACCGTCCTCGCCGTTGTCACTACTTTGTGTTTTCTCTGTTGCGCTGTCAGAAGTCTGATTGGAATGTCCCTCACTATCCTGGGATTTACGCAGACGTACGGCATGCGCCTCTACCTGCGTTTCATCTTTACTTCCGAAAGATTGTCCATCTGCAGATATCTGTAATTCCATCACATCCGGGCTCCCGGCTTCCTGTCTAAGTATATGTGCCTGTTCTAACTCCTCCAGCTGTTCCAAAAATCCCTTTGCAGACAGAACCTGTTCTAAAATGGAGATTTCCTCCGAATCCGTCGTGATTTTATAAATCACCTTATGGTACATGGCTGCACGAAGCGACCTCCCACTTGCAACTGCATCAAGCCAAAACAGATAGGAACGCATACCCGCCACACCTTTTATGGCATTTGCTTTGGCTGTTTCGTCCAGTGTTCGAATGATATCCGCCAAAAGAGCCAATATTGTTTTATTCGAATATCCTGTTTTAGCGCTGGCTCTTACCATCATAACCTCTTTTGGCGGTAAATCCATTTTTTCAGTATGTTGCATTCTATCCCGCAGAGCCTCATTTAACGACCGGCACCCATTGTATCCCCTGTTGGTTGTAATCACAGCAATAAAATCCGGATGTCGATGAACGATGCGGGTAGGAAGGTTGATACTGCCGTCCGGCTCTAACGCAGAGTTCAGCGCCATCAGCACTGCAGCGTCCCGTATTACCGTAGGTTCCTGTATTTCCAACAGCCACCCGTTTTCATAAGCACGGACAATTTCAGAGGGATAGAACTGATAACTTATCTCTGCTGCACTATGACCATTCTCCGGCAAAACCGGCAAAATAGAGCCAAGAATATCGGATTTATCCATGTCTGCAAAACAGGTGACTTTTGTATAGGGCAGCCCAAAATCAGCCGAAAGTGCCTTTGCAAGCTGCGTCTTTCCCGAGCCTGCATCACCTTCCAACAAAATATTTGTGATTTTCATCTCCTTACTATGCCAATTTCGTTTGATTTCGGCACAAATTCGATGTTCTGCCTCACTTTCGATGTGTGACAGCGGTTTCTTCCAAACAAGTTTCTTTTCAACTTCCGTCAGTTGCCTGTGCGGAGACAGAAGCATTTGCTTCTCCATTTTTAACAATACTCCATTTCTTCTAAAATTCGTGTGAGTACACGCAGGCGCTCCCCGTTTATTTCTCCCAAATCATTAAGTGCCTGTGAGAATGCACGAATGTCTTCATTGATATTTGGATTTTCAGTGCAGACACCCACGGACATTACATCCCCCTGTATGCCGACACGCTCCACAGCAGGATGTTCAGGATCATACAATAGCGGAAGCCGGTAAGCTTCCCGAAAGTATAAAAGCACGCGGCTTAGAAAAATCATTAAGTCAAATACCTGATGGATCGGCAGTTCCGTGTCCATTTCCAATTGACCACTGGTATTTTCCTTCCAGATTTGAGCGGCAATCTGCATCTTTTTATTTTTTTCTAACACTGGGGCTCCCAAAGTTAATTTCTTTATATCTGACTGATACGCATTCCTGCCATCTATACGGTCGTAGCCGTCTGCGGTCATTACAATTTTTTCATTCATCGCCAAATTCTCCTTGCGTTATTACTTGTTTCTAAACACTGTATCAGCAGCTTCTCTAATTCCTCGCTATGGTCGGCTTTAGGATCCTCGTATTTCAAAACCTGCATCACAGACAATTCAAAAGCATCTTCACCATACTGATTCCAAAGCTCCTGCAGTCTTTTATTCGGATGCCCATTTGCATTCAATTTAAATCGGTTGCTGTTAAAACCGGCCTTTGTATCATTGGAACCCCCTAAAAAGGTTTCTTCCGTTGTAAGACTGCGAAAACAAATAATACCCATTTCAGGTCTTCTGTTTTGATACTCCTCAATAAGCTCTTTTTTTCTTTTTCTATCCATATCAATTCACCTCAAGGTTATTCTAACTCCTGGGCGCTTTATAAACAATCCACGCTCCGTAGACATCGCCCTTCATTTATAGTAAAACGTATAGACGGGAGCTTCTTTGATGAATAGAAGCTCCCGTCTTTCATAGGGAAGTACGCATTAAATCTGTATATATTGTATCCCAAATATACTTTGCAGCAAAATCAGAACCAGCTTCCGATGCATGTGCACCGTCTTCATAATATAGCTCCAGGTTCGGCCAGCTTTTCATATATGACCACCAGTTTTCGCCCACAGGCGCAAGCAATGCCCCAAATTCTTCCGCAATCTGCTTATGCGCATCAATCATTCTCTGTTGATTATATTCCTCATCTTTTTTCGCCCATGTCATATAAACAACTGTTTTGCTTCCGGCCTCCCGAATCCACGCATTTAATTTTCGAACCGCATCAAAAAATACATCTTCCGGACCAAACGGATGCGAATGCTCCTGCAGAACCACATAATCATAATGCCCATAGACGATATTAAAGCGGACATCCGGCTCGTCCAAATGCTGTGCCAGAAACCAGCCTCCATGTGCGATCATCGTTACTTCACAATCATACCCACATTCTCTGGCTCTGACAGCCACCATCCCGGGCATATCATTAAAATATGTATGACTGTTACCTATAAATAAAATTCTCAGTTTTTTGTTCTTTGTCAAAATTGTGAGCCTCACTTTCCAGATTAGGAATTCTATGGGATGTTTCCAACACCCCGCTTACTGCAAAGCAATATCCTTTGCAATTTCTTGTGGAAACTTAAATCCGCCAAGCATTTTCCCCTCCATAAAGGCTATATTTTATCCCATATTCCAGTATTACATCCATAGTATTAATATATTATCCTTTTATCATACTACACAATCCAATATTTAGCCATAAAGTAGTAATTATAAATTAATAAAGTATTTATCTCTGCCTTTCTTAATTTCTTAAGAATTCCCTTCCGTACAATTCGCAGCATCAATAGCGATTACAAGCATCATCCCCAGCAATTCATCTGCCGGATTATGCCCCTTATGCAAATGCAAATATACAGAATTAAGCAATAAGTGCGTAATCTATCTTACTGATCTCAGAGTTTGCACTCATAAATATTTGCCATTCTTCTTTGTACTCCGTATCTTTTTTCATCCAGACCTTTATTTTATAAGTAGTTACACCACTTCGTTTCATGCTCACCTGGCTATATTCCATCCTTCCGCCAAGCTTTTCGACAAACCAGCCCAGCTTTTCTTCAAAATCCTTTGCGTTAATTACTGTAATTGTCACTTTTTGAAAAACTAGTGTATTTCTGCTAAAAAGAAAATGGTGCATCGTGATCTGCAGTAACATAATTAATGCAGTTGATATTATGCCAATGCTGTACATTCCCGAACCAAAGGCTAGCCCAACCGCGGCGGTCGCCCATATACCCGCCGCTGTAGTAAGACCTTTTATTACGCTCCCGTTTTTAAATATTACCCCTGCACAAAGGAAACTTATCCCATTGACTACCTGCGATGCAATACGTGAATCTCCACTTTCTCCATAAGTATCCATAAACCCGTATTTTGATACAAGCATTAACAGAGCTGCTGTAAAGCATACAAGCACATGCGTTCTCACACCGGCTTCCTTCAGTCTCTTGGTCCGTTCACCTCCAATGATTGCCCCGCATACACACGCCAACAGTAAGCGTAAAAGCATTCCGTTGCCCAACCATAATATAATTTGATCTACTACTTCCAACACTCCCATAAGCTCACTCCAACGTAAACCACTTTTATTCAATAATTGTCAGTAAAGCATCCTTAAACTGCTTTGCACAACATAAAACATCCGAATTGCGTAAATAGGGTACTTCTTTTCCACACCAATCGGATATTTCTCCGCCCGCTTCAGTTAAGACAATCGAACCGGCCGTATAATCCCACGGTTTTGAGTTTTTTTCAAGATATGCCTCTACACGGCCACATGCTACATAGCAGATGTCAAGCTCTGCCGATCCAGACCTCCGAAAATCTGCAGTATGCATAAACAATTTTTGAAAAACGGAGAATATATATGTGCCATACTCTTTCTTCTCATACGGAGAAGAGCCATAGTTAATAACCGCATCCTTTATATCCGGAATAACCGAAGTGAATATTTGTCTTCCATTTAGAAAAGCACCTTGTCCTTTCGCTGCCTGAAACAGTTCATCGTTGAAAGGATTATACACAACACCAAAAGTTATTTCTCCCCCTTCATACAAGCCAAGCGCAACGGCACTTTGTCCATAGCTATGTATTAGATTCGTTGTTCCATCAATCGGATCCAGTATCCAGTAACTGCCCTCTCTGACAAGACCCTCATTCACCTTTTCCTCAGCTATCATATCAATACCTGGATATAATTTATGCAGTTCGTTTAAGATATAGTTTTGAACTGCCACATCTACATTTGTAACATAATCGGCTGCACCCTTTCGTTTTACTTTTGCAGTTTCCAATTCTTTATAAATCAAATCCTTCGTTTGCAATACGATTTGGATTACATTCTCCTGCTCTTGTCTATTCAACATTTAATAAGCCTCACTTCCATCATCAGTTGTATTTGTGCGCTAGAATTCAACGCTCATTCCATCATAAGAAACTATAAAGTTTTGTTCACATGCGATTGGCAGCAGCTCATCGTAGGTGGCCAGCCCATTATGTGAAAAATGATTTACAACAAATTTTGTTTTCTCATCGGCACACCCCAATTCCATCAATTTCTGGCGTACCTCTATATCGGTAACCAAGCCCATATGGCCATCCCGTTCTTTCTCATTAATACCATGTGTACAATCCAGGCTTATCAGATCCATTCTTATAGGATTTGCCTGCAGATATGCCCATGTTTCTTCCGGGAACACACCCGTATCATGTGCATAGAGCATGGCCTTGCCATTATGCCGAATTAAAAATATAGCAGGATCACACTTAGCATCATGATTTGCCTTTAAGGGAATAATTCCATAACCCTCAATCACGAATTCATGATAGAATTCTACTAGATTCACCTTGACTCTATTTTGATTCTCCATTTCCGACTCACGCAAAAATTCATCAATCATTTTATAGCTGGGATTTGTTACATAAAAGGAAAGAGGACCTTCTTCCGGATATGCAAACGATATTTTTCTATTGGCTAATTCATTTGCATACAGATGATCTTCATGCTTATGTGTGATCAAACATGTATGAATCTTTGATAATTCAATGCCATTGTACAAGGAATGAATATATGTATCCGGCGGAAAATCAATTAATAACCAGTCATCAACAATTGCCTGACTACGTGTCCTGATATTTCTGCCTCCTAACAAGCGTGCTCTTTTGCAAGCCTCGCAATCACAAAAAACAGCCGGAAATCCTTCACATGCTGCTGTACCAAGGTACTTAATCTTCATACTGCTACTCCTCTCTGCAACCGGAACGCCGGCGAAAAAATATTTTATTAAAACTTCTTTATTTCTGTAACTGTTGCTTGACAAAATATCTAAGTATTATATACTTCATATATGATTACCCAAAAGGAGTGTATCAATGGCTACATATAAAATATTCCATGATGGTATACATACAATTAACATTACAAATATTCAGTCAGCAACCTCCTATGACAGCAACCAACCTTCTGCGCTTCCTGTCTGCATAAACAGTTGTGGCTGCAATTACTATAAGCTTAATTCAGAGCGCACTACAATTTACCGCCCCGATGGAAGAGCCGACTATCAATTAATCTATATCCACGAGGGCAAGGGTGACTTTCTTATCAATGGCAGTAATAGGACACTTGAAAAGGGAAGCCTTATCCTGTTTAAGCCAGGAGATCCACAGCACTATTCTTATGATACTACCGTCCGTGCCCAGGCATACTGGATACATTTTTCCGGAACTGAGGTAGAAACGCTGCTCCGCCAGAATAACCTATGGGACAATACCGTATATACACTCAATGGAAAAACTGCGTTTCCCGAAATCATAACAAAGATTACCCGTGAGCTTCAATTTCATACTTACCAGTACCCTTTGATGTGTCATGCATATTTTCTTGAACTGCTTTGTTCCCTGACACGCGCTCTGGATAGTCAGCAAGCCTTTATGGCTGCCGAGCAGGAATCACTCGTTCCTGCACTCGACTTAATCCATAATAACTTTCAAAACGACTATGACATAAATTATCTTGCAGGCCTTTGTGATATGAGCAACTCTCACTTTATCCGTAAGTTCAAAAGCTTTACAGGATATCCGCCGCATAGATATATGACTATGGTTCGGATTGCACATGCAAAAGAGATGCTTTTATCCTATGACAGCTCAGTGTCTGAAGTCGCTAATAAGCTCGGTTATGATAACCCTCTTTATTTTGGCAGATTATTTAAAAAATACACCGGCAAATCGCCTTCTGAATTTAAAAAGCGAATGTACTAACCCTTTACAGCACTGTCCAACTGACCTTTTATAAAATACTTTTGTAAGAACAGGTAAATAACGATCATAGGTAAGATTGCCACTACCGCTCCGGCGGCTGCCGCATTTAAATCATTCATGTTTTCTGAAAAATACTGCTTTACGGTCAATGTTATATTGTACATTTCTTTTTGCTGTAATATATATAAGGAATAGGCATACTCATTCCATGCCGCCACACCTTTCATTATGATGACAGATACAGTAACCGGTTTTAACTGGGGCAATATGATGTAGAAGAATACCTGCATGATTCCGGCGCCGTCTATTGCGGCCGCTTCATCTAACGATACCGGTATGGACCGGATAAAGTTAACATACAAGTAGATTGACATCGGGACGCCAAATGCAGCAATAACCATGATTAGTCCCCAATACGTAGATATCGCATTTATAGAAACCAAGGTACTATATACACCCACTACGATAGAAAGCGGCGGAATCATCATAACACCCATAATCACACTTCTTAATGCATTGTTAAATTTAGAACGGTTACGGGCAATCGGATAGGCTGCGAGACATCCGACAATGACCTCTATGATTACAACGCTGACAGAGATAATTGCTGTATTTTTAAGAGCATTCAGCAGTCCGCCGTCACCCAGCACTTTTATATAGTTACCCCAGTAAATCGAATCCGGCAGGCTCAGCCTTGACGAATGATCTGTAACCGGCTTGAATGAGGTCACGACAATGACATAAATCGGAAGCAGGTATATAACCGCAATCAGTATACTGCATAAATATTTCCACCAGTTTTTCTTCAATGTATGCCCTGGTGATTTTTTATCTTTTTGCATTATAACTCCACCTCTTTCCTGTCAAAATAAGCATTTCCAATTGTAGAAACCAATAAAATAAAGAGGAAAATACAAATACCTATCGCTGAGGCATAACCTGCTTTTTCGGCCTGGAAGTATCTGTTACTTACATAAGTCATGACGGATTGTGAGGCATGTCCCGGCCCGCCATTTGTCAGGGAGATTACCACATCGTATAACTTCAATCCACCAATCAGGTTTAAAATTACCGCCGAGGAAATGGAAGGCATCAAAAGAGGAATCGTAATGTGCTTGAAACTTGCAAGCTTTCCCACCCCATCGATTGCTGCTGCTTCGTAATATACCTTAGGTATATTTTGCAGCCCTGCTAAATATATAATCATACAATTGCCTGCATATTGCCATGAATTAACGAGCAAAATAGCAGCTACCCCTATAGCCGGATTTCGCAGCCAGTCTATTGGCTCAAGCCCAAAGGCAGCAATTATATCATTGAAAACGCCATTATTGAAGGACAAAAAATAATACATGATATATCCCATAATCAGACCGGATATCATGATCGGCATATAGGTAATTGTTCGTATAAATTTATTTCCCGAATACTTTGTATCGACCAGCAGCGCGACTGCAAGGCCGATGATATTTTGCAATATTGTTGAACCGATTCCATATATCAGTGTATTCCTGAAGGCAGTCCAGAAATTTTTATCCTGAAACACATCCAAATAGTTTTTAATCCCAATAAATTTCATATCCTGCGCATATCCGTTCCACTTAAAGAAGGATACCTTGATTGCCTGAGCAAAGGGATAGACCACAAACAGCCCAATCAATAACAGCGCAGGTATGTACAACAGGTTCATACGTCTGTTTCTTTTTTTCATCGAAATACCTCTTGTTATTACAATTCAGAACCAGGCACAACGTCCATTGGTTCTGAATGTATGTTGTCTTTGTAACCCCGTTATTGTTTCAGATTATATTTCTGAGAGTATACAGAATTAATCACCCGCATGTGCTTCTTCATATTTATCAATATAGTTTTCCTCAAGCAGGCTCACAGCACCCTTTACCCCATTTTCTGAAGGATCTAATGCAATCCCTGTCGTTGCCTCTGACATGACGCTCCACATACCACTCGGGAAATACTGCCTGTCAAATACATTGTCATACATCAGGTTTCCTTCATACTGTTCAATGCTTGCATAGTATGCATCTGTAGCATAGCTGTCTCCAAGGTCAATTCCGCTTAATCCAGGAACAGAGCCTTCTGTTTCGCAAAGACCCGGTATTACATTTTTTGTTGCTATATAGTCTAAGAGCTGAAGCGCTGCTTCTTTATTTTTCGTATCCTTCCATACGCCAAAGCATGATCCCTCTCCAACCTGGTACATATTTTTTCCTCCATCCTCATAATACGGAACCGGAAGAACACCAAGATTTGCATCCGGAACATAGGATTTTGCTACTGCAAGGTTGAGTATACTACGAACAATGAATCCACACTTTCCCTCGCCAAGCGCTTTTTGCATTTCTGCTGTATCAGCTGTAGAATAGTTTTCATTCATATAACCCTTATTGATATAATCAGCAAATTTCTGCATTACAGGAGTGCCTGTTTTCTGCCAGTCAAACGTTCCATCCTGAAGCGTCTCTGCACTTGGATATGCTGCACCATCATTTGTCAGCATCATGGGAAGCAAATATGTATTTATAAATCCGGCTCCGTTTGACGGCTCCTTTCCACCGATAAATATCGGTGTAACACCTGATGCCTTAATCCTTTCACAGGCTTCCTCAAAATCAGCAGTTGTACGAATCTCTTCCGGAACAACCCCTGCGGCCTCAAGCACATCTGCATTATACATAACTGCAGAAATACCAACTGTGGCCGGTAACACATAGATATTCCCTTCCTCATCCGTTATAACTTTCTTAGCATCCTCTGTTATAGAACCATACCAGTCCTGATCGTTTAGAGGCATAAGATAGTCTGAATAACGCATGACTGACCATCCATGTGTTGTCCAGACGTCGGGTAAATCATTCGATGCCATTCTGGTCTTTAAGACTGTTTCAAAATCCGCTCCAGGTGCCGTCAGCTGAACCTTTATGCCTGTTTCCTTTTCGAAATCTGCGATGACTGATTTGAATTCCTCCAGTCTGATATCACCAAAGTCCACAGCAACCTCCAAGGTTGTTCCTTCCGCCGAATCTTTCTCTTTCGATGTGCTTTTCTCTTCGGAAGCAGATTCTGCTTCTTCTGCTGTACTCTCTGATCCGGAACTATCGGTTCCTGAACCCGAACATGAGATCAGTGAAAGAGAAAGTGGTACAAACATAAATGACGCTAACACCCTTTTAAAATTTTTGTAATTCATAATTCCCTCCTTTTAATATACTTCTCTTTGAGTTGTAATTAGAAGTGCACGACGACTTATTTGGTTATTTCCTACACTCCCTTCTTATTATGCTCGTTCTTTTTGTAATACATATTATATGAAACGGTCTATTATTTGTAAAGTAACAGAAAAATCTAACATATGCACAAAACTGCTTTTTGTATTCTCTGTCACTTGGTAACTTCTACTTTGTCTGCGAAACGGATTGATTTTTTGTTGTAAAATGGTAGAATATAGGCTACAAGAAATGTTTTATCCCAACTTTATTGTTAGAATGCCGTTAAAAACGGCGGAATGAGAGGTTCATTAAGATGAAATACGTACTTGATACCCACACACACACTATATCAAGCGGCCATGCCTATAATTCACTGAATGAAATGATGGCATCTGCAGCAGACAAAGGGCTTTCCCTGCTCGCTATCACAGATCACGCGCCAGACATACCCGGCGCCGCATGCGAGTGTTATTTTGACAATGCTCAGGTCATCGACCGGGAATATTATTACGAAAAGTACGGCAAAAAAACCAGACTGCTCTTTGGAGTAGAGCTCAATATATTAAAAGGCGGAAAACTTGATCTGGAAGATCATACAATTAAGAGTCTTGACATTGCAATCGCCAGCATGCATCCGGTCTGCATAGAGCCGGGTACCCTGGAAGAAAATACCCATGACTATATAGAAGTGCTTAAGAATCCATATGTACATATCATAGGACATCCGGATGATGGAAATTATCCAATTGACAGAAAAAAACTTGTACTTGCCGCCAGGGAATATGGAAAAATCCTTGAGCTCAATAATCACTCCCTATCTCCTAACAGTCCCAGAAGAAATGCACTTGAAAACGATCTGGAAATGCTGAAGCTATGCAAAGAATATAACCAGCCCATCGTAGTCGGAAGCGATGCCCATGTGGAATCGCGTATAGGCAATCATGCAGAGGCCTATAAACTCCTTGAATCCCTGGATTTTCCGGAAGAACTGGTTATTAACACATCTGTTGACAAGTTGATGGCATACCTGAAAAAATAGATTAAAACAGCATGCAGTTAGGATTGAATCCCGGAAATATATATTCATACACTAGTACAGAAAACCTGCCACTGGCAGCTTCCTTTTCATACTTTGGTATTCAAAAAACTCTTAACTACCTCATGATATTTGGTAATTAAGAGTTTTATTTCATAAAATTGTTGTGTTAGAGGCGTAAATTATAATTCAATCTTAAAATCATCAGAGTCTTCGCCATTGACTACATAATACGCGGCATTTTCTTCTGCAACCACATATACTTCCAATGTCTTAATCGTCTCACCTTTACGCTTTTTTCCATACTCTTTAGCCGCTGCTTTTGTAATACTATCTACCTTAACCTGTTTGCCGCCAAATTCAAAAGTAACACTAGTTTTTACAGCCGGTTTTGCAGTTGCTTTTTTCACAGCCGGTTTTTTCACTTTTTCTTCCTTCTTTTCTTCTACAACGGGTTTCTCGACTGGTACAGTAGTCGCCTTGGTCTCTGTTTTGGCCTTTTTCGTCTTCTTTACGTTTGCCATAATCTTTCATTCTCCTCTATAATATTTATAATCAAACTCTTGTGCCAATCCCAGATGCATATGTATAAATATTATAAGATTATATCTTACGTTCGTCAATTAATGATAATACCAAATTACTCCATATAGATTTACCTTTTTTCGTTAAAATAAGGGATTTCTCTCCACACCAAAAGAATCCTTTCCATTTCAGCCACAAAAATAAATGCATTTAAATACTTAAATATCAGTATTTATTCATTTATACTGAGACTCCTTATTCTTTCTCTTAGCGGAAGAATGAATGCCGGCGAAACCGAAAGTTCATCTACACCCATTTTAAAAAATGTTTCTGTAAGCTCCGAATCAGCTCCCAGTTCTCCACAAATTCCGACCCACGCTCCACCTTTATGTCCATTTTCAATCGTTATTCTGATCATTTCCAAAATTGCCGGATGATGTGCGTCATAAAATGCTTCCAGTTTCGGGTTCTGTCTGTCAATCGCCAATGTATACTGCGTTAAATCATTTGTCCCAATACTGAAAAAATCAACTTCTTTTGCTAATTCTTCTGAAATCATGACTGCTGCAGGGGTCTCAATCATTACCCCTGTTTCAATATTGCGATACGCAATTCCTTCCTTCTTCAGTTCTTCTTCAGCCTCCCGCATAATTTCCTTAGCCATATGCAGTTCTTTTACAGATATGATCATAGGAAACATCACTGCTATTTCCCCATGTACACTAGCTCTTAATATTGCTCTCAGCTGAGTTTTAAAAATTTCTTTTCTTGTCAAACAGATACGAATCGCACGATAGCCCAGCGCCGGATTCTCTTCTTTATCCAACTGAAAATAATCCACCTGCTTATCTGCACCAATATCCAGGGTTCGAATAATCACTTTTTTCCCCGCCATGTTTTCTGCGACCATTTTATATGCCATATATTGTTCATACTCTGAAGGAAAATCATTTGATTCTAAATATAGAAACTCACTTCGGAACAACCCTATTCCTTCTGCATCATTTAAAAGTGCTGCCGCCGTGTCGGAAACACTTCCTATATTTGCATAGAGATGTATCTTCCTTCCATCACGGGTAACTGTCTTCTGACCTTTAAATTGTTTAAGCAGTTCCTCGCGTTTTTGCTCCTCGTTTAATGTTTTCTTTGCCTCCACAATTGTTTCTTCATCCGGTTCAATCAGAATCTGCCCTTCATAGCCATCT
This sequence comes from Novisyntrophococcus fermenticellae, assembly GCF_018866245.1. Classification (GTDB taxonomy): domain Bacteria; phylum Bacillota; class Clostridia; order Lachnospirales; family Lachnospiraceae; genus Novisyntrophococcus; species Novisyntrophococcus fermenticellae. The sequence continues at coordinate 3,154,493 of NZ_CP076458.1, forward strand.
AAAACCGCCGCCTTACCATGCCATTCCTTCTTTATATCGACCTCCATCAAGGCTGGAATATTCATTGTCCTTGCCAAAATGGCAGTATGCGAATTCGAAGAACCATATCTGGTTACAAACCCCAATAATTTAGACTTATCTATTTGAACAGTCTCACTGGGTGCTAAATCGTCCACGACTAAGATAACGGGCTCCTCCAGCTCCGAGATATCATTTTGTTGCCCTGTCAGGATTCCGACCAGGCGATCTGTGATATCCTTCACATCCAAAGCTCTCGCTTTCATATACTCATCATCCATGGCAGCAAACATCGATGAAAAATTATCCCCGGTCACCGCTGTTGCATACTCTGCACACATTCCCTGGCTCCGGATAATATGATAAATTGAATCCGTATAGTCTTCATCATCAATCATCATCTTATGAACCTCAAAAACTGCAGCTTCTGTCTCCCCAACTTCTGCTCTGGCTTTTTCATATAGTTGTTCCAGTTGTATAATTGCTTCTTCTTTTGCATGTGTAAAGCGTGCAATTTCCCCTTCAATATCCTCAATCTTTTCACGCTTTACAGTTGTCTGTTTCTTTTCATAATAAAATATCTTTCCCATTGCTATCTTCTTAAGAATTGATTTTCCGCTGTATTGCTCCACACCTACACCTCTTTCCAATAAATTTTTTAAAAATACTTCTCCTGTTTGCATAGTTCCTTCTAATAATACATAGAAACTGCCCCCTCAACCGGCGGTTCCTTTTACATACTTGGGTATTAAAAAAACCAAACATATGCCATAGTATCATGACATCCGTTTGGTTTTGCCCACATGCAGCAGTAGCAATCCGTAGGATCATAGGATCAAAATATCTTTTGACCTTATATTATTTGTATTAATTATAACAAAACATTTAACAATGTCAACATTCTTCATGCATGTTGCATCATTCTATACACATTACACAATTATCAGATGCCGCCTTTGGGGATTATTATAGTAGCGCTTCTACCTGCTCCTTTTTTTCAAACAAAACACATCCTCCTGCATGTTCCTCCATGAGGACATCCTGATTCTGAAGCTTTTGGAACAGTTTCGAGTAAATAGCTTCTTTTAAGGATGTATCCTTTACATTAATATCTGAGTATGGCGAAAATGGACACGGCTCCGCTCCACCATGGGAATTGATATGGAAAAATCCTCTTCCGGCTGCCAGACAGCCTCCTGAGGTCTTTTCATCTCCTGGAAATGAAATAAAGATCATGTCCCGGTATTCTTCCCTGATTTCCTGAAGACGTACTTTGAGCCATTCCCTCTCTGCGTCACCAGGTGCAAGATTTCTGGTCTCCTCTGCGACGGGAACAAATTCCACATAGAAGACTACCTTTGCACCAGCTTCCCTTAAGGTATGTAAAAAACTATCGGAAGTGACTTCTTTTATATTCTCCGTTGTTAACGTAATCGAAGTTCCAAAAGTCAGATTCTTTTTCTTTAAGGAATTCATCGATGAAATCACTTTCTGATATACACCGTCACCGCGTCTTTGATTCGTACTCTGTTCATGTCCTTCGATACTGATTACTGGAACCAGGTTTCTGGATTGATCAAACATGCTCATATATTTATCATCCATTATTGTCCCATTCGTAAAAACAGGAAAGATAATTTCCGGAATGGAGGCAGCCGACGCAATTACATCTCTTCGCATCATGGGCTCCCCTCCGGCAAGAAGAATAAAACCTATTCCTAATTCCCTTGCTTCCAGAAATATCTTTTCCCAATCCGCTTTTCTTAACTGTGATACCCCTTCATCATCCGAACATGCATGATTTGATCTTGCATAGCACCCCGCACAATGTAAATTACAGCTGCTCGTAATACTCGCAATTAGAAACGGCGGAATATTCTCTCCCTGTTCCTTTGCACTTCTGCGCTTCTTTGTTGCCTCCTTACTACTCAAGGCATATTTAGCCATAAAAATACTTTCTTTGGGATCTTTTAAAGTGGCTCTGATTGCGCTTTTCACAATATTTTCAACACCAGCAGATAAATATCGCTCTAAATCAAATGCTTCCTTCATTTTGATAACCTCTTTTATTTTTTATTTTTATTAAGGATTTTATGCAGCAATCCATAAAGCTATATGGCTTCGCATTCAAAATAGTTGTATGCAATTAAATTGTATCCAATGTGTTTTGATTTGTCAATACTTTTTTACGCTCATTTTATTCCAGCAATTGAATTCTGCCAGCAGTTTCTATATAATATGATAATGATATACGCCTGATGTAGAGGAGGATATGGAATATGAAGAAAATCAAAACCACAGCGATTGTCGGAATGGGAGCCTTAGGACTTTTATATGGTACTTATATCCTGGACAAAAAATTCCCTGTCTGTTATGTGATGGACGAAAAACGGGTGAGAAAGTACGAGAACCAGGTCTTTTATAAAAACAAGGAACCCTATACATTTTCTATTTGCAGCTATAAGAATATGGAACCGGTGGATTTGTTGATTGTGGCAGTGAAATATACCAGTCTGCAAGCAGCAATTGAGGAGATGGCCGGATGCATCGGTAAGGATACGATCATCATGTCCGTGCTCAACGGCATTTCCAGTGAAGATATAATTGCTAAGCAATATGGACGAGCGCATTTAATTGACGCAGTGGCTCAGGGTATGGATGCGGTGAAATTTGGAAATGAACTGACATTCAGCAAAATGGGTGAACTGCGCATTGGAGCCAAAGAAGCATGTGAGCGGAAAAACTTAGAATCAGTCAAAGCTTATTTTGATGAAATTGGCATGCCGTATCAGGCGGATGAGAATATCGTTCACCGGATGTGGGGGAAATTTATGCTGAATGTGGGAGTTAACCAGACCTGCATGGTGTATCAGACCAATTATGGCGGCTGCACGACCAAAGGAGAGGCTAACCGCACCATGATAGCAGCCATGCGGGAGGTCATTGCCATTGGGCAGGCAGAGGGCGTACCAATCAAGGAGAAGGATTTGAATGAATACGTAGCACTCCTCGGAACCCTGTCACGGGAGGGGATGCCCTCCATGCGTCAGGATGGGATTGCAAAACGCCCTTCGGAGGTGGAGATATTTGCCGGAACGGTGCTGAAGCTGGCTGAAAAACATGGTATCCTTGTTCCTGCCAACCAGTTTTTATATGACAGTGTTAAGGCAATAGAAGCGAACTATTAAAAAATGAGACTCGCTCAACAGCAACTGGAATGTTGAAGTCTTCCCTGCATCATTCCAGCTGCAATATCTGCTGCTCATCTATCTTCCACACATTGGACCCCTTTCCGAAAGCATAGAGAAACTCTATTTCCCTTTAATCCAGCCATGCATTATGTAATGTGCATTGTCAAGACTCGGCTGCTTTTCTGTTTTTAGAACCGCACTATGTTGCATTTTTGCCATACCAAAAAGCATAGTCACCTTTAAATTCATTCGCATGCACGGTTGGATATTGACTGTTTTCGCGGCAAGTTTCCTCATTTTTTTAAACAACATCTTCCTCCGGTAACCCAAAATATTTTTATTTTTGATCGGATGATTCCATTTGCATTTTTCTAGGTTTCTCTTTTATTCCCACAAATCATAAGGCTGCATGGTTTCCCTATTACGAAACTCATGTTTTTCATAATATCCGATCAATTTACCTTCATCACGCAATGCTACCATATAAACGTCTTTGTTCTGTTTTTTATTATGAAAAGTATAAACAAGATTATGCTCCGGAGATAAAGCAAACCATGCTGTCACCTGCTTAATCTTCTCGTTTGACTGTGCATTATGACAATTCAAAAGGCTATGCCCAACCAGTTTGTCTCCGCCTCGTTTTGCATAACTCTCCACTGCTGCCGGATTCATATAGATTATCTCGTGATCCAGATTGCAGATAACTACAGCGCATCTATCCTGGTCAACGATACTCTTGTAAAAAGCAACATAGGTTTTAAACTCCATTTATTTCCTCCTCATATCTTGGAAGTTTCACTACGGTCATTTCATGCCCCATCGCCGGGACAATTTTGCCCACAAAATCCTTTGTTGCAAACTTAATGCTCGCTGTGTTAATACATGGATGACAGGCAATCTCAATACCCGCTAATACCTCTTCATCCACACATAGCCTGACTCTTCGCTCCTTGTCATTCATCAAACCCATGACACTCACCGATCCCGGCGTAATATCAAGAAGTTCTTCCATATAACATTCCTTTGCGAAAGACAATCGTGCAACACCTAACTGCGCTGATAGATCCTTGGTTTTGAATTTCTTATCGCCAGGAAGCATTAACAAATAAAAATCTGTTTCCTGCCTGTTGCACAAAAAAAGATTTTTACATATCGTAGCTTGCAGAAATTCATCAATCTCTGCACACACCTCCATTGTCATGGCGGCTTCGTGGTCTGTTCTTTGATATATAATTCCCAAACGGTCAAGGAAGTCATAGGTCCTTATCTCTTTTTCCAGGCGCCCGGTAATATCTGCCGGTCTTCCATTCATCAATTCAAGCATAATCTTTTCCCTCTAACTGTTTATTACATAGCTCATCTCATACCACTCTTCGCCGCCCCAGTTTGAATCTGCTATACCCATATTGCAAAAACCCATTTTCTCATACATCTTAATCTTTGATTTTGCGCAAGTCAATATAATCATTTTGCGATTCTTTTTCCATTCTCTGCGCAGATATTGATATACAATTTCTTTTGCCAGCCCCTGCCTGCGATATGCAGGGAGAACATCCAATCCCAAAAGCATGATATTTTTTCCATTTGGGTTATGTAGACCGGCATCCTCAAAAAATTCATCTCGAAAAGAATACTCCTCCGTCGCTAATCCATTTAAGAATCCGGCTATCTTACCTGTCTTCCTGTCAACAGCTACCAAGAATAATTCCGGTGCAGCCAAAACTCTTTCCTGCATGTGGACAGCAGAGCACGCCTCGTTAGGAGGAAAACAGATTTGTTCTATCTTAGCCACTTCATCCGCCTCCTCCTCACGAACCTCCCGAAATGCGAAGCGCGCATTGAGCTCTTTATCTGCAAAACCAAATTCTTCTATAAACTGCTTTACTTTATTTCTGTCTTTTTCACTCATAAGTTTTGTTATCCATTCCATTTATCCATTTGATTTTTTCACATCCTGCCTTTGCTGTTAGCCATAATTTTAACACTGTAACACTTCCATTTCAACTAATACTTGGACTCTTACGGGCAATCGTTTTTTTACAAATTTATTTCAAAAAAATTTTTAATTCCTGCGCATGCCGCCTCTTCATCACCTCCGGTACATTCAATCACGATCGTATCACCGCACTTTATCGCCATTCCCATTACCCCCAATATTTTCGTAGCTTCCGCTGATTTTTCTTTTGTATGTATAGTAATCACACTGCCAAACTCTTGCGCCTTTTGAAGAAGAGATCTTAGCAAATCTCCCATTGAATGGCATGAGGGCAACAGCTAAGCTGATTGATTTGGCCGTTGCTATTTTCAGTTTAAAGGCTATTGATACTCCTCTGGAACAATAGCTTCGGCAGTGGATTGCAATTTTTCTGTTATTCCCGGAAACACAATCTCCATACAAAATTCCTGCCCCTTGATTTCGGCCTGAATTTCTCCATTCATACGAAGCGCCAATTCCTTTGCATGGTCCAGTCCATTTTTTATGAGATTCTGCAGCATTCGTCGGATTCCCTGCTCATTCCCTTTTATATAATGCAATCTCATTTTTCTCCTATATAGGAAACAGGCAGCACCCACGTAAAATAATGGACGCTGCCTGCAGTTTTACACTAAATCAGTTTATTTTCAAAATCTTGTAATTCGTGAAAAATATTATCCACAACAGCAATGTCTCTATCTACACGATATAGCATAAAATATCTATGTGATAAAAAATTAATTCTTCTATATCCCCGTTCTCTGAGTCTTGGGTTTTCACAATAATTTAAACTATCAGCAACCTGCTTTAAACTATTTTTTGTTGCTTCAAAATTATCCAGTAAATTGCTTGCTGCCTGCTCGTTTTTCTTAACAAACAAAAGATAATTTACATATCTGTCCAAATCCTGTTCTGCATCTTCTGTCAACTGGACATCATAATCCATACTTTGACCTCATGTCTGAAAGAACATCCTCAGCATTTCTTAATTTACCTTCATCTGCATGTTTTCGTGAATGTTCTAATCTTGATAATAATTCAGCTTCTGTCATCAAAATATATGGATTTTGTTCCATGGTATTTCTTTTTATTTCAAATGGAAAACCATTATTAGCAACCGCTTGAGTCAAAAACATACGAATAGCTGAAGTTGTATCCGTCCCCAAGTCTTTAAACAACGAATCCGACTTAGCTTTCAAATCATCATCCACTCGAATTTGAATTGTGCTAGCCATATCACATACCTCCCTATTGAAATTGGGTTTTCTTAATCATATATATTATATTGCTTTATAATTACTATGTCAATTCAAATAAAATGAGTTGGCAATAATATTTCTATGGATGTTTCCATTTAGTTTGGCGGCATTCCAGGCATGGTCTGCTTTTGGATCACCGTTTGCCGTTCTACTTACCATCAGAGCATCCAGTCCTGCCTTTCTGTCCATATAGACAAATGTATCCGCATAGCTGGCACATACACCTTTTTTATTCATCGCAATCCCATAAATCGAATAGGCATCCTCATCAAGCTCATTTAAAATACTACCATTTCCATATCGTTCATCTACTGTTAATCATCTACAATAATTTTACGCTAGCTTGAACTCTTAACGTTATTTCTGTATAACCCGCAAAATTTTATAGCTTCGTGAGTGACTGCTTGAGAATTTATGCCACGCAAGTTATAATGATTATAAAGTGTGTGCTTAGGGGAGGAATTATGACATTACAACAAATGAAATATTTCGTCGCAGTAGCAGATTACGGTTCAATCAGTGAGGCCGCAAAACGATTATTTGCAGCACAATCCAGTATATCCGCTGCGGTCAGGGCAGTGGAACAATATTATAGTATTACTGCGTTTGTGCGGACTTCAAAAGGGGTTACACTGACAGCTGCGGGAAAAGAATTAGTGATTGAATTTAATGGGATTCTGAATCGTTTATACTATTTGGATTTAAAATATGAAGGCAAAAAAGAAAATAAGCAGAGCCTGTTTATCTCAGCACAGCACCATATTTTTGGAATGGATTCTTTCATGTCAATGGTTGGAACGATTGACTTACAGGAGTATCATACCGGATTCCATGAATGTAAAACATCGGAGGTATTCACTCATGTGGAAAAGGGGTGGTCCGATCTGGGACTGATTTTTTTTGATGGCCAGAGTAAAGGACAGATTATGCAGGAACTTCGAGGTCGAGGAATCGTTTTTAATCATATAGCATATCGTACTGCCCATGTTTATCTTGCGGATACACATCCACTTGCCAACAACAAAGAGATTAAGGGGGAAGAGTTAGAGGCTTTTCCGTTTATTACTTATGATCATGTACCAGGTGTGAATTCGGCATATACAGAAATGATCGTTCCCTATTACAAGATGAAAAAAGTGATATCAATTTCAGATCGTGCAGCCGCCTATTCGCTGATGCGCCATATGCATGGATTTGTAATCGGAAGCGGTTATCACACATGTGATTCTGCGTATCAAGATATTCTGGCAGTTCCCATCTGTGAAGGGACGACACTTGAACTGGGATGGATTGTCAGAAATAATTACATATTACCAGATGCGGCTCAAAGCTTCTTGGAATTACTTGAAAAAAGCGAGATATAGCTGCAGTTTCATGAAAAACGATGGATTTCCATCGTTTTTTTGTGTCTACAGAAGGAATTATCTCTATGATATGATGATACCAGGGTCAAAAGGTACTTTTAACACAAGCAAAAGAAAGGGGAATGAATGGATGAAAAATGCAAAAACAATGGTCAGGAAGTACTGGAAAGTGTATGTGGCTGCGGTGGTTCTGGCAGTAATATGTGATATGATCGGAACTGTAAAAATTAACACAGGGATAGGAACGTTGACATTATTTCCTATGGTATTTGCAGTAATACTTGGAGGTCTTTTAGGGCCGGATGTCCTGAAACTGTTAGATACTGAGCAGTCTAAAGCCGGAGGAACTCTGGTACTGGTTGTATTAGCTCCATTTATGGCTAAAATGGGGATCTCGGCAGGGGCAAATTTGGGTAAGCTGGTATCTGTTGGACCGGCGCTTATTCTGCAGGAATTTGGTAATTTGGGAACCGTCTTTTTATCACTGCCGATCGCACTTCTTCTTGGTTTGAAAAAAGAGGCAATCGGAGCTTGCTATTCGATTAACCGGGATTCAAATTTGGGACTTACTACCGATATATATGGACCGGATGCAGCAGAGACAAAGGGTACATTTGCAGTCTATATTGTGGGCTCTGTAATCGGCACTGTCTTTATTAGCATTTTAGCTGGGGTTGTGGCTTCCTGGAATATCTTTCATCCCCTTGCTTTAGGAATGGCAAGTGGTGTGGGAAGCGGCTCTATGATGCTGGCTGCAACTGGTGTATTAGGAGAAATGTATCCGGCTTATGCAGACGATATCATGATGCTGGGAGGTACCAGTGATATGCTTACCGGTATTACCGGGATATACATGGGGACCTTCGTAGGATTACCATTGGCCAGAAAATTGTATGCATGGCTGGAGCCTAAACTAGGGAAAAAGAAGCATAGGAAGGGGACAAAATGAAAAGATATGTTATTCAGCAGATGGCATTGTTGTGTTTGGTGTCGGTTATTATGATATTGACGAATCTGATCGGCTATGATATGCCGCTTACAGACTCTATAATTGGGATTTTAGTGCTTGACGGCATAGCCTTGTGCGGTTTGGCGATCAGCAAATACATGAGCCGTTTTATCCATTTACCGTCCATGATGTATGTTTCTCTCACTGCTCTTTTACTTGCCTGTCCAATATCACCCGTACAGGCCTGGATTGTAGAAACCACTTCGCAGGTGGCATTTATGGCTCCTGTAACGGCTTTGGGGGCCTTCGCCGGAATTTCTCTGAGTAAGGATTTGAAAAATTTTGTTAAAATGGGATGGAAAATGGTGTTTATTACTTTGTTAGTTATTTCGGGAACTTTTATTTTTTCTGCATTGGTTGCAGATGTGGTACTTAAATTGACTCATGCTGTTTAAATGTGGTGATATTCGACTAAAAAAGAAAGGAACTTTGTAAATGGATACATGTGATATTTTAATCAAAGGCTGTCGTATTCTGAGACCGGATATGTCAGTATCGGATGTGTGTAGTGTGGTAATTCAGAACTCATACATAAAGAAAATCGGAAAAGAAAAAAAGCTGGAAAAGGAGTTTACGGCAAAAGAATCTCTTGATGGAAGCGGAAAGCTTTTGATGCCGGGTCTGGTGGATGGTCATACACATACTTGCCAACAGCTGCTTAGAGGACGGGTTTCTGATGAATATCCGATGGTCTGGACGAGATTTCTGGTTCCTTTTGAAAGCAATTTAAAACCGGAAGACTCTTATATCAGTGCTCAGTTATCTTGCCTGGAAATGATAAAAAACGGAACAACTGCGTTTGCTGATTCCGGTGGTGTACATATGGAGCGTGTGGCTGATGCAGTTCTGGAGTCAGGTATGCGTGCAGCGATAGCAAAATCAACGATGGATATGGGAAATGCAATTACCGGAGCAATGAAAGAAACTGCGGAAGAATCAATTACGCATACACGGGAATTATATAAGAATTATCATAATGCCGGGGATGGCAGAATTTCTATTTGGTTTGCCCTTCGCCAGGTGATGACCTGTTCACCAAAACTGATCGAGATGGTCAGGAATTCCGCAGCAGAGTTACATACGGGTATTCATGCTCATTTGTGTGAACACAAGGATGAAGTAAGTTATTGCCTGCAGAACTATAAGCTCCGTCCGGTTCAATTCTTGGAATCTATGGGGGTGCTGGGGCCCAATCTCTTAACCGCTCATAATGTCATGCTGTCTGATGAGGATATTTCCACTCTGGCAAAGTGGGATGTAAAGATTATCCATTGCCCAAGAGCAAATCTGGCAAACCATGGATTCCCTAAAGCCCCTCAGATTGTAAATGCAGGTCTGAACGTTGGATTAGGATGTGACGGCGCAGCCCCTTCTAATCTGGATCTATTTGATGAAATGAAGATACTGCGTTACAGTATGATTGCATATTGGGGACTTCCTTCCTTTGACCCGGTAGTGATGACCTGCCAGACAGTTCTCAAAATGGCAACCCAGGGAGGTGCAGCTGCTATAGGTGAAGGTGAACGGCTGGGAACTGTAGAAGAAGGAAAAAAGGCAGACGTTATCCTGTTGAATATTGACCAGCCACATCTGACTCCTTCACAAAATCTAGTGAATACAATTGTGGAGGCGGCAAATGGTCATGACGTGACAGATTCCATTATTAACGGAAAAATTGTTATGAAAAACAGAGAAGTGCTGACACTGGATGAAGAAAAAATCCGCAGAGAAGCACAGCTTCATATGGAAAGCATTATCAAAAGAGCATATTAAATACTAGTATAGGCGACAATAAATAACTTGCTGATTCAATAAGGATGATTTCGTGAAAACCGCGATAGCAAACGTAGCCGTAGCGCTATACTAGGAAACAGGCAGCATCCACTTAACATAAGCTGGGCGCTGCCTGGCCAAGTTATTTAATAACTCTCTCCGCTTGCTCGATTAGAAATGTAGCATATACTAATGGATTTCAAGTGTATACCCTTCTCTCGTGAATAGAGGGATCTGATCGATCGAGGTCTTTACTGTGACTGTCTGACCACCCTCACAGGGCTCTTTCGTCCAAACATTTGTCCACACAGCACCAGCCGGCAGATAAACTTCCTTTGTTTCTTCCTTTTCTTCCATTACAGGTGCAACCAGAATATCCGGTCCATACATGTACTGTATCTCGATTTCCCAACATGCAGCATCCTCAGGGAAGTCATAGAACATTGGACGCATAACCGGTGTTCCCTTCGTATGAGCTTCCTCCATGCGTTCTCTTGTATAAGGTCTTAACGTCTCACGGATGTCCATATATTTCTTACAGATTTCATAAACTTTATCGCCAAAGCTCCAAATTTCATTCGGCGCACCGGATACACAAGCTGCACCACCGGTTGTTCCCTGCTGTGGCTGATACGGCATACGATATCCATGCAGGCGCATAACCGGGCAAAATGCTCCGTACTCGAACCAGCGAATCAAGAGCTCACGAAAATCTTCATCATCAACTTTTCCGCCAAAAAATCCACCGATATCTGTTGTCCACCATGGGATACCTGCCAGTCCCATATTCAGTCCTGCTGCAACCTGATTTCTCATGCTCGCAAATGAGGAGTGAATATCTCCGGACCACACAAGTGCACCGTACTTCTGACTTCCCGCCCATGCACACCTAAGAAGGTTTACCACTTGCTCCTGTCCTTGCTCACGCATGCCATCAAAGAAAGTCTTTGCATACATCGCAGGATAAATGTTGCCCACCTGGACATTCGGACCTGCATGGTAACGATAATTTTCAAAATCATAAACTGTGTACTCAGGTTCTGCCTCATCCAGCCAGAAAATCTTCACACCCTTATCGTAATAATTCTGTTTACATTTACTCCATACATACTCCCGTGCTTCCGGATTCGTCGAATCGTACTGGATGGTGTTTCCCATATAAGTATTGTCTATTCTGACACCCTTCTCAACTCTTGTAAGCAGCCCTTTTGCCTTCATTTCCTCAAAGTTTTCGCTTAAGTAATCCACCATCGGCCATACAGAAACCATCAGCTCAATTCCCATTTCCTTAAGCTTTGCAATCATAGCATCCGGATCCGGCCAGTAGGTCGGGTCAAAGCGGAAATCACCCTGCTTTGGCCAGTGGAAATAATCCACGACGATAACATCAATCGGAAGTCCACGTTTCTTATATTCACTTGCAATCTCCAAAAGCTCTTCCTGTGTCTGGTAACGAAGCTTACACTGCCAGAAGCCAAGACCATATTCCGGCATCATCGGAACCTTGCCTGTTGCATCTGCATAAGCTTCTTCAATCTCCGCCGGTGTGTCTCCCGCGGTAATCCAGTAATCCAGCTTCTTCGTGGAATACGCCTCCCAGGTTGTTGTATTTCTGGAGAAATTTACACGTCCTACTGCCGGATTGTTCCACAAAAATCCATAACCCAACGAAGAGACTGCAAATGGGACACTTGCCTGTGAATTTCTATGTGCCAACTCCAAATCTGCTCCCTTTAGGTTCAGAAAATCCTGCTGATACTGTCCCATACCGTAAATCTTTTCATCCGGATTTGAAACAAAACGCATGTTCAATGAATACTCCCCTCCGATGATCGGCTTAAACTCTCTTGCCTCAATCAAAAGAGAACTGCAGGTATCAGCAAACATATCCTCCCGGTTACGGACAAATTCTTCTAAAAGCAATTCACCTTTCTGATTATAGAAGAAGATTTTTCCAATATTATTGACAACCGCTTTGATCTTGCCATTTATTATTTCTGCTGAGAATTCATCAATTTTAATTTTTGCCTCCGTCTTTACCGGCTCCTCTAACGCCCAACGTTCTTCTGGCATTTGGGGCAGCTTTGAAGAACGCACACGAAGGGAATTCGCTCCCCATGGCTCAATAACCATTCTCTCCGCATCATAGCGATAGTGCAGCTCACCGTTCTTTTCCTCAAAATATCCCAAAAGAAAATTACTGTCCGAACGAAAATCGCCCGCGCTTTGTTCTTTTGCAACTTCAAATTGTTTCATAAAATACCTCCCATAAAATGTTTTATATCTTGTCAAAACGAATAAACAGCTGTCGTGGATGGACCAATCGTGATAATTGGAAGTGAACAGATCAGCCAGAGTAAACTTAGTGAACGCAAAGCAAAAATTTTTTTCGTCATCTTTTTATTCCTTCCTTAGAAGAGATACTTAAGTTTACCTGATTTCACAAACGCCGGAATCTCATCGATAGGTGCTTCTATCGTTATCTTGTCACCTCCGATATATTCTTTCCCACCTTGAAATTATAAGGACTACAGCCGTTTTTATTTGTTTCACAGAGTATGGTAATTTATTCTCTGCCTTTACTTCTTTTCTGAATTGTTTTCATTTGACTTTTCGTTATGAACTGATAATCGGTTCGGAATCCACAGACAGCGTGTAGATCATCTGTGATTGTTTCACGCTTATACAATGGCATGAGTCCCTGTTCTTGAATCTCTGCAAAATTTATGGATTTTAAAGTTCCTAAGAGTGTTTCACAAGTGTATTTGTAATCAAGCTTTTTCTCAAGTATGCGGTAAGACAGCAGTGCAAGAAAGCAGATAAGAAAATGTGCCTTGATCCTATTTTCATCCTGCAGATACTTTGGTGAATATGTAATGATCAGACGCTGATGAAGCTTTTTGGTTGTATAGGGTTCGTCTTTATAATAAAGGTCCGGATCATCCGCAGGAATTTTAGTGATATCAACAGGCTTATCATCGGAGATTCTTTTGAAGCCCTTTGGATCCAAAGCCCATGATCTATCTTCGGTGGACAGCTTTTTTATGGACTGTGTTACAATAAAAGACCGCTCGCCCATATGATTATAGTTTCGGATATCTTCCGAAGCTAAGCCTGCATCACTGCAATAGATGAATTTCTGGCATCCGAATTCCCCAAGGACTTTTTTCTCTAAAGGTCTTAAGGAAGTCTGTTCATTTGCATTTCCAGGAAAAGTAGAAAAGGCAAGCGGAATGCCATCTCCATCCATGAACAATCCCATTTGAATGATTGGATTCGGTCGGTGTTTTTTGCTCTTTCCGTATCTTTTGCTGCCATCTTCCTGTTCGATTTCAAAATAATAATTCGAGCAGTCATAGTAAAGGACCTTATCGTTTCTTTCAACCAGAAAGTTGCTGTTTTTATATACTTCTGACTGGATAAGATCACATTCACTTCCAAGAACATCCAAGGCACGATAAATATCATGAAGCTCATAAGACGGTCTTTCCAAGAATTCAGATGCAGCCTTAAAGGAAGAACGTTTACTGGCCGGCTCAAGCACTCTGGCGTAGATCAGATCTGAGAGGATCGCATTTATATCATACTGAAATTTATATTTAGCTTTCAATTTCCGGCATATTTTATTTAATTACAGACCGTAATAAATGTACTGAAGAAAAAGATATCCGCCACGAAAGAACTTCTGCTTGTCGTAGTCCAGCTGCCTGTCGGCATGGAAAATGATCTGGACCGCTTTGCTCTCACGTTCTTCTTTGTATTTTTGAGTTTCGATTCTGGCTTCTTCTTTAGCCCAACACATGACATCATCCCGCGTGGGACCATGTTCTTTTAGTAATTCCTTTAAAGTACCAAGCTTGCGAATAATAGCAGAGGTGCTTACCCCTTTGTCATTTTTCTATTGTTCAACTGTCAAACGCCCGGATATATTTACTCATAAAATCTCCTTCTACTGCTGTCAGAAGGAGATGTAACCATACCACTTATGTATGAAAGAGTAAATGTTAACTGTGTGGAAGTAAATTCCACTAGGGAATGAGGGAGTGGAATTTATATTTTCATTTTAGGCCGATACTCCTTATTATCGAAAGCGTTCGCCTTTTCCCTTTAATAATGCTATACTATAAGGCAGAAGTTTAAAAAGTATGTCATACCAATTATTTGTATCTATAGGAGATGGGAGAAGTGGAGCTTTCACAGCAAAATGCAATGAGTATTGAATAAACAGTTTATTTATCTCTATGACAATATAGGGCTGGCGATTTTTATAGAAGAAATTCCTCCAGCTCTTAGGCGAATTTTTGTGGGCAGAATATTTCGAGGGTGTAATGACAAGGAGATTAAGGTGTTTAATGTCGTCTATACTTTCAAGAAAGGTTGCGTATATGATTAAAAATGATTTTAAAGAAATAGTGAAGTCGGCATTAAATGCAGCTAAGCCAGATACAGCTGTTGAAAAAGCACTTACAGGGCGTAATTTTGGAGATGGAAAAACGATACTAATAGCGATAGGAAAAGCAGCTTGGCAAATGACAAAAACAGCTGTTGATATATTGGGGGATAAAATATCAGAAGGTGTTGTTATTACAAAATATGAGCATTCAAAAGGCTCCCTTGAAAAAATAGATATTTATGAAGCAGGCCATCCTATGCCCGATGCAAATTCAGTTACAGCAACTCAGGCAGCTATAGATGCTGTTACAGGATTGACTGTAGATGATACCGTGTTATTTTTGGTTTCGGGAGGAGGCTCGGCTCTATTTGAAAAGCCACTGATTCCGTTTAAAGAGCTTGAAAGTATTACTGAACAGTTATTAGGAAAAGGTGCGGATATAGTTGAGATGAACACAATCAGAAAGAGGTTGTCGGCGGTTAAGGGCGGAAGATTCGCTAAACTGTGCGAACCGGCAAATGTATTTTCGATTGTTTTATCAGATATAATCGGGGATCCATTGGATATGATTGCTTCGGGACCAGCATTTCCAGATCGTTCTACCAGTGAGCAGGCACTGAAAGTAATAGAAAAATATGATTTAACTGTGAGCGAGGAAACAAAGCAATTGCTACGAAAAGAATTGCCGAAACGCTTAGATAATGTAGAAACAATGATTACGGGAAGTGTTAGTCAGTTATGCGAAGCAGCCTGCAAGCAAGCTGAAACACTTGGATATAAACCATTTATACTTACAGATAGTTTAACATGTACCGCACGTGATGCAGGGAGCTTTTTAGCAGCTATAGCCAGATACCACAGTAATAGCAAGGAGTCATTGGCATTTATAGCTGGTGGAGAGACAGTCGTAAAATTGACAGGAAAAGGAAAAGGAGGAAGAAATCAAGAAATTGCATTGGCAGCAGCATATGGGATATCCGGACTAAAAGATACTGCAGTATTTTCGGTGGGATCGGATGGTACAGATGGACCGACAGATGCAGCAGGTGGATATGTAGATGGTGAGAGTCTGCATATGATGGAAGAGAAAAAGATGGATTTGTTTTCTTATCTAAATAACAATGATGCCTACAATGCATTACGTGCAATTGACGGACTTGTAATAACAGGACCGACAGGAACAAATGTAAATGATTTATCCGTAGTATTGATTCAACGATGAGGATCGCTTTTATTAATACAAATAGGGGATGGTAAAAGAATGATAAAGCAAACATCCTTGCTATACCAGATGGTGTGTCAGTAATGGTTGTATAAGCGAAGCAAAGATAGCGAACAATCCCACCTTTGTTTTTTAATATTGAAATATTAAAACGTTAAAAATATTTAAAAGTTGCATAATTCTGATTACTGTGGTATATTTATTAACGAAAAATTTTTATATGGTTATAGATTGGAAACGCACACTCCTCGAATGATAACGAACAACACATTTATTATTATTTTAGGAGGTTTTTTATGCCAAAAAACAAATTTCAGGATGTCATTTTCACTGCCATTATGGCCACCATTATGGTATATGGAATGATTGTCTACAATGTCGCTTTGAATATGGGACGTGTCACTGGGACTACTTTCCTTGCCGCCCTACACGAGATGCCAATCATGCTTCCCATTGCTTTCGTTTTAGAATTTTTCGTGGTGGGAAAGCTGGCACGAATGCTCGCATTTAAAGTTATGACACCAGAGGACCGGCCTCAATTCATCACCTATGCTATCTCCATCTCCATTTGCTGTATCATGTGCCCCATTATGAGTCTCATTGCAACTGTACTGTTCAAAGAGCCAGGTTTCGGGACATGGATACAAACTTGGGCTATGAATTTCCCTATGGCGATTTTATATCAGCTATTCTACTGCGGGCCACTTGCCAGACTGATTTTCAGATTGATTTTCAAATAAAAAGTATATTTTACAAACGATGAAATCTTGACTGTTATCCCCATGATCGCATCGTTTGTAACATAAAGAAATAAATTTGTTATTAGCTCCAACAGCTCATCTACGGACAATTCTTTTCCCCTGTGCATCATCCCCTTTTATATTTTTAATATGTTACGCTACTCCTTTCCGGTTCTGCGGAGCTTTTTCCTGTTTTTTCATCTTGATATCAGAACATTTGTTCGATATAATGTAATTATAAATTCCGAGCATATATTCGGTTGCTTTTTGTCCATTTTATTAAAATAAATTTTATTACAGGTTATTATGTAAACTGTGATTGTACAATTACATCCGTTGGAAGTGTGGTGACTATTTTGGATAAGATCAGGCATGACAAAAACAGTGTGGAAGAATGGGGTAATTATAAAGGAGCGATTCCCGTCATAAGTTCTACGAATACGCATGGCGAAACCAGATTACTATATATTGGCCTAACAGATGAGAATGGAATGCAGCATACCATCCCAATACTTAAGACAGTAGATATTGTTAACCAAATTCATCATGTTGTGTACTATGTCATATTTGAATTTCAAGGAAAAAAGTATAGGAGCAAGATTGAGTATGACAAAACCTTTATGTACTGGCAACAAACACCATTTTGGAACAGATTGGAGGAAGAACGCTTTGAGCAGATTTAAGATAGGGAATACATACTGCTTGATTAAGGCGACATAATTCTTGGGAGCCTTTCAGCTCCCATCCAACGATTTTTAAACTCATTCAACGGATATGCAAGCGGTTATGATTCATGGCACTTTTGCTGAACCATCAGCTGCCGCTTATTGGGAGGAAATATGGAAAAAGATTATAAGGTTTTATTTACCCCAGCTAAGATTGGAAACTGTGAAATTAAAAATCGTTTTATCATGGTTCCAATGGAGCCAACATCAATTTTTGAGTGGACCATAAAACCGGAAGGCTTTACTTCCCATGCTCATGACCTACTTGTAAACCGTGCCAGGGATGGAGTAGGATTAATTATCCCGGGAGCTGTGATGGTTTGGACTACCCTACTTCTTCCTTCTAATCAGAATTGCACTAACAATACCAGTGCAGCCTGCCAGTGCAAGTACCGCCCACAGCATTACATTTGCTGTATCTCCGGTTTGCACTGCTCCAGCCTCATTTCCAGCCGGTCTAGATTCCGGTTTTTTGTCCAGTGTTGGATCTGGTTTTTGTTCTGGTTTCGGATCCGGTGTCGGTTTTTCGTCTTCTTCCTTTACCAGATTCTCCAATGCCTTAGCAAGACTTGCTCTTGCTGCCTCAACATTTTCTTCTGTTGCATCTTTGTCTTCCGATACAACCTGTGCTGCTTTCAATGCATCCTGCATTGCCTTCCAGCTCTCAGCAGTATAATCTT
Source organism: Novisyntrophococcus fermenticellae (assembly GCF_018866245.1). Classification (GTDB taxonomy): domain Bacteria; phylum Bacillota; class Clostridia; order Lachnospirales; family Lachnospiraceae; genus Novisyntrophococcus; species Novisyntrophococcus fermenticellae. The sequence goes on from NZ_CP076458.1 coordinate 3,172,842, forward strand.
TCTCTTTCAGCGTTTCTGCCTCTTTGATTACTTTTTCCAAAGCACTCTTATCAACCGGCTCTGGTTTCAGTTCCAATGCTTCGATTGCTTCCAGCACTTTTTCTTCCATGGCATCTACTGTTTCCTGATCCACATCAGCATTTTCCAGCATTGCTTCTGCTCTTTCTACAACTGCAATCAGTGCATTCCAAGTCTCTTCTGTATACTTTGTCTGATCTTCAGATTTTGCACTTTCAATCGCTGTCTCTAATCCTTCTTTATCAACCGGCATTACCATCTGCAATTTTACAGTATGGCTTGCTCCCATAGAACCAGCTACATTAACAGAAAGTTTCACTGTATCTCCAACTTCATTTACTGTCACTGTCTCGTCCTGAGAAACAACTGCCTCACATGGAACATCCACTGTCAACTCAATGGTTCCGTTGTTTTCCTGTGTCGGATCTGATACTGCAATTTCCAGGATTCCGTCTTTTGTTTTCTGCATCATAACTGATGCTTTTTTATTAGAAGTAATTCCGGCTGCTGCATTTTCACCGTCGTTCCAGAAGTTCACTCCTGTCATATCTAAACCTTTGTGATGAACTGCATGGACATTGTCGTCATTTGCCAATACTTCTACCTGAGATTCTTCCGCATAAGCTTTTGTCTCATCCGTTGTTGCTCCAGGCAGGATGACATATTCATAAGATGCCCCTTTCGGTTTTGCGCCATGGTCAAACCACAATGTCGCATAACCACCGCTTACTTCCTTATCCTCTGTTGTACTCTGTGTACTGTAATTAGATTCTCTGAATTCTTTTAATGCATGAATGGTTGTGTTTTCTTCCGGGAAATAATATCCGATAGCAGAATTCTCTGTATTTCCCTGAATATGTGCCCACTGTGCATCCTTAATTTCTGTTCCATGTTTGTCTGCATTATCGCTGTTATCCACGATATTCTGTGCAGTTCCATTGATGGTAATTTCATTAGACAAATCTTCTTTGATCTGACGATTGTCAATGATTGTCTCTACACAGTTCCCTGTTGTAGATGTTACGCTGCTTCCGACTGCCACAATCTCATCATCAAACATAAACCAGGATTTCTTAGACTCCGCTCCGGTTAACTGATTCCCATTTCCTTTATTTTCATTTCCAAGTGACTTCATCTGCACGCCGGCAACACCATAATTTCCAAGTGTCACGCCGCCCGCCCAGCTATACGGTGTTCTTCCGGACTCAGCATATGTTGTAAAATCTTTTCTGCTAAGTGCTCGTTCAACGGTTGTTCCCGGAAGACGGTGAGGATCAATTGTTACCCAATATCCATTGGTATACTGATTCAAATCATCGGTATACAGATAGGTCATTCCATCTGCAATGTTCCATATCTTTAAACCTTCTCCATTGTAATTTTCAAATTTACTCTGGCGGGTAGAACTCATCGAAACATTAAGCATATACCCCGGTCGTACATGGGAAATACGATCCATTCCTGCATATGTCTTATGCACTGCATAATTATCACGCGGAGCAATACTGCTGTCATTGAGCAGATTCTTTGCCAGCTGAATCGTTGTAATATTTCCTGTATGTGCAAAATAGTAATCTACATCTGTCAGAATAAAGTCTTTTGCAAAACTGTCAAATTCTGCTTTCATCTCTCCCTTCATGGAAGCTCCAATCGGAAGGATTGCATTGAGTACATAGACCGCACGTGTACGTGTATCTGCTGTAGAACGTACAATGCCTCGTCCCGCTGTACTATCTGCTATTTGCATATCGTACATTAACGGCTCAATAGAATTGAAGATGGTATCATAGATCATCTGTTCACTGCCGTCTTCATACTGGATTGCCCATGGTGTTCCATCCAGCATATAGAAGAACACTCCGATTCCTCCATACAATTTTTCCCCATATCCGGCAGTATATGCCAGCGTATGATGCTGGATAAAGGAACCATCTGCATAAAATCCATCATCTTTTGTTACGTAATTGTAAACACCCTTCTGTGCATTTTTTACATACTCCAATTTATTTGCATCATTTGTCAGCACACCGGTCTGTGCAACAGCTAATGCCTTATCCAACAGATTTGCTCCTGTCATCGTTGGCGAACCAGGAATCCCGGCTGAACCACAGTTTCCTGCGTATCGATCCAGTCCTGTCATATAATGATCCATCTGCTCCTTGGTCAGGCTATCCTGCACAATCATCAGCGTAGCTGCCAGCGCCTGCGAATTACCAATTTCCCAATGATACCAGTTTCCCCAATCTGTACTTGTGCTGCCGTTATAATATGTATCTACCATAAAATCAAGACCTGAGATGATCTCCTGCAGCAACGTTTCATTTTGATACAAATCACATCCTGCTGTCTCATAAGCAAGTGCTAAGTCTTTCAGTCTCTGGAAATTCGTTGTCACATTTCCTGAACTCACTCTTGCATCTGCACTTGTATCCGTATAGACCGTAATTGGATGAGAATCCCAGAGCTGCTTCCGGTCTGTCTTATTGCTCTTATTCATCTCTTCCCAATATTTATTCGCTGTCTTATTGACAGAAGCTACGTATTTCTGAACAGATGCATCGTTCAGATCCAATTCTGAACCAACGATGTAATCATGCCATTTTTTGCGAAGATTCTCAAAATAAGCATCATACTGCGCTTTCTCTGCATCGTAAGCTAACTCCAGCGCCGGTCCCTGACCTTCTGTTGTATGACGGATAAAATATAAGGCATGATCTCCCCCTTGCGGAATCGGAAAACTTAGTTCCAGACTAATTGCCTTCTCTCCCGCATTTAATGCCTTCTGCACTGCCTCGCTAATATCAATGTTCATTATATTGTCTTCATCGATATTGGTCTGATAAGCAGAAGCGGCTTTCTCTTTCACTTCCGGCATGGTATTCCATGTCATTTCCGGATTCCATCCCGTCTCTGTCGTATACACGTCCATGCAGTCAGTGTCATTATATTCTTTGCCCAATTGTTTTACATGCAATTTTAGAATTGCTGTATTATATTCCGGTGATGCTCCTGTTAAATCAAACTCCACTAACCCTTTTCGATGATATTTTGATTCAAGTGAAGCCTTTTCCGGCGTCTTAACTACAATATTGCCGCCATTCATGACTTTATCTGCATCAGCGCCGCCTTGTACATAAACATCTTTTTCTGTGGAAATTACCAATGGCTCGATATCTGCCGCGGCAACTGTTCCACCAGTAGGAAATAATGACAGCAGCATCGCTCCGGCAAGCCCAAGAGCCATGCCCTGTCCAAACTTTTTCCTGTTCATCGCTATATCCTCCTGTTTAAAAAAAGAGACTGATGCTCCGTAACGGACACATCAGCCTCTTCATTGTGTGCTTCCTTTACTTCAATAGCTGCATTTTAGACCCTTGTTATCGTCTTCTGTTATTATCTTCTGCTGCCTCTGGTATTTTTCTTTCTGATTACCACCATTGCGATAACTGCTGCGCCTGCTGCTGCAACAATCGCTGCCCACAATATGATATTTGTTGTGTCGCCAGTCTTCACTGTAGTAGTCTGATCTGGTTTGTTTGCATTGGAACCATTATTTCCGGAATTATTATTTCCAGCATTATTGTTTCCAGCATTACCGTTTCCGCCCTCATCCGGATCCTGTGTTGGAGTCGGTGTTACCTCTCCGCCTTCTTTGTAACCGCAAACATCACATGTACCATCTTCATCTGCATCTACATGAGCTGCCGGAATAACTGTTTCCTGAACATCTTCGATTGGCTGTGTTCCTTCTTTATCCCAGAAGTATTTTTCGCATCCTGTACACTTATAGTGCTCTTTTACTCCGTCCTCTGTACATGTGGCTGCCTTAGCTTCAATTTTTTCCATTTCATGCACATGTGACTCTGCGTCGGACTGGAATGGTCCGATATCCACACTCTTCAGGGCAGTAATGTCATTCTTGAAGAAGTCTTTTGTCAGTGGCAGAACTGCATCTGTCTGCTCTTTGTAAGAATAATAGTTATCCCCCTTCTTCTCACGCATAGCAACTACCATTTCATCTACGTCGATACCTGCGCCTACAGCCGGGTTCTTACTCAGCAGTCCGTTTTCTTTCAGTTTGATTCCTTGGAACTGTGTCAGATCGAATCCACCTGTCGGTACTTTAACAGCCTTTCCTCCTTCCGGAGTAAATGCTACGCCGGCGCCCTTTTTGTACTCAAGTTTTTCAACGTTAACACCCGTAATATCACTTCTTCCAAGCAATGCTTTTACAGGCTGTGCTTCCATAAATCCATCAAGATTAACAAATACCTTGTCCAGATCTTCTACAGATATCTCAACGTTATCCTTCAACTCTACCGTAGAACCATCAACGATTGTATCCAGAATTCCTTCTGTAAACAGGTTGTTGTAAATTTCACCTGACAATTTCGGATTCTGAACAACTCCATCAGAAGAACCATTGATATGGAAGTCATACTTATAATCATATCCATCTTCTGCATGAGCACCCTTCTGCTGAAGTCCATTCGGTGCAATCATAATGTTGTTAAAGAAGTGTGTTGTATTAGATCCACCACCAAAGACTGTTGACAGATCTTTACCAAGGATAAACAGGTTGTTGTAGATTGCGTCCGGCGCTCCTGCATAATGGAACAGACCATTCTGACTCTCTCCTCCATCAAGACCATATCCCTGAGAATCTTCTACACTGACATTGTAACGAACCAATGTACCATCATCTGCTGTTGACATAATCAACAGGAAACCACCGTTGTTGCGGTATGTATAGTTGTACTGGAATACCGTACCCCAGCAGAACATATCTGCGTCAAATGCCTCAGAGTCGTTACATGTCCATACGTTGTTGACTGCTTCGTTGTACTGTGCCACAGAATCTTTTGTTCCGATGAACCACAGACCTGCAAAGTTGGTAGTTGGCAATGTAATCGGAGCCTTACGGTTACCCATGTCTTTTGCCACTGCACCTGTTTTTGTCTCAACGTCTCTACATCCATTCTGTACGCCGCTTCCGGCAGCCCATGAGATGTTATGATTTTTTGATTTGTCTGCTGCATAGTAGGAATAACCTGCATCTGACAGGTAGTTGTTTGCAATCTCACACTGATTTGCAGAGGAAAGTACAATACCGTCTCCCGGTACACCTACGATAAAGTTGTTGTTTGCTGTCACGTCTTCCATATAAGACGGGAACTGGGTTCTTGTATCTCCCTGCCATGCCAGAACGTCGTTACGGATACCTTCTACATCACAGTACATAACGATATTCTTGTCCATATGTAAATCATCATACGGTCCATACGCATTGATACCACCGCTCATTTTACCGCCGCGGCCTACAGCTCCGTTCTTTGGATGATAACCTACTACGTCATGGATATAGCAATCTTCAATTACTATATGCTGCAGTTTGCCTGCGCGATAAAACGCCTGCTCTCTTTCTGCATTAGAAAGTTTTACAGCATCTTCTACTGAGATATCCTGTACTTCCATGTAATCATGAATTACAGCAATACCATTACGTCCTGTAGCACCCTTCTGCATCTCTTTTGCATAGTTTGTAACCTCAACACCGCGAACTTCCCACTGCTCAACGTTGAACAGCTCGATAGTTCCTGACGGATAGAATGCGCGCCATGTATCGAAAGCCGCATAACTGTGTGCCTCAAGATCGGCAATTGTACCGTTACCATTCAGTACCGGTCTCTTAGAAGAATCACCTCCGTCATTGTACTTTGTAAGTACGATCGGTTTTCCTTCAGCTCCGGAACCTTCCGGACGGAACTGTACTCCATTCCAAGTACTTTTTGCATCTAAATAGATGTGATCTCCAGGGCCAAATGTTACACTCTGAAGTTTATCAAATGTCTTCCATGCTGTTTCCGGTGTATGTCCATCATCGCTGTCATCACCGTTGTTTGACAGATAATAATCTGTAGCAACATGTTCTGTAACATCTACTGTAACAGGTACTTTGATTTCTGTACCTTCTTTTGTAACCAGAACAACTTCTGTTTCACCATCTGTCATTCCTTTGATTGCTGCCGCATCCAGAACCACTTTGTATCCCTTCATCTCTGCCGGATACTGTGTTGCGTTCTGTGGAGCTTTTCCTTTTCCTGCTGTCCAGAGTTTCTTAGAAGTCGGCATACCGTTTACCAGTACATCTACGATATCTGTCTCCCCTTCCATATAAGGAGAAATATAGATTGTCTGATCTTTTGGATATGTCTTATCTACTGTAAGACGATCAGGTGTTACTGTGTACTGAACACCAATTACCGGGATTTCAACAGACTCCAGAGTTGCCTCTTTCACTGCTGTACCATTCTTAACAACAGATACGCCGTCGATGAAATGTCTGTCCGAAATCTCACTCATGTTTGTTGCATTGTTGTTCCAGTTGTCACGAATTGCAAGTCTGTTCAAAGACGTGATTTGTTCGTTATTTTCAACCTTTACAAGATTCTTATCTGTAGAATCTTTTTCAACTTTCGGGTTTGTAGAAACTACTTTTCCGTCAATCATCATTGTAAGACCTTTTGTTTCATCAATTGCCCACTGGAATTTGTGCCAGTCAGCTGTTCTCTCAACATCAGTAGTTCCCCAGCCATAGTTGTTATATGTATAACCTTTAATACGAGTACCATAATGTGTCTTTGTCATGTTGTCTACAAGCGGAGCAATGGTGCCGTCATAGAAGATTCCCAAAGGTGCATCATCATTATTATTGATACCGAATCCCCATTTTGTCTGATCAGCGCCGCCGTTTGCATCATAGTAATATGCTGTAACAGTAACATTGGTTACTTCATCCAGATTTTTAGCCGGTGAACCAATATTGGTGCTTGTTGCTGATGCTGCATAACGACCAAACAAAGAACCTTTGTCGCTGTGTTTGTATAAACCAGCGTCTCCATCAGTAAACTGTTTCTCGCCTTCAAAACTGTCTGTGAATACAACACCTGCTTCATCATAGTATTTTACCTTAGCAGTAACTTTCACAGTTTCATCTGCTGCTGGTTTGTATCCCTCTTTCAGTGTCAAAGTACCGTCTTTTCCTACGATCACGTTTTCATTGTTTGTTGTATATTCAACACTCTCAATTGCAACGTTATCTGCATTGTCAAGATAAACCTTACCAGTTTCTCCCTTTGTAAGACTTCCACTGTTGTCTGCACCGAATGTAAGTTTCATTTCATCAGATTGTTCTGTGACATCACTGTCAACTGTTACAGTCATTGTAAGAGAGTCATCTGTCTTGATCTCGCCAGCGTTAGATTTCAGGATATACATATCGTCAATGAAATGTTTTCCTTCTACCCATGTCATCACATCTGCTTTGTTTGCCCAGTTTGTAGCAACCGCAGCTTTATTGATTGTCTTTACGCCTGTTACAAGAAGCGGTGTATCTTCTCCTGCAAAGCACACAGCATTACCATCGATGAATGCCTTTGTTCCTTCAGCAGTAACTTCTGCTTCCATCTTATGCCAGCCCGGTGTTCTCTGGATATTCGTCGGTCTCCATGTTCCCGCCTCACGAACGGTATATGTTTTCAGATACTGTGTTTTATCATCAGTCTCTGTACTTGACGGAACTCCAACTCCCATCAGGAAATTACTGTATCCATTGATTGCCATACCGAACTTAATCTGGTCAAATTCATCAGTAATAATGCTGTTATCCATCTCCTCCGGTGTTGCCGGATCATAGTACCAGAACACAAGACGTCCTGTGCTGTTCACATCAGCTGACCACATTCCGTCTTTGCACTGTACGGAATTTGTTGTACCTGACTTCAGTCCGTTGTGTGCTTTATCAGCTGTATGTGTCAGGCCATACATACCTGCCTGAGATGGTTTCAGACTTCCGTCTATTTCCAGACCATCACTCCATAACAGCTGGTCTTCTGAATAATATTTTGCAGACGCGCCGATTGTGATTTTATCACCCTTTGCGGTTGTCTTTCCTGGTTTCAATGTCAGATAACCATCAGCTGACAATTCATATTTATCGCCACCCTCTGTAATCTGATAAGAAGCAGTATCAAGTGCTGCTCCGCTTTCTGCCGCATCTACATATACGCGGACTTCGTCTTTTCCATTCCATGCTGCCGCATCTGCTCCATAGAGCTTCAAAGACAGGCCTGTCGGATCTGCTGCATATGTTGTCATTGATACAGTTGGAACCATACTGACACAAAGTCCCAATGCAAGCAGTCCACTCAGAATTTTTTTTCCTAACCTTTTTCTTTGCATGTGCATTTCTTTCTCATTTCCCTCCTTTTGTTTGATATAGTTCTCTTCGTTCTGTCTGCATTCTTACAATACAGCTCAGAACATTTATAAATAACAGAAGTGAATCTGTTTTTTACGGCATCTCCAGTGCATCGTAATGCTCCTCATCAATCACAACTTCCGCATCTTCTGTCATTTTCTCAACCCATTCTGCAACTTCTGCTCTTGCATAGAATGTGCGAAGTGATTTTTCTGCCTCATCATAAGAAGCATAGCCTAAGCTTTCTACCCCTTGAAACTCAATACTTGCTTCTCTTCCATCGTATATATAATAGTCAATGGATTCTCCCGGCTGCATCATGGAAAAATAATTGTAGATCAAATCTTCCTTGACTTCCTCTCCCTTTCCGATTTCCCGGGTATTTTGTTCCACTGTTTCTGTTGTTCCATCCGCATAATGAACGGTATATTTGTAAATTTCTCCCAGTGAAAAACTTTCTTTATATTCTTCATACAAAGCTTCCAGCTCCTCTTTTGGAGGACTGGTCTTTTCAATCTGTCGATTCTCCAGCTCTGCGCGGGCACCGCCGCTCAAATATTGATAATAGGTAAATGGAGAATATTCCTCTACGCCGTAGAATGTCTCACCGTTATCTTTCTTCTCGGCACGATCTTTATTTTCCTTCTCCATATCTTTCATCATCTCATCGTAGTCTTTGTATTCCAGAATATCCTCTTCCGATGCCAGGATGAATTCTATCTTTGCTTCTTTCACCTGTGCCAGCGCCCTGTCTTTCGCATAATCAAGCGGTGTCTGCCCCTCTACTTCCGTTCGCCAGAATTCATCATTTGTTTCCATCTTGTAATTGGTCCAGTAATAATTTGTTGTAATTGCTTTCTGATCTCTCAAAAACATCAAAAACTCTTCTTCGGTTACTCCGTAGCCATCTACAGTCAACAAGTACTTCCCGTCTGTAAGTTCTCCGCTTTTTTCTTCTTTCTTTGCTGTCTCTTGTGTATTTTCTGCCTTCGTCTCTTCTTGTTTTCCACAGCCCCACTCCAGAACTGTAACCGCTCCCAGCATTGTCGCTGCTGCAAGAACTGCAAGTACTTTTTGTCTGTTCATGACTCTTCCCATCTTTGATTTTTGTTCTCGTTCTATACTTTTCCATACTTAACTTTTATTCTATAAATTTGTCCAAAATAGTCAATGAACTATCTTTGAGTCCTATTACTTTTTTCAAGCTATTTTCAATGCTACTATTACTTTTTTACACTTCTTGTACTTTTTTATTTCATGTGTAAATACCACTTAAAAAGGTGCAGAATCCTTCCCAACTTCGCTCATGTATTTACTCATTTCCAACATTCCACACACTGCGATTACTGCAGAAGAAGAGTCACGCGGTTCCTCGTCTCCGGTACCAAACTCCAGATCCCAGTACGGGCAGAGATCTTCCGGCAAATGCTCCAGAAAATATTGAGTAACGCGTTTAAAATATCCAATATATTCTTCCCGTTTTGTATAGCGGTAACCCATTGCAGTGCCATACACTCCCCATGCCTGTCCTCTTGCCCATGCAGAACCGTCCCGATAACCCTGGCATGTAGCCCCATGATCCGGCTCTCCTGTTTCCGGATTCATAAAGAAGGTATGCCATGTAGAATTGTCTTCACGAATCACATTTGCAAGTGCTGTATGGATGTGTTTTTCTGCAATATCTCTATATTTTTCAATTCCTGTCTCTTCAAATGCCCAGTATAAAAGCGGCAGATTCAACAGACAGTCAATGATAAAACGGTAGTTATCCGGTGCTCCCATCTTGCCCCATGCCTGCAAAAATTCTCCCTTCGGCTGAAAACGACTTACCAGATTATCTGCTGCAAGAAGTGCTGCCTTTTTCGCTTTTTCCATGCCGGTCAGTTTATATGCTGCAACACAGGATAAACTATACAAAAATCCCATGTCATGATGAGCCACATCAATTCTCTGTTCAATTCGATTCAAAAAGGAATCTACCTGAATTTCTCCCGCCTTTCTATAGAGTTCTTTTTCTCCCTCCGTCTTAGCATTTTCATAAGCCAGCCAGATTTCTCCGGTCCAGAACCCGGTTGTCCACTCTACATTTTCTCCCATCTTTCCTGCAAGAAATAAGCCGCCTGTTTCGGTCGTCTGTCCCTTGTAAAAATACCTTTTTTATTTCCATCCACACGTTTGATATTTTCTGCTGTTGCAAAATCCGCAAATACCCACACATGCTCTCCTGTAATATATGGAAGTGAATCAAATACTTCTCCATATGCTTTCATAAACGCCGTCTGATATTCTTCAGTAAATAATCGAGCATTGATATCATGCAGTCCCATAATTGTATCTGCGCCATACTCTCCAAGCATGATCGGCTTCTCCGGACATCTTTTATGAAAGCCTTCTAACTCCGCTTTTAATTTTGCCTTTGCTCCCTCTAGATTTCCTTCTGTATTATACCAGCCACGATATCTGTTCAACATAAGGAAATCACACAGCTCCGCAACTTTACAAGTCTCCGGCGTAGACCCCTCATAAGTCACAATCGTCACCGGACGATGTTGAATATCCTGCTCCTTCGTCAGGTTTACCAACGGTTCAAAATATTCTTTTGCTCCTTCTTCCTGGCTGGCAGGTTCATTCGCTACGGACCATGCAATCACACATGGATGGTTTTTATCTCTGCGCACCAGTTCTTCCATTACATCTCTATGATGCTTAGCTGTAGTCAATGTAGCCCATGTTCCCTGCGGATTTCCCCCCAGCAATCCCGTCGCTGTAAATCCGGTATTCAGCCCTACTGCCGGAGCTTCATCGATGACCAAAATTCCCAGTTTATCGCACAACTGCATCATCTCCTCACTGTTCGGATAATGTGCAGTACGGAAGGAATTTGCATTGATCCATTTTAACAATCCCAGATCCTTTGTCATCAGAGATAAATCCGTTCCTCTTCCATGAATTGCGCCTTCTTCATGTTTTCCAAAGCCTTTTAAGTATACCGGCTTTCCGTTTAATAAAATTCTGCAATTTTCAATCGCGATTTCACGAAATCCAAATGTTTCTTTATATTCATCTCCAATTCCACCCGCCGCCTCAAGACGAACTTCCAATTCATACAGATTCGGCTCTTCCGTAGACCATAATTTTATACCATCCAGTTTTGTTGCTCCACTATCGCCTTCACTCTCATATACGCAGTTTCCATTTGAATCCAGTACGCGGATATGAAGCCTGGACTCCTCTTTCTGCGCCCCCTCCACTGTTACTTTCCAAATAAGGGTGCCATCCATTTTTCCTGCAACCTCAATATCTTCAATGTAAGTCTTTGGAGTCGTATATAACCATACAGGGCGCATAATTCCTGTATAATTATAAAAATCAAAATTCGGGAGATTTATTGTCTTCGGAGCTAATCCAGGATATTCTTCCTGCTCCATTCTTCCGCATGGTAAGGTAGAATAATCTACAATATTATTTACAAACACAGTCAGGAGATTATCCCCGATGATTGCTTTTTCGGATATTTCAAAGGAAAACGGCAAAAATCCACCCTTATGTTTCCCCAGCACCTCTCCGTTTAAATACACTTCTGCTGTATGTGCGACACTTCCAAATCTTAAAACTAAGCGCTCTCTTTTCATTTGCTCTGTCACATGGATGGTTCTCTGATATACCATTTCCCCTACATGATCTGCAAATTTTTTTCCCGGATATATATCATTATAAGAAGATGGAACCGGCATTGGTCTTAATCCGGTCAAATGCAGCCCCGCTTCATCTCGTTTCTCGCCTGCATGCTCTAATAACTTAAAATCCCAAATTCCATTCAGATCAAACACCATCCGGCCAGATGACATTTTTGGATACAGCATTGATTTCAGCCTCCTTTTTTATTTCTCTCATTGATATTGAAGGACGCCTCATCGGAACAATTTTTCTGTTATACAGTTCATTGTCCGACAAGGCGTTCCTCTGATTCGTATTATTTCTCTTTAACTATCGTTTTCCAGCATTAACCCTTGATACCACTGCTTGCAATTCCCTGTACAAACTGTTTCTGTCCGATCAAGAAAATAATCAGCACCGGAATCAATGCCAGTACAGATACCGCCATTACAAGACCATACTCTGTCGAATATTGTCCGATAAACATCTTGATACCTAACTGAATTGTTTTATTTAACTCTGTATTAAAGTAAATCATTGGCCCCATGTAGTCATTCCAAATTGTTACAAATGTGAAAATGACCAATGTGGTCGCAGATGCTTTACTAAGTGGCAATACAATTTTTCTAAAGATACCGTATTCTGATAGACCATCAATTCTCGCCGCTTCCAAAAGCTCATCCGGAATCGATATAAATGCCTGTCTCATCAAGAATACACCAAACGCGTTAAAACTCTGCATTAATATATAACCGATATGTGTATCTACCAAATGCAGGTTGTTCATCAAAGAATACTGTGGAAGCATATATACCTGCCATGGAATAGCCATAGTAGCTACATAAAGCATAAATAAGATATTTCTTCCTTTAAATTTACATTTTGCAAAACCATATGCCGCAAAACTTGATGTAATCACCTGAATAATCGTAATAATTACAGTCAGTTTTATTGAGTTCAACGTAAATGTTAACAGTGGAATCTTCTCCCATACTTTTGAATAGTTGCTCCACTGCGGATTCTTTGGAATCCACTGAATTGGAACTGAAAACACTTCTTTGTCAAGTTTTAAAGAAGATGACAACATCCAAATCAAGGGTGTCAGTGTAGTGATTGTCAACACAATAAGCAGGATATAGAGAAGTGCTCTTTTTACAGGATTTTTCTTTCCTACCATTTTCCCAACCTCCTTAGTAGTTTACAATTTTCTTCTCAGCCTTAAACTGGAATGCAGTCAACAGTGCAACAATCAAGAACAGAATCATAGCCGCTGCTGATGATTTACCATAATCCCAAGAGATAAATGCCTGATTGTAAATATACTGGGAAATCATTGTTGAAGATGTTCCCGGTCCACCGTTTGTCATTAACCATACCAGGTCAAATACCTTGAAAGAATTAATAACAAGCATCATAACTACAAAGAAAGTACTTGGGCTAAGCAGTGGCCAGGTAATTTTCCAGAAACGTGTCCATCCGTTTGCTCCATCAAGTTCAGCTGCTTCATATAAACTTTGATCAATCCCTTGCAGACCTGCAAGATAAATAATCATAAAGTATCCCATGTTTCTCCATACATTTACAATGATTAATCCCGGAATAACCCATGTTGTAGACGCCAGCCATCCCGGCGGATTTGAAATTCCGATAAATTTCAAAAATTCATTCAACGGTCCATACTCTGGCTGCAGCATAGCATTAAATACAACTGATACCGCTACAACAGATGCTACGTATGGGAAGAATAATGCACTTCTGAAGAAACCTCTTGCCTTAATTTTCTGATTCAACAGAAGCGCCAGTCCTAATGATGCAATTACTGAAAACAATACAGTAAAGATTGTAAAGTACGCTGTCTGCCAAATAGAATCACGAAATACACTATCTTTAAATATGTCAACAAAATTCTGGATTCCTGCAAATTCGATCTCAGTAAAGCCATCCCAATGTGAGAAGCTCAGTGCTAGTGAGAACATGACAGGAATAAATATAAAAACGAAAAATCCGATGAAATTCGGCAGAATAAAGGAATATCCTACAAGATTTTGCCGAAGTGTCAGGGAAACACCTTTTTGTTTCTTTGCTTTCTTTTCCATTGTTTCTCCTTTTCTCTCTCACCCTGTTATCAAGTCATTTTAGGCATAAAATGAGCGACAGTCACCCCGCCGCCCATCTAACCATTCACTATTTACCCTGAATTTCTTTTGCGCGATCGCCCATTTCTGTTAATACATCATCAATTGGTTTCTCTTTGATCATGATCAGAGAGTGCTCTTCTGAAAGCATCTGGTTGATTTCTGCGGACTTAGAATCGATCGGTCTGTCAAGAACGATGTTTGTTGTCTTCAGCGCTTCTGCAGAACCTTCCGGCATTCCTTCTTTTGCTGCAATTGCGTCTAATGTTGTTTCATCCTGGTATGCTGGCATCTGTCCTCTTTCAACAAGGGCTGCAGAACCAACTTCTCCTGTTGCATATTTGATGAATTCCCAAGCTTCTTCTTTATGTTTAGAATTTGCATTGATTGCTAATGGTGTTGTAGAACCAACTGTGCTTCCTGCTTCTACTCCGTCTGGATGAGGCAGTGTTGCGATTCCCCAGTTAACATCTGTTTCACCAGCTTCTGCTTTTGTGATCATCATTGTCGAGAACCATGTTCCCATTGGCAATGTTGCTACTGTTCCCTGCTGGAATGGAGAAGCGTATGCGATATTACCTGTTTTCAATGTAGAGTAATCCATGATTGTTCCTGCATCCTGCATTCTCAAAGCCATCTCATAATATGGTTTCATGAAGCTATAGTCTGGTCCAAGGATTGTATTCTTTCCGTCCTGTACTGCCCAGTTCTCTACACATGCCTGCCATGTATGAAGGTATCCACCGTATACTTTGTTGTTTCCTTCACCACTTGTCAGTTTTGTACACATCTCTCCCCACTCTGTCCATGTCATGTCATTTGTAGGATATTCAACATTTGCTGCATCAAAGATGTCTTTGTTGTAGTACAATACATAGTAATCAGATTTGAATGGAAATGCTACCTGTTTTCCATCCAGATTGAAATCATCATAAGAAATGTACTTGTCTGTGTTGATTCCATCTTTCTCAATGTAAGACGTCAAATCTTCTAACTGTCCTTTTTTAGCAAATGATGGTGTAGAATCTGAATCTTTTACATATACGATATCGCAATCGTTTCCACCATTTAACATTGTAGACAACTTGTTCATGTAGTCAGCTGCTGCTACATCAACCATGTTAATCTTAATGTTCGGGTTCTCAGCCTCGAATCCCTCAATAATGTCCTGTAAGTACAGGTTCTGCGCTGAATCCCAAACTGGGAATGTTAATGTTACCTTCTCTCCCTCTTTTCCCTCGTCAGCTGGTTTCTCTTCTTTGCTTCCACATCCTGCAAGCAAAGTCGTTGCTGTCATTGTTGTCACAAGACCAAATGCAACTGTCTTCAAAAACTTATTCTTCATTTCATTTCCTCCTAGAAATTTTCGTCTTTACATCTTAAAATGTAAACCTTATTATCTTTAAGCTGATTTGATTATATAAACTTTCCATAAAGAATGAAATTAAGAAAGCAAGGGAATACTTGTAATTTTTTTAACTTTCGCTTTCCACACTGTTATTTTTTTACAATCTATGTATTTTTTTCATCCTCCATGCGTCTCTGATAATCCGTTGGTGACATTCCGATATATTTTCGAAAGACTTTTGAAAAATAATATGCATTTTCATATCCCAGGCGATATGCAATTTCCATTACCATCAACTCACCTTCCTCCAATAAGCGGCAGGCATACTCCATTTTTGTTTCATTTACATAATCAACAAAACTCTGATTGTATTCTCGTTTAAAAATTGTAGACAAATATCCTGCTGAAACGCCTACATATTCTGCTGTTTCCTGCAGACTGATACAGTCTTCCAGATGATCCACTACATACTTGCGCGCTTTTTGTGCCAGTGGATTTCCCGGCATATTTCCATTTCCAATCACATCATCTAAGGTATTGCGAAGCATTTCCAGCCAGGAAACTACTTGCTTTCTTGTACTGATATTATCAATTACTGCAATACTGCTGACTCTTTCATATGTAGATGTTTCCATTACCCCAAATTTGGCAAGCGCTGTGGAAGCCTCTCGATTTAACTCATTCAGCAGCCAGATAGCCTGACTCTTCTGATGTGCCGTATTCTGAATCCTCGCAATCACATTATCCATCAACGTATTGATTCCCTTTAAATTCCGCTGCATGATTTCATGATAAAGTTCCGATCCGATTCCCTTTAATCCCAGCGGTTCAAATTCCGTCTGTCCATTATTTTGATACTTTTCCTCCGGTATCCCAAGGTAATAACGCTCCAATAACGTCCGATATTCATTTGCGCACTGTTTCAGTTCGTCATACCCTTTATGTATTCCCGTCCGGAATACCTTACACTCGGTCTGTGTCACATTTTTCATAACACTTGGCAATTTTCGAGTAAACATCCCTGCCTTTTTCTCCCAGTTTCCACCCATTCCTTCATACACCTTCCACACAAAGAGTACAATGGAATGTGCCGAACCCACATCTAATAGAATATACGAACTTTTAAAAATATTTTCTGCTGTCTTTATCACCAATTCCTGAACCAGTTCCATGCGTTTTGCACGTTCCTCTTTCTCCGGCAATTCCCCTCCGGATATAAAAAATTCAAAAGGAATGTAAAAATACCCGTAGTCATTTAGAACTCCCGATTCTTTCAGTATTGTTACATACTCTTCTTTCTGTCCTCCGCCAAAAAAAAACAGTACTTCCTGCAGCACTCTGCTGATAATCTTTTTCCGTTCTTCCTGCTCCAGATAACTGACTGCATTTACCACTGTCTGCTGGGTCCGGTTCCCCCGCTCTGCTTTTGCCCGCGCCAGTGTTTCCTCAAGTTTTGGTGCTTCCAACCTGCTTTTCAGCAAATAATCTACAGCACGAAATTTCATTGCCTGACGAGCAAGTTCAAATTCTTCCAAATTTGTAAGCACAATAAATACAATATCCGGATATTCTTCATGCACTTTTCCCATCAAAGTGACACCATCCATCACAGGCATATTCAGGTCGATCAGCATAATATCTATTGGCATCGAATACACCTGATTCAGCGCATCTTGACCATTTCGCGCTGTTGCTACCAGCTCACAGTCATTTTTTTCCCAATCTACAAGAGACTTTATTCCCGATAAAATAATCGTTTCATCATCTACAATCATTACTTTATACATTATCTCTCCTCCCATTCTTTTGGAATATGTATGGTCACTCTTGCAAATTTTCCTTTTTCACCTTCATAAATCAGACCGTATTCTTCTCCATAAGTCATCCGTATACGCTCATCTACATTTACAATACCTACCCCACTCATCGCATTTTTATTTTTCGCTGTCACAACTTTGATAAATACCTCTTTATCAATACCGATGCCGTTATCCTCTACTGTAATATATAATTCTGTTTCTGTCTCGTTTGCTGATACCCGTACTTCTCCATAGGTTCCATTCGGCACAATTCCATGAAGAATCGCATTCTCAATCAATGGCTGCATGGACATTTTCACGATGAGGTAATCCATATATTTCTCAGGTATATCACAGATATAATCAAAGATTTCCATGTACCGGACTTGCTGCAATTTTACATAGTCAGCTACCAGAGACAGTTCTTCTCGCAAAGTAATCTTATCCCCGACTCCCTTTGCCATATTACGCAGCAAATCTTCCAGACTCATCACTGTATCTGCAATATTATCCGCTTTCTGAAACACAGCCATCCAGCGGATGGAATCTAATGTATTATACAAGAAATGTGGATTAATCTGTGCCTGAAGCGCATTCATCTCCAGCCGTTGTTTCTGCTCATACATTTCCTTTTGCTTTTTCATCAGCTCATTAATATGCCGCACAAGCATATTAAAGGCTTTCCCTATATCAGCAACTTCATCTTCTCCCTCTTCAATAGAAAGATCTGTCTTTAACTTTGTTTGATCCGTCATCCCTCCAATATGACGACTCAATCGCTGCAAAGGCTGGGTGATTCGTGTGGAAACCATACGTGAGACCGTCACTCCAATGCAGATTACAAGAATCAATGTCACAAAAATTACTGAAATAATATGGGCAACATCCTGAGAATACATGCTATTTTCTGACATGACATTTAAATCAAGTCCAAATGGCATATATGCCATACTGTTTAACTGCCATCTTATGGTTTTCACTTTTTCTTCATATATCTTCTGACATTCCTTTGAAGAATACCAGCCCCACTCTTTCTGATTGCGGTCCGTAATAATTACATTGGCAGAATCTTTATATGGTTCAAGAAAATCAACAAACATGTTCGTATTCAATTCCATATAGATATAATTATTGTCCGAACGATCCAATGGATAGGCATATACCAATTTCACCGTTCCCTTGTCCACCACTGATTCCGCTAAACAGATTTTTGCTTTTGACGCATCGTTTTTCTCTGCAAAAATCGCACTTGCAAAAACTCTTTCCACCGGAATAAAATCTTCTACTGACTTAATTGATATACACAGTCCGCTTCTGTTCACCAAAAGCATATCGTCAACATATTTTTTTACATTACTTCCTTCCAGTGAAAACCACATGGTTTTTTGAGCGTTAAGCGCATACTTTTTCTTTTCAACCGTATCAAACCATCCTCCGCTCATTGACCACTTGACGCTGTAACTGTTCTCCGCCGCCAAAGCCAGCACATCTAAAGCTTCTTGTGTTTCTTCCATTTGAGAATACACAACTGATAGATAACCTTTTTCGATCATCTTTTTCTTATCCATCAACTGATATCCTAATAAAATACTAATCACAATATTCGTGATCAAGCAAAACACTACAACCGGAAGCAAGATTGACAATAAGACTTTCAGTTGAAATTTATTTATTGTCCGCTTTTCCCTGTTCTTTTTCACTTTTCCGCTCATTCCACCACTTTTTCATCCTTTGTAACCATAATTATACCCTTTGCATCCCTCAAATTCAACCAATTCACTTTCAATCGTTTGACATTCGCTTGTAATATTTTACACAATTTGTAATTTTTTCTTCTTGATGTTTTATAACCTCCACTGAAGCAAAAAAATCCCCTGACAAACTTTATACAAAGTTGCCAGGGGATTTACATATTCTATTCTCTCAACAAATTACTGAAGTTTTTCGGATTCAGTTTTACACCAGGTCCCACCGTAAACCCAGTACATTCTCATTGCACCACTGGTTTTATTTTCCAAATAAGACTGCCACACTTTCATATCCATTATATTTTTTCTGCATATCCAATCAGACCTCCATTCTTCGCTCTGTCTTCTATCATTGCTTTAATTTCTTCATATGCCGCCGACTCTGTTTCATATTCA
Source organism: Novisyntrophococcus fermenticellae (assembly GCF_018866245.1). Taxonomy (GTDB): domain Bacteria; phylum Bacillota; class Clostridia; order Lachnospirales; family Lachnospiraceae; genus Novisyntrophococcus; species Novisyntrophococcus fermenticellae. The sequence goes on from NZ_CP076458.1 coordinate 3,192,203, forward strand.
CCAAGGAAATCGATACCAGATCATGAATCTTGTTATCTGACATACGAGTCTTTATGAAGATAACTCCCTGACCTTTTGGAATCTTTGTTTCCTTTGCTTCTTCCTGCTGCTGTTCATTGTTTATTTTTAAAATCTTGTGATCCATTATTAAATCTCCTATTCTGCGTTTGATTAGGAGAGTTTCGCGCGCTACACTCTCTGGTGTATTGGTCTTGCCTGACCATGTATAAATTGTAGCTGATAAAAGGGGATAAATTAACCGAGCGGTATTCGACATTCATAAGAAAAACCCCGAATGATATTCGGGGTTAGGATTGAAATTACTATGAAATTATTCGATATCTTCTTTTTTATGATTTGCATTTCCATAATGCCATCGGGTGTTCTTTGATATTTTCTAAAATACATGTATCTTCAAACAACAGTTCTGGTCTATATTCCTTATGTTCAAAAGCTTCCATATATTCCATCTCGGTTGAAGTCACCTGCATCAAATCAGATATATATTTTCTGGCACTGCTTTTTCTTTCCTCTAAATCAAAATTTTCCTTTTTACGAAGTGCCGGAAACAAATCACGCCTAATCTTTTGAAATGTAAGTCTGTCAATAGCTGATGTATCAAATGATTTGTTCACAGTTTCCTGAGAAATCGTATTATAGAAGATAATACACTTACGGAACAAATCTTCTTCATCTGAGTCAAATAACCCATAGTAGACCATGTTATTAAAATCATACAGATCTCTTGCTGCTGCCCGACTCATAAGTGCATTGGTTTTCGCTGCAAATATCTCCATTGGAGCAAGTGTATGTATTTCAAATTGATCCTCAAATACATCTGTTAGTATCTTGGTATGCACTGGTGCTAAGATATGGGATCTCAAGGAATAATTCAGTTCAATTTTGATATTATCCATATTTCCTGCAGCATTGCGATACTGATAATGAAATGCATCAAGGCTAAAGCTAAATCTGGATGCTGTAGATAATTGATATCCTTCAAAATTCATATATTCCTTAATTATAGTTGTTATCTGTTCTCTGGCTTCTGCCATTTCATCCTTTGTAGTATTCGGAATATAGTCCATATCAATATCAACCGATAATCTAGGCAGGTTAAAAATCACCATATTGATCGCCGTTCCGCCCTTTAGGACCAAATGTTCGTGTAAATATGGCTCTGTATTGAAATACTTTAGTATCTCCTTTAGCCTTAGCACTTTCTCGAATGTATCTCTTACAAAGCCATACTGCTGTGCCATCTTTCCAAGCTGAATCTTGTTATATTCTATCATCTTCTCCATATCCTCCGTTCTTTAAATAGTCCTCTGTATCTGAGACTATCATTTTCCATTTCACATTGTATACGCCCTGGTAAATATCCTTAGACAGATATCGCTTACTTTTTCCGATATGGGAAAGACATGTATTATAAAATACATCTGTTAATCCTGCTGTACTATATGTCTCCAGTAAATATCCTAATTTTTGGTACAGAAACTGATTCTGATACTCTTCAAGGTACTGACAGAGCTTTTGTTCATCCAACTTTCGAATGGAACGGATAAATGCAATGATTTCCTCTATTCCTGCTATCTTATCCATGTCCTTCACACTGTCTACCAGCGTTTTTTCCAGATTAGTCACACGAATTCCTCCACTGTACTGCACGGTTTCGACACCAGACTGCGTCTTCGCTGGAATATATTTATAGGTATATCCGTCAAATTCAAATTCTTGAAATCGTTTTTCAGATGAAACGTAAACATCATAATACACCTGATCCGACATTCCATGATATTCTATTGCTGTATGATGCGAAATGTATGCATTCTTTGTAATCATACAGGCTATCTGAAATCGGTTGGCTACTGGTGCTCCAGTTTCTCCGCTAATACAGGTATACAGGTTATTTCTGATTTTCATAATCAACTTCTGTTTCATCAGTCGCTTTAATGCAGACCTTGTGCTTTCCACATTATCATAATATTGATTCACATAATCTGCTGTGAAAACGGGTTCTTGTAATAATTCAAAATAGAGATTCATAGTATCACCTTATTTCTTCTATGATTCAGTTCATATTCGAACTGTCTCTTGCTATCTATAAACTATAATACTTCAATTTTTGTAGAAATGCAAGTTTATATTTTGCAAGTTTCAGTTTCTATTCAAACTTTTTTCATCAGAAAATAAACTTATTTTAAATATATCCATTCCTCACTACTTCCATACTACTTCTTCAAAAACAGTTTCATCATCTGCTCTAATCTATCTAATTCATCTAAACTACAGCCCGCAAGTATGTTGTTGTAAACGGCAAGTACTTTCCAGCAAAAAGTGGAAATTATTTTCCAGCGTTTTTTGGCAAATAAAATCCAGCACTTTTGCTTATAGCACTCCGTGGTTGATCCGCGGAGCATTTTTTAACTAAATGGAAGTTCCCTATCTGGAATGGCGTAAACGGGTGGGGTCATTTCTCCCGGAATACTCTCAAGATATCGGTCCACCTCTTCGTCATTATCATCCCAGCCATAATAAGCCATTGCAAACTTCCTTGCTTCCTCTGAATTCATTCCCTGGGTATGCTGACGGATATACTCTTCATCACGATAGGACGTCAAAAATTTTACCTGATAATCTATACTGTCATTAACAGCAACTGTGAAGTTGTATGCAGATACTGGTATGAGGTATTCCTTTTCGAGAGAAAATACCTCTGCTGGTATCTTTTGTGTTGTTCCATGTATTTTCTTATTTCCAGTTCTTTTTAGGTGTAAATCGTTGTTTTATCTGCTTCTGTTTTTCTAATTTTTAGTCAAATTAGAAAAAGGTATAGAATAAATTAATCTGGCACATCATACATCAGATTGTTTTATCCTATACCTTTTGTTATTATAGTCTGGTCACTAAAAATAAAAAGCAGGAACCTCCCCGACCAAAGTTTGGATTCCTGCTTTTGCAATACAGTCATGGACAAGTCCATAACTCTTTACTACACTATGATAACCCTAAAAGTTGAAGAATACAATCCTATAACTCCAGATTTTTACAATGACCTTATTTCTAAACTTCAATTTCACCGCTTGACTTGCCCTTGCGGACAAGCTGGCTGTCTTTCTATCCATGGCTATTATGATCGTTATGTAAAGGTCTTTGAAGATAAGCTCCGTTTTCGGATCTGCCGCGTGATCTGCGAATCCTGTGAACACACTCATGCACTTCTTTTATCATCGTTTGTGCCATACTCTCAGCACTCCTTAAGTGGTCAGGTTGACATCATATCTGCCTACGAAGCGCAGATGCCACAAACCTCCGTCATGGAAACCAACAACTCCATTACCGAAAGCAACTGCAGGATATCATCCGTCAGTATCTCCTTTATTGGAAGGAAAAGCTACTTTCAGAAAGGATTACGCTTTCCCCTTCTGACTCATTAGTTTCGCAGTGCTTTAAAACCTGTAAAAGACAATTCATGCAGATTAGAAGGATCTCTAATCTTCTTTTTGCAGATTCCATAACCTGACACGACATCCTTTCCAATTCTCCTTCAGATGAACGAATATCTCGAATGCGAGACAATAACTCCTCAAAATAGTTACCACCACCCAAATTCTTTAATCGCTCATCATCCATAGCAAATCCTTTTTTCATATACTCTTTTAAAATATCTGTTGCCCATATTCTAAACTGAGTTCCTCTAAAAGATTTTACTCTATATCCAACTGAGATAATTACATCTAAGTTATAGTAGTCAACCCGATATGTTTTTCCATCTGTAGCAGTGTAGGCAAATTTTGCCCAAACTCGTTCCTTAACCAATTCACCTTCCTTAAAAATGTTCCGTACATGCTTACCGATTACGCTATTATCTCGCTGAAATAATTCCGCCATTTGGTCTATTGAAAGCCATACGGTATCATTATCGAAGGTTACCTCAACTTTTGTAACTCCGTCTTCTGTTGTATACATTAAAACATTCGAATTTTGCATATTTATCCCCTTCTATCATTTCAACTAAATATGTATCCTTTTATCAAAACAGCAACTTCTGATTTGCCTTTTGGTTAAATTATAACACAAATCTTGAAAAGAGTGAAAAATAAGTCCACTAGAAGCATAATGCGCTTCCAGCGGACTTTTCATTTCATCAAACTTATTTTTCGATACTCTTCATCGTCGGGACTTTCTCCGACGCAGTTCTGAAACCACTCATATCCCTGAGCAACTCCCTACTTTGCTGTTTACAACCAAATAAAAAGCCTTGTTTACCTTTAAAATTAATTGCTTTCCGCATAAGTAGTTGTATTATTTGATGTATTTGATGTAAATCCCGATTGAGAGAATGGGTTCTTCAATCGGATTGCTTACTAAATTATAATCTTTATTATTGAACAAGTCAATCAGACCAAAAAAAGCAGCGTACCAATTTTCATTTTAAAGTACGCCACTTTTTCCTACGCTATTGAATTATTAAAATATTTATCCAGTCCATCAAACTCGGTTCTTTTTAGTTCCTTTGTTACATCAGTATAGATATTTAAGGTTGTTGTTATATCCTTATGTCCGAGTGTATCCTGAATAACTTTTATATTTACACCTGCTTCACACATTCTCGTTGTAAATGTATGTCTGAGCGAATGACAACTAAAATGCGGTAAAAGCACTTCTGGATTTTCTGTTTTCAAAAACTGCTCATCATTGCAATCACGGATAATGCGTCGGATTGCCTTATTCAAAGTCGATTGATGTTGTGGCTGTCCGAAACGATTGAGAAATATAAAATCTGTATATCCATCTATGGTTGCTTCGCAGTGAACCCCTAGCAGTTCTTGTCGTTGTTTTTCCATAACAAATGCTTCTTTAACAAAATCGAGCATCGGAACTTGTCTATTTCCGGCTTCTGTCTTTGGAGTATTCACATTGAAATAGCAGCCCTTTTTTCCTTCAGAAGTTCTGTGGTCATAATAAACCAACGTGTGATTAACATCTATAATTCCATCTTCCAAATCAATATCACACCATCTGAGTCCTGTAACTTCTCCAACTCTTAATCCCGTTCCAAGCATTACTGCAAACACTGGATACCAATACACTGCTGTATTAGAGTTCTTCAGATAATCCATAAACAATTCCTGTTCAGGTCGAGTAAGTCCCCTGCGTTTCTCTGTCTTGAAGCAATGAGCTTTTTTCAATTCCCTCAAAACATTATTTGTCGGATTGTTTCTGATATAGTTATCATCAACCGCCATATCAAATATCTGATGAAGAATGTTGTGGACACCATCAACTGTTGCAGGTTTCAATCCTCGCTCGTCAACCAGATAATTATAAAATCTCTTAATATCTGATTTCAAAAATGTTGAGACTCTCTTAGAACCGATTTGCCGACGTACAAAGGTTTCATAAATATATTTGTAATTCTCAAAAGTGTTGTTTTTCAATCCTCTCTTCAGGTCTTTCCATAACTCATATAAATCATCGAGTGTAACATATCGTGCTTCCGCTTTTATGCCATCACTTTTGTCTTTCTCAATCGCTTCCTCTTTAATCCTGAGTGCTTCAAGCGTTTTTGAATAGACATATCTTCTTTTATGGTTTTCATCAGTCCAACTGTACTGATAACTTCCATCACTTCTTTGAAGTTCTCCCGTGCGAAGAACTGTCCTTGTTTTATCTTTTCGTTTTGGTCTTGCCACGGCTGTTCCTCCTATATTTCATTCCTGCTATTTAAAAATTTCACAAATTTGTCGATGATGACATACACCTGATAACCGTCTGTCGTCATAAAATTGCAGTCTTTCCTTTTCATTAACTCTCGTATTTTTCCCCTTCCGATGCCTGTATAAGCGGCTGTTTCGTTTACCGACAAACATTTCTTTTTCCAAAATGGCTGCTCTTTTTTCTTTTCTATAAGGCTTTCCCGATAAGCAATCATTTCTTTATCTGCAAAATCCACATTCATCGTTCCACCTCCTAAATCTCATACATTTTTTCAATGTACTCATCAAACAATTCTCTCTTTATCATTCGGCGTTTTCCCACCCATAACACAAATGGACAGTCAGCAAACCTTGTCATTTCACGAAGTTTTTCTCTGCCAATGCCAGTATAGGCAGTAGCTTCATCAATGGTCAGATACGGCTTATGCCATATCGGTACTTCTAATCTTTCTTTTTTTACTGGATTACTCACAATAATACCTCCTCATATCGAATACTGTTTTTTTATAAATTCAACAAATTCTTCTCTCTTGATAAGTCGCTTTGAGCCATTCCATAAAACGAACGGACATCTTTCATTATCAGTAAGCTGTCTGATTTTCCTGCTTCCAACACCTGTATAAGCAGCGGCTTCATCAATTGTAAGCATTACTTTTTCCCAAAGTGGGACATTATAGATTGTTTCATCTTTTTCGTTGTTCATATGCTGTAACCTCCTTTGCGTGGTTACAGCATACTCAAAAATCCACACTGAGCCAACGATGCGAATTTGCTCATCGCATATTTGACTTTTCCATTAAATTGAATACTGATTTGCAATATATTCCTCAAAAATTTTTCGCTTTATCATTCGTCGGCTTCCTATCCAAAGTACAAACGGGCAATCTTGCTTTTCCGTCATTTCATAAAGTTTTCCTGTTCCAATATTGGAATATATAGATGCTTCTTCAATCGACAAATTAGGCTTATGCCAAAGCGGCACATTATAACTCTGCTTCTTTATACTGCTATTAGACATTCTTGCACCTCTTTTCTTTCTTTGACGAATATCTGTCGGTAACAACATAATCCCAACCATCCCCATCACACTTATCACATCTGTCTTTTCGCTTTGCAAATGGGTCGAGTCGCCTTACGATATAATCTGGATTGTGAATGTAATCATTCAGGCACTTCGGACATAGACAGCGAATATTTTCTTTCCCCTCCGGCTTGTAAACCCAAAGTCCAAAAGTCTTTTTCAAAGTTGCATTTATCTGTCTGAAAAGTTTATCGTCATCTACCGTACCTATGTAGTCACGCAAATCCTCTCTATTGACTGTCCGTATCTGCTCCAGAAGAACCATTGACGGTTTCTTCAGCCCAAACTCCTCGCCGAGAATAATGTGCGATGGCAAATATCTTTTCTTGATTACACTTGTAACTGCCGTAACAATAATCGTCGGAGCATTCTGGTTATAATCGTCCGCCTGAACGACAAGCACCGGACGCTCTCCGCTTTGTACTGAACCACTGTTATCTCCAAAGTCATAGTAGAATAAATCCCCACGACAAATCATTTTTTCTTTCATATACATAACCTCACAAGAATCTAATTTTTAAAGTGTCATTCGTATCCGGAATGAAATAACCCCTTCACTCATTTGGACAAAGGGTACTGAAATGCACACCCAAAATCAGAGATTTTCATAAAATTTGATAAAGTTTTTCTTTGCCGCTGCAATGGACTTATCCACGGAGCTGTAATATACTCCCTCCTGCTTTGCAATCGCTCTGGAACTCAGACCGCAGCATACATTCTTCATAAGACGTTCCCTTTGAAGTGGCTGTAACATTGAAAGTGCTATTCTTGCTTTCCTGATTTCACACTGACGCAATTCTTCTCTTTCCAGTTCAACTCTTTCTTCCTCTGCTCTTTCAAATGGGTCATCAAACATAATGGCAAGTTCTTTATGGAATTGTGAGGACATTTCATCGTCATATCCATAGCAGTCAAGTGTGCGACTGCTTCTCTTTGCATACTTGTCCTCATTTCGGTTTGCATCGTCAATTACCTCTCCCTGTGCAATGGAAAGATGAACAAACGGAGAATATCTTTCTATAACAAGGGGATACTTCTCCCACAGCTCTTTTACAGACAATTCCGTAATAATCGCCCATCTTTCATCTCCGGTATAACCGCTATATTCGTATTTAAGGTTTATCAGTTTACAATCCTTTGCAAATAATTCTTCTTGTTCTGTTAATGTAAGTTTGTTTGTCATTTTCGTAATCTCCTTTGAATTTTCTAAAATTGCTTTTTTATATAGAAAATTCGGAGATTACGGGTACTCAGCTATCTGACACTGCCATGCGTTATAAAACATAAAAGTCCTTTCCCAAGTAAGGGAAAAGACCTAATACTGCACGAAGCATAATCGAATAAAACAGCAACAAAAAAAGCACCGTCGAATCTGGACAGCAAAGAATACTTCTATTCTTCACTTATCCGGCTTCGTACGGTGCTTGGTAGTTTAGCAAATAAATTGCTTATCTCCGCTTACTCGATTAGAAATCGTTTCGATATTTACTTGTAATCTTCATCGCCTGCAATTCCTGCCATATCCGTTCCTACGGATTCTTCGGAAGTAAGCGAGATTTAAGATGTGGACATTCTTGCATTTCTGACACTTCACACTCAAATGTCCGGTTGCGTCTGAAAAAACTCTCTGTATCCTGAATCCACAAATCGGGCAGAGAATATCACGTTCTTTCAGGTTTTCTGCTTCTACTCTTGACAGAAGCAATCTCTTTTGTATTTCAGGTGCTACCTGAGTCTGTAACCTCATTGCGAAACACCTCCCAGATTTAACTCATTGGAAATGTACTCAAGGATATTGTGATACTCAAATAGTCCCATATCTCTCAATCTGATAACCAAGGCTGTATAAGATACTCCGATATAAGCTGCCATTCTGCGGATAACTGCTTTATCCTTTGAAGTAATGGTATTATCGCCATAAACTTTTATCGCATTTGACTGATTATATTTCGCCAAGGCATTTTCAATAATTCTTCTCGGCATAAGAAGCGAAGCTCCCATTGTATCTGCCTGCCACTCAACAGACGCAAACATCTGAGCCAGTTCCTCTTTGGAATAACTACGCTCACTGTCATACTCTGCATGAAAGCGTCCTTCACTCGGCATTGCATACATCTTACTCAAGATATGATGTGACGCTTCGTGTGCCATTGTAAACCTGCGACGTCCCTGCTCTTTTTCAGCAAGAAGAAATTTATCAAGTACGATGGTATCTTTCGGGAAAACAAAGGGAATAATTTTTCCGTCCTGATGTACCAGCAGTGGTGTTGCTCCATCTGCCAGAAAACCAATCCTGCCTGCATCATCTTCTGCGAAAGAAGCGTATTCAATTCGTAACATAAGAAATTCTGTAATGAAATGTTCTATGTCGATGGATTGAATCACTCGATTGCTAAACTTATTAGCATAAGCTGTTATCAAGCCTTCGCTGATTTCTTCCAACTCGGCTCTTGACATATAAATACTCAAGTTGTGTCCACCTCCGACTCCACCTTGTCCGGCGGTGCAACTCCTCCGGCAAAGTTCTGTTGTATTTCCGCACTATCCAAATTGATTAGATAGCGAATTCCTTCAAGTGTTCTCATTCGTCTGTCCTCTGTTATAGTTCTTTGATGATGTGACAAGCCACACCCTGAATGCAGCACTCATCTACAATGATGTCTTTCATCTTCTTATTTTCCGGGTGGAGAATGATTTTCTTATTCTCATCATCTCGGAAGTAGCGTTTCAATGTATTCTGATTATCCACAAGGGCAACTACTATATCGCCCTCATTGGCTTCTACCTGCTTTTTGACAACCACAAGGTCGCCATCATCAATCCCTGCTTCAATCATAGACTGACCGCTTGCTCTTAATATAAAGAAATCTCCTTTGCCGAAAATAGCAGTAGGAAGTGATACATATTCTTCAATATTTTCTTCCTCATACTGAGGACTGCCACAAGGAATAGAACCTACAATCGGTGTCTGTGTCTGTTCGCCACTGTACTTACGGGTCACATTGGTGCGAATCTCCTGCCCGTTGTACTCAATCATATTATTCTCAGCCATCTCTACCAAGTATTTATATGCTGTACCTCTGGCAATGCCAACCGCTTCAGCAATCTTTGTAGTCGATGGGGATTGTCTGTTTTGCAGGTAATAATCCTCGATATACTTTTTTATCTCACTCATAAGTTCAGGACTCTTGCTTCTCATACCTGCACCTCGCTTTCTTTTCTATCGAAAGCAGTTTGCTTTCGATACTTCAATTATACTCAATCCACCAAAAATATCAATAGGTTTTTTGGCAAAAAGAAAGAGGTGTCGCAAATTGCTAACACCTCAAAATTTCTTTGCTTGCACTGAAATCATTAACTCCAATGGCTTACTATTTTTCTCTATTCTCATCTTTTCTTATACAATACAAGTTCCGGATTTTTACCGTCTTCTTCATAAGTGCAAATAAGAATAAAATCCATATCTGCAACAACGCCGAAACATCTATCGCCGCCGTATTCACATTCAAGCTGATTGCCAAGATATGTCTTTGCCTCATTCAAAAACTTAACCGCTTGCCCATTCGGAAGCTGGTACTCAAGATTTACATACTTTCCGACAAGTGCATTCAGTTTCTCCACCTTTGGCATTCCGTCAACATTCAATTCGTTAATTTCATTGATTAACTTTTTCTTGAATTCTTCAAACTGACCGTTATCACTAAGCTCATCATATTTCTTCCAGTAATCCAAAGTAGGAAGCAGCTCTTTCATATAAGAACGGGCTTGTTCCTCCGTGAAATTCTCGCTTACCATATTCTTAACACAAACTTCAATCAAATCGTCCATATCATTGTAAGTATATGTTCCATCGGCATAACACCACTTACAATAGTCCTCGTTGAAAGAACCGTCGTGATTGTGTCCGATAATATCATCATCTTCAAGCGGCATTCCGCAGCATTGACAAATAAGCTTTCTCGGTGAGCCTAAAAGTGTATTTATGGAAACATCTAATACTTTTGACAGCAATTTCAATGTTTCCGTATTCGGAACTGTTTCTCCGTTTTCCCAACGTGAAACTGCCTGACGACTTACAAAAACTTTTTCTGCAAGCTCATCCTGCGACATTCCCTTTTGAGTGCGAAGTTCAAGTATAACCTGTTTTGTATCCATTATGCAGTACCTCCCTTACACCTTTATTATAGTCTCACGCATTATCTCAAACAAGCAACTCGCAGTTGCTGTCCTTATTACTCAGCTTTTTCTTCACGGCTAACCAAATTTCACAATGATAGTTTGGGTCGGTTGTATCCGCAAACGGATAAACTTCAAACTCCACGCCCTCAGCATATTCATACTGCGAGCTTTGCGGGAAGATTCTGCCGTTTCTTGACATCGTATGCTTTGGAGTATTAAATTTCCTGTTCTTTGTTTCCTTTTTCCTGCATACCCTCATCGGCTTGTGCAATCATCTGTCTGTACTGTTCTTTTACACTTTCCGGTGCAAGTATCTGTACCTTGCCATTAAAGCCAAACACCCACCCGAAAAAGGTCGGACTGGCTGATACTTCGGTCTGTACCCTGAAAGAAGTCATATCATACGCAAGGGTTGTCACATCTTCTCCGAAACGGTCAACCATTGTTTTCATCAAGCTGTTATCACATCGTAAATCCACAAGGACTTTTTCGCCTGAAAACATAAAGAAAACTTCCTTTGTGTAATTCTCAATATCAAAATCATCAGGCATAGGAATAATATCTTTATCCAATATCTCCGGCTTGGAAGCAATACGGTCTACCCTGAAATTGATAACCTTGCTTTTCTTCTCAGAATATCCGAGAACATAATAATAGTCCCCACACCAGAGAAGTTTATACGGACTCAGCTTATATACCTCGCCCTTATTCTTCAGAACCTTTTTCTTTAATCCGGTATAATCATAATACTGGAAAGAAATCTGTTTACCTGCGTTGATGGCGTCATTTATAGCGTCGATGATGTAATATATCTGCTCATTATCCGGCTTAATTCGATTGACCACATAGTTATTACGCTTCAACTTTGCCACCTGCCCCGGGCTGGTCATCGTATGTATCTTCTCAATCAGAGTTTCGCTTTTCTTCTTTGTAATGAACTTCGATGACTCCACTGCATCTATCAGCAGTTTCAATTCCGGCAATTCAAACTTGCGGCTGGCTACAAAGTATTTGCTCTGAGTAGAGTGGATAGTAACAATGTCCATTCCAAACTCCTGAAGTGCTGCAATGTCTTTTGTGACCGTCGTTCTATGTGCAGATATTCCGTATTCATCATTCAATATATTGATTAGCTGCGTCGTCGAAAGCGGATGTTCCTCGTCCGTTCGTTCCTCTAATATTTTCTTTAAGTATAATATTCTTGGCTTTGTTTCCATTGTTTGTCCTTTCCAAGTTATTACTCATATAGTCCTTTGAAAATTTCTCCTTGAATCTCGCTGATTTGTTCAATCGGGATAACTGTTTCATCCTGCATAATCAGTTTGCGTTCAAATTCATCAATCTTTTTTACTACGCCGGAATGCGTGAGATATGCTCCTCCGGATTTTTTATCATCAGGCACGAAATACGTTATTGATACTTCCTGCTCTGTGCCGATATTATCTCTAATCATATTTAATTGGTCATTCAGTCTCATAATGACCTCATCACTCAACTCTAAACGTTCATCCGTCAGTCTTGCGGTTTCTTTAATGGCTGCGTCGTGTCCTGTAAGTGCCGCAAAAGGAGCAAACTGTGCTGCTCTGTCGTGAAGTGACATACGAGGATGCTTCTTCGATGTCGGATTCGGCAGATTGATTATATCGTCATAGGAATGTTCATCCATCTGTTACAGCACCTCCTTTGCTCGACAAACTGGAATTGTCTAAAATAGTAAAGCCGTACCGCTTACTATTTTTTCTTTTACTGCTGAAACAGTATCTTTGATTGAATGCGTAGTTGTATCTATAACATTTAATTCATAGATTCCTAAATTGGAAAATTGCTTCCACATTGTTTCAACTAATTCAATATTTGTTTCTCTGTCTAACTTTGAGCGTTCGATAGCTCGCTTCATAGTTTCTTCTTTACTTGCCCTTAAAACGATATAGTGTACTTCATAATGCTCTTGAACAATGTTGAGCCACGGCTCTAAAAACCACGGTCCTACAATACCATCTACAATTACATCATATCCACCACGAGCATATCGCTTCGCAGCTTCTAAAAACGCTTCAATGACAATCAAATTTTGCTCATTTGATTCTGGCAAATGCGGTGGTATTGCCCCTTTACTCAAATAATGATAAAAGTCATCTGTGTGCATATGCACAGACTTTTCCAAATCTGATTCTTTTGCAACAGCAGATGCCGTTGTAGTTTTTCCTGTCCCCGGCGCACCTGTGATTACAATAATTCTACCTTGATTCATCTATATTTTACCTCCACAACTTCCGATTTTTCGTTCTCTGCGACTTCCCAATAAACGGGAATTTGACTTGCCTATTTTCTTAAAATTTCATGTGGAGCTTCTATTTCATTTGCCAAGGTATGCTCTGTTAATTCTGACATCAATTTCAATTTTTTATTAATCAATGGTCGCATACAATTAGGAACATGTTCCTGATGCGCTCTGTGGATTGCTACACATTCCTTACAGTTTCCGTGATAACGACAGGATTTCAGGCAAGGACAGTGATCTTTGTCTTTATACTCCTTACGAAATTCCGCTGCAAATTCTTCTTGCAGTCTCAACCCCTCGACACGGTTTCCCTTATGAAATTCTACCATTGCATCCAGTTCTTTCTGGTTCCCTTCAATCTTCATGTTATTATAGCGCCTCCATTTCAACTATTCCTCATTTTCTGATAAATTCCTGTTATACAAACTGGAATTTCTATTTGTGTTGCCATGTCATTACATAATCTTTTTCTCCGGTAGCCTCATCTAAGCCACTATGCTGAATCTCAAATCCTTCTCTCTTATAAAAAGATATTGCCCGTGCGTTCTTTTGGTATACGTTCAAGTACAACTTATTCCTTTTATCCTTTGCATAATTCAGCAGAATTTTACCTATACCCTGCGATTGCATTTCACCAGAAACAAAAATGCCCTCAACATATTCATCATTTAACCCTAGGGTTAAACTTAACTACTATTTTTTCTTTGCGATATAAAATACATAACTGTAATAATCTACTACTAATCTAAAATAAAGCGATTATAAGCTATCCTTTTTCCTGTGTTTGTTTTAAAGTTTTCATCTATACACTTTTTTATCTTTTCCTGTTCTTTTTCTTTATCAATAACCGTTAAATTTTCAAGCAAATCAGCTTCCCATTGTATTTGAAAATCAAGTCCATCAATTTTAGATGGAGTATGATGGTTGCCTATTATAAAGCATATTCTATCAATATTTTTGTTATAGCCTACCTTTTTTAATATTTCTTTCGCTACTTCTGGTCCTTCCTTTTCTTGATAGACACCATCAATAGAACCGTATTTTTTTTGTGCTTCAACCGCACCAATATCATGTAGTATAGCAATAATACTGATGAATTCTTTTTCTTCCTCTCCGATATTTTCTCCTTTCATTATATCTTCTGCATTTTTCAAAACTTTGAGAGTGTGCTCTATGCCAAAAGGAATTTCTTTGAATACTTCTTTCATCTCTATAATAATTTTTTCTTTAAACATAAATTACCTCCATTTATACCTTATAGGTGTTTTAGTTCTATCTATCCACTTTTTTGTTCGCCGATACAATCAGCATCATGGGACGGCGCATTTCATCCTGCATCCCCGGAATATCCATCATGTATTCCGGCGGCTGCGGCTCCACAATATGATTTATTATAAAACCATTTGAAAGCAGTGTATTTAGATATGTGGTCAGTGTTCTATGAAATTTTGTAACCTTTTCTCCCAAAAACACAGCTGTTCGTTTGCCCTCATAATAATAATTATCCACCGGAAAATGCAGTATTTCTCCTTTTTCGTTATAATACCAGTCTTGTGTTCCATAGGCAGTAAAAACAGGATGTTCAACCGTAAAAACTAGCTTACCACCAGACTTCAGTATTCTATATATCTTTTTTACTAAAATCTCATAATCTGCTACATAGTGAAACGCAAGTGAACTTAATATTACATCAAAACTCTCCTCTGGGAATTCCACATCTTCTATAGCACAGCATTTATATTCAACCTGTGGAAAATGTGTTTTTTCTTTGGCTACCTCGAGCATTTTATGAGAAATATCAACACCTACAACAGAAGACGCTCCGTGTTCCATCGCATAAATACAGTGCCATCCATAGCCGCATCCTAAATCAAGCACACGCTTATCTTTAAAATCCGGCAGCAGCTTTCTCAATGTTTCCCATTCTCCTGCACCGGCTAGTCCCTGCTGTGAGCGACTCATTTGACTGTATTTTTGAAAAAATATATCATCATCATATTTGTTTTCTTTTCCATATTCTACATAATTCAACCTCTTTCACCTCGCTGTAAACTTCCGATTTGTTTAAGCCTTATGACCGCCGATTTGCTCGTTTCGGTCTTTGGCGGTTGCACCTTCTTCAAGGTTCATTCCCTTCAACACAGCATTCTTGCCAAACTTCTTTTTGATACTCAGCATTGCTTCTTGCATACGCCTTTCCCGTTCTAATTTTTCTTCTTCCTCCGCCTGCTTCTTCCTCTGTGCTTCGTAATCGGTAAAGAGGTCGAGCTGCTGGTATTCATCTTCCTGCTTGACGGATTTTTCATCAACAAGTTTATTCGCTGTGATTGTTATTCTGCGTACAAGCAAATGCTCGTCAACTATCCTGTCATACAAGTCCATCACGGCGTTGGTAATCAATCGAGTAGAGGAAGTCTTTTTCTCAAGATTCGCTGTTCCGTGTGCGTGCTTTGGAACTTTGCGTCCATATCGGTCAATCGTAACCTCGCCTTTGTATTGATATTGATATTTTAAGTTCGGATTACTTAAATTCTCAATATCATAGCCGATTGTCAACACAAGCTGGTCAGTTACAAGTCCTTTATCCACCAAATCAAGCACCATTTGGTCGGTCATTTCTTTTACAATCAACTTTGCCTTTTCGTAATCATATGGACAGTGCAACACCTGACCGGAAGATACACTGTTTGTTTCCGGCTTATATGCTTTGACCTGTTCCATTGTGCAAGGCTCATATCCCCAAGCGTGGTCTATGAGCAGTTCCGCATTGATACCGAACAGCTTGTACAGCAATTCCTCGTTATACAGTTCATTCGGCTTTCCGATAGAACATCTTGCAATATCGCCCATTGTATAAAGTCCGTGTTCCTCTAACTTCTTCGCATAACCATTTCCGACTCTCCAGAAATCGGTTATCGGGCGATGACTCCACAATTTCCGGCGATATGACATTTCATCAAGTTCAGCAATTCGCACACCGTCCTTATCCAGCTCAATATGCTTTGCCACAATATCCATCGCAATCTTACACAAGTACATATTCGTGCCGATTCCGGCTGTTGCTGTGATTCCAGTCGTTTTCAAAACATCCTGTATCATCGTCATGGTAAGTTCCCTTGCGGTCATCTGATAGGTATTCAGATACTTTGTTGCATCTATAAATACTTCATCAATCGAGTACGGGAAAATATCTTCCGGAGCAATGTATTTCAAGTAAACACTGTAAATCTTGGTACTGTACTCCAGATAGTATGCCATACGAGGTGGTGCAACGATATAATCAATCTCTAATGCCGGATTCGCATTTAATTCTGTACTGTCATCAGACGAACCCTCAAATGTATGATTTGGTGCTTTCCACCTTCGTGTATTATTAACTTCTTTTACCTTTTGCACGACCTCAAACAAGCGTGGTCTGCCGGGTATCCCATAACTTTTCAATGACGGAGATACCGCAAGGCAGATTGTTTTCTCTGTCCTGCTCTTATCTGCAACCACAAGATTTGTTGTCAATGGGTCACGATTTCGTTCTTTACACTCCACAGAAGCATAGAATGATTTAAGGTCGATTGCGATATAGGTCTTTTGCTTTGTCATCATTCTATGCCCCCTTCTAAATATTTCTTCGAGTAAATTATGTTATCGTTGCAATATAAAGATTGTCCTTGTCTACTAATAACTGTACCGGATTATTATTTAGTCGATTTACAGTATCAATATTATCAATAAACGGACGGACAAAGTTACTCTGTCGTTCAATCAACTGCCGCATCTGTTTACGAATTTTTTCTGTTCCTATGTCGCCAAGCTTTTCCCCTGCTGCAATGAGCGTTTCATCAGCCTGCGTATCTCCAACAACTGGTATCCGCTCTACAAGCTTGCCGACTGCTTTCGTTGTCTTTGATAATCCTTTCAGCAAAGAGGATTGTATGGAAGTAGAAGAATATCCAGATATTTCTTCATAGCACTGCGTATAAAGTTCTCTGTATTTCATCGAATAATCATCCAATTTTTCTGAAATACCGGACAAATACTCTTTGTCATAATTTCCCACAAGCATTACATCTAGGAATGAGGAGAATGCAAGTGTATATAATGCAAGCTGGTAATCTTTAAATTGGTCTTGTACCGCTTGCAACTGCTTGTTTACCGTCTGGTCACTATGAATCAAAGATTTCTTATTTACTTTGGCAATTATCTGTTCACGGTAAAATACTATCTTTGCTTCTGCTTCTTTTTTTTTGGCAAGCACCATTGTATGATTGCTATTCTTATACATTTCATTATTCCAGTTATACTTGTAATTATTGAACACGTCATACAGAAATGTAAGATTTCCTTTTAATTCAGCCTTTTCCTTCTGAACAAGAAAATCCATCATTTCCTGCTGCATTTCTTTTATAGAATCCAGTTTTTTATCAATATTCGCAAGTGCAGCCGCCATAAATAGCATTGTTGGGTCAAAAGCAAGCGGCATCATCTGAGCCTGTCCTCCGCCAACCAAACCTGCTGAGGTTTTCAGAGAACCGATAAAATTGCCCGTTTCCTTCATCTGAAACATTGTTTTTCCGGCTGTATTAACATAGTACAATCCACTTCCACCAGCTCCGGTTACTGCGGTTTGCACAGCAGTTGTCAATGGTTGAAACGCTGTTCCCATAGCTGTCAATCTTGTTACTGGTAATTTTGTGTAATTGGAAACACCAACTTTTGTTTCCTCTAACAGCGGACACAACGATGCATCGTTCATCATTGCCATTATCTCATTGTCTTTCCCATTATCCATTTTTACAATCTCGCCCATATTCATACCTCTTTTCGGTCTGTTATTTTAGTTTCATAACAGACCTTGTAAATTTTGCGAATATCCTGCCCATAATTAGGAACAGTCAAAATATCTTTGTACTATATCATCTAACCGCCTCTTTATTTCTGCAAATTCACAGTCCAAATCCAGTGTTTTTACTGATATTTGATTTCCACCCATTTTATAATCATTATTTGGCAACACAATCTCATCCGTTTTGGCATATAATAACATTCCAGCAACATTACCGGAGTTGCTTGTATCAAGATTTTTCACATAAGTAAATATCTGATACAAATTTCCAGAATGTAGCGTATTTGTATTGTACTGACTTTGCGTGGTATGAGCATAGTATTTTGCATCAATTACCAAAGTTTTATCTCCGCTTTTAAGCATAATATCGCTTTGCATAACAGGGAGCATTTCTCTGTAATCATCGTCAGTATCCCAAGGAATTTGAGACGCTGACGCCCGAATTTCAGGGTGTTCCTTACGGTAGTATTCAAGAATGAACTTCTCATAAAGCCTGCACATACGCTGCTCATCAAGGAAGTCCATTAACTTTGTGCTTCCGTCAGAAGTTGTTTGAAGCAAGCCTTTGAGTATCAGATAACAAATCGAAATCAACATCTGATAGGTTTGATTATTCTTATTAAATTGAAGCTTCCAATTTATGCTCTCACGATTCAAAGGTTCGACTTCTGCAAAATAAATGAGGAGTTTACGAAGTTGCTTTTTTCTATCCTTGCTGATATTGCTTCTTACGAGCGTGTCCATTGTTGTTCGGATAATTCTATTCATATATGAATTGACCGAAAACTCATCATAGTTGCAGACAAGGCGTTTTCTCAGCATAGTTTGCTCTTTTACCGAAGCAGAAATATCAATTTTACCCCTTAATGAAGATAATTCCTCCGTTTGAACAATATACTCTTTGCCCAATCCTCGTTTTAGCTGAGAAGAAACACCTTTTATCAATATGGCAGCACATAGTTCGGCTGCATTTTCAAATTCTTCGGTAGCAACCTGCTTATAGCCATCTTCGTTGAGAACCTGAAACGCATAGGAAAGCATATAGTATATGTTCTGTATGCGAATCATTTAATTGCACTCCTTAAAGTAGCAGACCAATCTCTAACTTTTGTCGGCTCGTCAAACCAATATTCTTTGATAAGCGGTATTACTTCATATTCCACAACGGATTTGAGCCATTCATCAGTAATTTCTCCATCGGTACAGAAATAGCTGTGACCGATTCTGAAACCATCTCCCAATGACTCATCAGCAGAAATAGTGTTATTCAATGACTCGACAGCAGTTATTAGGCTTTCTAATTTTGGAGAATTCTTTTCCGCCAAATAGTTCTTGAAGCCTTCCGAAGGAAACGCTGGTGCGAAATCAAAGAAAGCAAATCTTCTTCTCAACGCATAATCCATTAATGCAAGGCTTCTGTCAGCGGTGTTCATCATACCTATAATTCTGACATTCTGAGGTACAGTAAACCATTCATTAGAATAAAGCAGTTTGATTTTTTCGCCACGTTTATCTTTCTCGATTAACATCATAAGTTCACCGAGAATTTTGCTCAAATTACCACGGTTGATTTCATCAATAATAAAGAAATAGGGGCGTTCATTATCTTCTTCCGCTTCTTTGCAAAACTTATAGAATGTCCCGTTTTCAAGTTCAAAGCCGTCTTTTGACGGTCTGTATCCTTGAATGAAATCTTCGTAAGAGTAGCTTTGATGAAACTGTACCATTGCTACACGGCTGGTGTCTTTCTGTCCCATAATAGAGTAAGCAAGCCTCTTTGCTGCAAAAGTCTTACCTACGCCGGGTGCGCCTTGCAGAATAACATTGTATTTTGCTTCAAGCAATTCCGTAAGCGTGTTATATGTATCCTCATCCATATAGACTTCATTCAGGAAATCATCTTTTGAATACAACGGATACTTGATTTCCTTTTGTTCCGATACTTCCTCAGAAGTATCTTCCGCAAACAGAGCAAGCAGCTTTTGAACATAATCGGGATAAGCCGATATGTTGGTGAGCGTTTTCATAACTGCCTGACCGGGATGTTCCCATTCGCCCTTGTTTTGCCAGTCAACTTTTCTAATGTGCTTGTATGTGCTTCTTGAGGTATCATAGATATAATCGGAAGTTACAATGCCTTTTCCGATGATTTTATGCATTCCTTTTTTGACGAAAATCACATCGCCGACTTTAATTTCATTTGCAAACTGCCAAAGGCAATGAGCGTTGTTTTTGTAGGAGTAACTTGGGTCGTAAACCTTTTTCATATACTCTTTGATTTCCTCTTTTGAAGAAAATCCTTTAAGGTCTGTAACATCGTCCCAACCGATACCCATTATGCCGGATTTATAGAACTCGTCCCACATTGAAGCGTTGTCACCGGGAGAGTAAATCCAATAATTCGTTTCTTTTATATTTGAATCAACTGTGGTTGTTGTGGTTTCTTCTGTTTTGCCCGATTTGTTGCTTTTCCAAGCATAATAAGACAGTTCAGGGAAACTGTGATACTCATATTCTTTCTGATTAAGAGCGTTCTTTGCCTGCTCGCACATAAACAAATAGTTTCTTCCGTCGGGTAATCCTTTATTTATATCAGAGAATATGGTCGTGAAATAATGGGGCATATTGTCCACATCCGTAATAAAGGCTCTGTTGGTAGAGTCCAAATTGATGAATGTATATGGTCTTTATAATGGTCTCATAAATTAAGACACTTTCCCAGACAGATTTTAATGAATCTGATATACTAAAATCAGTATGAAAGAAAGGATTCATTGCTATGTCCAGACAAAGAAGAAACTTTAGTGCCAAATTTAAATCAGACCTTGTGATTGAGTTACTTAAGGGAGAGAAAGATCTCAATACCCTTGCAACTGAAAATAATATTCAACCCAACTTACTCCGTAACTGGAAGAAAGAATTCCTAAACAACGCTTCTGCAGCATTTGACGACAAGCGAGAGGAAAACCTCAAAGATAAGCTTGCAGAAGAACGCAAAGAGAAGTCGGAGTATGCCAAAAAGGTTGGTCAGTTAACCATGCAGGTTGACTGGCTCAAAAAAAAATCTGAAGAAATTTGTGGACCTGACTACGAGAGTAAGTTTAGTCCAAAACCTTTTGACGACTAAAGAATTACCTGCTTCTGTCGGGGCAAAGCTCCTGGATATCAACCGCACCAGCATTTATTACAAAGGAACGCCTGTATCAGAGGAAGAACTGGCTTGTAAAGAGATCATTGATCACCTTCACACAGATAATCCGACCTGGGGTGCCAGGCAGATGTCAGCACAGTTGAAGCTTCGTGGTTATCATGTTGGTCGCCGGAAAGCACGCCGCTACATGAGCGAAATGGACATTCATCCAATCTACCCAAAGATGAACCTTTCGAAGCGGATGCAGCAAGCTAAGGTATTCCCTTATCTTCTCCGCAATGCTGTCATAGACAAGCCTAATCAGGCTTGGTCGATTGACATTACATATATTCCCATCCGGCATGGATTTTTGTACCTGACTGCTGTAATCGACTGGTACAGCCGCTGTATTGTCGGCTGGGAAGTCGATGATACACTTGATACCCGAATGGTTGTCAATGCCTTGAAAAAGGCTTTTAAGGTTGCAAAGCCACAAATTTTAAATTCCGATCAAGGATGTCAGTTTACAAGTCAACAATATATTGAATTCTTAAAGAAAAATGGAATTCGCCAAAGCATGGATGGGAAAAGCCGTTGGGCTGACAACATCATGATTGAACGCTGGTTTCGTAGCTTCAAATATGAAGAAGCGTACCTTACACAATATAACAATATCAAAGAAGCCAGAGCCGCTATCGGACGATATATTTTCACTTATAATTTTGAAAGATGTCATTCTGCCCTTGACTATCAAAAACCGGCTGAATGCTACTACCCGGCAATGCTACTGCCCTATGTAGCTTGATGCATATATGGATCTGGGGGGTGTTCCACTGCCTTCCCCATACTCCTTGTCACTTATCCACCATATCAGTTCATTATAAAAATCTTAGATTTTTGTCTTGACAACTGAGCCACTATACTTGCCCAATAAAGTCCCATCGTAATATTCCACTTAATCATTTTCTGCTTTGTAACTGTGTCATAGGCAGCAATGAAAGCATTTTTATTATCTGTGGAGGCTTCATCGGAATATGCTATTGCTTTTTCAAGCAAATCCCAAAGGTTATCTATGTCGTGTTCTCCACGATTTTCTTTATACGCAAAGAACCACGCACTTAAATTCATTACTACCGGAATACCGTCAAACTCTGTCGGCACAGCAGCCTTAATCGAAAATTGCTTTGCGAATTGTTCCAACAAAGCAATACGATTTGCATTTGTTATGCCCTTATTAAACGAGCCGAAAACGGTAAACGGGCAGATGTCCTCATATACTTCTTTTCCTCTTTCCTTAAACGGAAAATTCATTCCGGCATCGGCAAAGATAGTTTTGAGTTTAGCAATCAAGTCACTTCTATTGTTTTTGTAAGAAAGTAGGGCAGAAGCCAACTCCATATAAAATTCTGTCCATTGAAATCTCTTGTCCATATTCATTCTCCATCAACCTACGCTTCCATCATATTATCTGTCCAAAGTTCGCACTGAGTCATAACGGTTTGAACTGCATCGTCCATACCCTCCGGCGGATACTTATGCTTTTTCAAAAGTTTCTTAATGAGCATACGCATTTTTGCTCTTGCAGACTCACGCTTTTGCCAGTCAATCGTCTTGTTTCTGCGGAGTGTATCGGCAAGCTCTTTTGTAATGGCAATGAGTTCGTCGTTTTCGTAGAAGTCCTTGATTGCCTGCGGCTTTGTGAGGGCATCGTAGAATGCAAGCTCATCGGCTGTAAGTCCGAGTTGGTCTCCCTCTTTTTGTGCTGCCGCAATCTGCTTTGCCAGTTTCAGCATTTCTTCAATGACTTCTTCATTGGTCAGCATACCGTTCAAATACGCATTGAGCGCACGCTGCATAATCTCACTGAACTTTTCAGACTTAACCACATTCGTCCTGCGGTAAACAGAAACTTGCTCTGCAATCAACTTTTTCAAAAGTTCAACAGCAAGGTTTTTCTCTTTCATATTTGCAACTTCTTGCAGGAACTTTGGATCAAAGAGGGAAAATTCTTCTTTAACATCTGAGAATAGGTTTATTACTCCGTCGCTTTTGATACTCTGTTTTAATAATTCGTTAATTCTTGCATTCATTTCAGGTAGGGATATTTTCTTGCCAACTCCTGTGTTTGCAAGTCTCAAAACAAGTACACGAACTGCCTCAAAGAACGCTGCTTCTATACGGTCGCTTTCATCAACCATAGATGAACAGAGGGACAATGCTTGATGAAGCATAAGTGCTTCTTTTACAAACGAGTCCTTATCATCTATTTTTTCTCTGCCCATAATGAAGTTGACAGCACCGCTGATAGTCTTAGACCTTTCAAGGTCTGTGCCGGTTTGGAACTTGGAATAATCAAATCCGTGGAACTTATCACGGCAGACGGACAGCTTTTCTTGGAATTTCGGGAAAGCAACCTTTGCAACATCGGTGTCGCCATAATTCTTTTTATCACGGGCGGTATAGTCGTTCATTGCTTTTTTGAGTGCTGTTGCAATGCCGACATAGTCAACAACAAGACCGCCCTCTTTGTCACGGAATACACGGTTTACACGGGCAATAGCCTGCATTAGATTATGTCCCGACATAGGCTTATAAACATACATAGTGGCAAGGGACGGCACATCAAAGCCTGTGAGCCACATATCTACAACGATTGCGATTTTAAGCAGACTGTTGTTGTTCTTGAATTTCTTTGCAATCTCGTCCTTGTGGTGCTTATTACCGATTATCTCACGCCATTCTTCCGGGTCGTTGTTGCCGGAAGTCATTACAACCGCCACTTTTTCTGTCCAAGCAGGGCGCAGCTCTAAAATACGCTTATAAATTTTCATAGCGATAGGACGAGAGTAAGCAACAATCATTGCTTTACCTGTCAGCAGGTTTTCTCTGTTGTTCTCGTAGTGGTCGAGTATATCGCTTACAAGCGAATTGATGGTGTTATCGTTGCCAAGTATTGCTTCCATCTGACCGAGTTCACGCTTGCTCTTTTCGATAACTTCTTCGTCTGCGTTGGCGGACATAATATCATACTCGGTATCAATCATCCGTAGCGTTGCTTCATCGAGATTGAGCTTAATTACACGGCTTTCGTAATAGACAGGGCGTGTCGCTCCGTCCTCGACCGCCTGCGTCATATCGTAAATATCGATATAGCCACCAAATACCTCACGGGTGCTGCGGTCTTTTGAAGAAATAGGTGTGCCTGTAAAGCCGATATATGTAGCGTTAGGCAAGGTGTTGCGGATAACACGAGCCGTACCGATTTTAACCTTACCGGTTTTAGCGTCCACGGTTTCGGTCAGTCCATATTGTCCACGGTGTGCTTCGTCTGCCATAACCACAATGTTGCGGCGTTCGGATAACGCTTCGTAAGACTCCTCGAACTTTTGCATAGTGGTAAAAATAATGCCGTTTGCCTGTCTGCCATCCAACCAGTCCTTTAATCCGACATCATTTTTACCCGAAGTTTCTGTCAGCTTTCTGCAAGTAGCGTGTACCGGCTCTTGCCTTAAAAAGTCTTTGCACTTTGCAAACTGACCATAAAGCTGGTCGTCAAGGTCGTTTCTGTCTGTAATAACAACAATCGTCGGGCTGTCTAACGCTTCTTGCAACAAATGAGCATAAAACACCATAGACAGCGACTTTCCGCTGCCTTGGGTATGCCAAAATACGCCGCCCTTACCGTCGGTAACGGTAGCGTGTTTTGTGGATTCAATCGCTTTTCTGACCGCAAAGTATTGATGATACCCTGCAAGTATCTTAAACGAATTGATACCCTCGTTAGAAAAGCAAATAAAGTTTTTGATTATATCAAGCAGTCTTTCTTTTTGGAACATACCCTCAAAGAAAGTATCAAACTGTGCATATTGCGTGTTTTCGTAGTCGCCGTCTTTTGTTTTCCACTCCATAAAGCGGTCTTCACCGGAGGTGATCGTACCCGCTTTGGAGGTCAACTGGTCGCTCATTACACAAATTGCGTTGTAAATGAACATTGACGGAATCTCAATCATATAGTTACGGAGCTGCCTGTACGCTTCGGAAGCGTCCGTTTCTTCACGAGACGGAGATTTCAGCTCAACCAACACAACCGGCAAGCCGTTCAAAAAGAGAATTACATCGGGGCGTTTATTGCTGTTCTCAATAAAAGTCCATTGGTTAGCAACGATAAAGGAGTTATTGTCGGGATTTTTATAGTCAACAAGATAGACGATAGAGGAACGCTCCTCACCGTCAACAAAATATCTAACCGGGATACCGTTTTGCAGATAGTCCATAAACACGGCGTTTTTCTGTACAAGTTCTCCGTTTTCAAAGTTCTTCAGCTTGAATAGTGCGTCGGAAATGGCGTCATCGGGTAACTCTCTGTTCAAACGGTACAGAGAGTCAAGCAGAACTTCCTCATATAACGGACTGTAAAAGTCTCTTTCAATATCGGGACCGTATGCGTACTCGTATCCCAAATCATTTCTGAACAGCTCGATTACTGAATTTTCATAATCGGCTTCGGTATATAATCCCGGCATTTTCATTTCTCCTTTTTTACAGCTCGGAGCTGCATATTCTTTCTTCGTTATACTTGATTAAATTATCGTAGTTTCCGGTTTTACAGTCAAACATCACAACCTTAGGAAGTTCAAAAATCCCTTGTGAAGTTCTGAGCAGTTTATATGGTGCATACCAAATCAAATAATCAATACCGCTATGTAAAAAGACATTTACGAAGTTTTCATCCCAAAAGAACAAGTGTGGTTTTCCTGCTATCATTTCGCCTTCGTGTACTTCATCCATATTCGGCTTATTGCTTTCACATTGAAGATACGCAGAGGACTCATCCATAACGAACAAAACGGTTTTGTAACCGTCGTGGTTGCTTTGGTAAAGCGGAAGCTTTTTTATATGTTCGGAAACTATTCGTTCAAAGTTTGACTTGTAGAACAAATAGTTATGGTCTTGCTCTGACGGCAAAAGTGTTTTGGCATTAACTATAAGTTCTGCATTAGGGTAGATTTCTTGTATGCTGCTTTCTTTAAGTTCTTTATAAAGCTTGCTTTCTCCGGCGTTTGTCGGATTTTGAATTTTTCCCTTTTCATCTACAAAAGCGTGGTCGTCAACTCGCATAACATCCATCATCAGCTCGTCTTTTGGCGAATAGTAATCAGGCGGCGGGTCAGACTTGCCGGAACTATTTATCCAGTTTTTCCATAAGGTTTCTGTATGAATTGAGAAATAAACAGCTTCAATCGTCTCAGACTGAGTTGCAAACATAACCTCATTGTCGTTGACTTCCTGAAATTGAGATATTATCTTATCTTCATTATCAAACCTATTCACTTCTAACCCTCCTATCCTTATAAACAATAATTTAGCGGCTTAGAGTTCGGTGTCGGAGACATCCAATTCGCCGGACATAAGTTTAGGTAATAGCGTGTCTCTGATTTCAGCTAATCTCTTTATTTCTCTTGTTTTTGAAAGAATCATAGAGAAAATAGGCTGTACTAATCCGTCAAATTTTTTCAAGACATCCTCGGTAGGCAAATATGTTGGATAGTTCTTTAGAATATCCGTTTTCAAATTTGTGAAAACACTACCATTACCAAGTGCAATTAGATTGTCTCGAATGTGTTTGAAATAAAGATACAGATATTCATTTGAAAACTTTGATGACGGAAAATAGAGCCAGCCGTCGTGTATGCAAGTATCTATATCAAGTATCTTAGGTAAACCGGGTGTGGCGCTATTTGATAAAACCAAACTGCCTGATTTAAGGTAAACAGTCTTTTTCAAACCAGCCTCAATGATGTATTCTTTAATTTCATTGATGAATGGAGAAGTAATACCAGTTGCATCAGATATTTTCAGCCAATGAAATCCACTATCTGACAAAAAGTTTTGGATAGGTCGAGGTGAACCACCACGTTTTATTTCAACAAAATCGCCAAGTACACCATTTATCCAAGTTTTAGGTACTTGCCTGTCAAATGGTTCAAAGTCTATAAACCACGATTTAAAAAGAGCCATTGCTTGTTGCTCTAAATTATTGTTTATGATTTCATTTTGTTCTATTTTTCCGTTAATCGACTCAACAATGCTTGCAATTTTCTTTTGCGTTTCTAAAGTGGGTAGTTGGACACTAATTTGTCGGAAATTTTTCAACGGTTGCGATAACGCAGGTACACCAACCTGATTTGCAAAAGACAATATCTTATGTTTCCCCTCGTATGTATGAAAATAAAACACCAAATAAGGTACATATACTTTTGTTGTATCAAAAGTCACACGAAACTGTCTTTGCGAGCATAAATATTCTTCATAGTTGGAGTCATCAGGAATATATGCTATTTGTCCGAGTGTACCACTTATTGTAACAACAATGTCCCCACGCTTTGTGATAGAACGATGCAAAGAACGTGCCTTTTCTTCCGTAACAAATTTTGTTATATTGTCAGTAACCTTAAAACTCTTCAAGTTAGCACCATCAATAATGGGAAAACCATCATTTACAAAACAAGAAACTTTCAAATTTGAACCAAATGGTCCCGCTGCTATGTCCGTAATAACATCTGAAAGTTGAATTAGTTTTCTTTCCATAGTTTGTATCCTCTCTATCCAATGTATTTTCGATGTGCAATCTTAACATTGCTCTGCTTTACCATTGCATACTGCAAGGTTGTATCTATCTTTCTATGCCCCAAGAGTTGTTGAAGCTGTTCAATGGGCATTCCTTTATCTATTGCCATAGTTGCAAGTGTACGCCTGAACTTATGCGGGTGTACCTTGTTAATTCCTAATTGCTTTCCAAATTCTCTAAGGCGAACCTCAACACCGCCGATTTTCAGTCTTTCGTGTGGCGATTTCAGCGATACAAACAGCGCCGGATTGTCGTCCGTCCTGCTCTCCAAATAGTTCTGCAAATGTATCTTTGTGCGAGCGTCAAAATAGACTACTCGCTCCTTACTGCCTTTACCGAACACGATACATTCTCTCTCGTTGAAATCAATATCATTTCGATTAAGCAGTACCATTTCGCCGACACGCATACCCGTTGAAGCAAGCATATCAATAATCGCTAAGTCTCGAAGCTCTGAGCAGTTATCCCTCATAAGCTCTAACGCTTCATCGGAGTATGTCTCCTTGATATTCGTGCCGGTTTTTACTCTGTGTATGCGTCTTATTGGGCTTTTCAGTATGTAATCCTCGTCCTCTAACCAAGAGAAGAAGCTGGATAGAATACGGCGGATATTGTCTATCGTTACCTTGCTTGATTTCTTCTTTTCCTGATATTCCGTCAGGTATCCTCTGATGTCGTCTGTAACTATGTGTTTGACATCTTTTTTGAGTTCACAGAGCATAGCTTCGATAGTTGCCTTGTAGTATTTAAGAGATTTCTCGGAGCAGCCCTCAATTCGCTTTGCCGATAGGAACAGTTCTACATAGTTCTGCTCCGAGTATTCCTCTTTGTTTTGATTTTCCGTTACCTCATACTTTGCAAGGGTATATTTCAACACCTCTTGCAATTTTTCGTTTTGTGCGTTGTTCAAGTAGGGTAACATTCCCTGAATAACATCTTTGATTAACTCTTGTTTCATAGTCAATTCTCCTTTTTATTCTTAGAGAACGACTATGGGGCGGAAGTCCCCCGATATTAACTTCCGCCACCCACGGAAGTTATGGGTATGTTATATGCTAAACAATAATTTAGAGCAGCAAGCTCAGGCAATCTATCAGCAAATGTTCATAGATAATGCTCGTTCTGATTGGGCAGAAGGCACTTTAAGTGATATTGCTGATATTACAATGGGTCAGTCGCCAAGTGGCAGTAGCTATAACGAGGACGGAACTGGCACAATTTTCTTTCAAGGTCGTGCGGAATTTGGATTTAGATTTCCGTCAGTTCGTCTATACACCACTGAACCTAAACGAATGGCACGGTCAAATGATA
The DNA here is from genome assembly GCF_018866245.1 of Novisyntrophococcus fermenticellae. GTDB lineage: Bacteria > Bacillota > Clostridia > Lachnospirales > Lachnospiraceae > Novisyntrophococcus > Novisyntrophococcus fermenticellae. The sequence continues at coordinate 3,221,376 of NZ_CP076458.1, forward strand.
CTTTGATGAGCGTTCGAGCACCGGTAGGCGACTTAAATGTCGCTCATATGGATTGCTGCATTGGTCGTGGACTTGCTGCCATTCATTCTAAATCCCACCATCAATCCTTTGTTCTTTACACGATGTTTTCGCTTAAAAAACAGTTAGATGTTTTCAATGGCGAGGGAACGGTTTTTGGTTCTATCAATCGTAATTCGTTGAATGATATGCCAATTCTTATACCGTCTGATGATATTTTGGACGAATTTGAAAGGATTGTAGCACCGATGGATTTAACCATTCGCAATAATTACGATGAAAATTGCCGTTTGCAGGATATTCGTGATACCTTGCTTCCTCGTTTAATGTCCAGTGAACTTGATGTCTCTGATATAGACATCTAAGCCGCTAAATTATTGTTTATTTCATTATTAAGTTCAATTTTCTTGTCCAATGCCTTCAAAACACTTGCGATTTTCTCTTGCACCTGCAAATCAATCAGAGGAACTTCGTATTGCATTATTGAGGTTTTGTCTCCTCGTGGCATTTTTGTTCCCTTTGATGTTGCCATAGAATATGTAAAGAAATCATCATCCGCAAGTACATAATACAAGAAATCTTTATCTGTATTAGGTTTTGGAACAAAGACTAATACATCGTTTGAGCAACCGCCATCATATTGGGCTTGCCAAATTTTTTTGAAATAAGGGCGAATATTAGAAACAAGGACATCACCGTTTTTATATTCCTGTGTTAAAGAAACAGTCGGTAAAGAGCTTGCCTCCGTAATTCCACACTTATTTGGCAACATATTTTCGGTCGATATATAGTTTTTCGCATTTAGGCTTTCTACTTCTACTTTTCCTTTGCGAAAACTGCAAATATCAGAAAGCTTACATTTCATACCCAATCGCCCCCAGTTTCTTACGGATTTCGTTCTCCAGTTTGTGAGACTTTGCAAACATCTCCGATAATTCAGAAGTAAGACGGGTCATCTTTTCTTCAAACGGTTCTCCATCATCCTCAACTTCTTCGATACCTACATATCTGCCCGGAGTCAAAATGAAGTCCTGCTTTTCGATTCCCTGCAAATCAGCAACAGCGCAGAAGCCTTTCACATCTTCAATCGTTCCTTCTTGGAAAGAGGTAAATGTATCTGCCAACTTCTGAATATCGTCATCGGTAAAATCTCTGTGCTTACGGTCAACCATATAACCCATTTTGCGAGCGTCGATAAACAAGGTTTTGCCTTTTTGCTTTTTATTCTTTGTGATGAACCAAAGGGTAACAGGAATAGTAACGCTGTAAAAGAGCTGCGTAGGCAGAGCAACAATTCCTTCTACAAGGTCGGCTTGAATTATGTTCTTTCTGATGTCGCCCTCGCCGCTTGACTGAGAGGACAAAGCACCGTTTGCAAGAACAAGACCGATTTTTCCGTTAGGTGCAAGATGATGTATCATATGCTGAATCCACGCATAGTTGGCATTGCCGGCAGGCGGTGTGCCGTACTTCCAACGCACATCGTCTTTGAGCTTTTCCTGTCCCCAGTTAGAGAGGTTGAAAGGCGGATTTGCCATAATAAAATCTGCTTTCAAAGTCTTGTGCAAATCATTGAAAAATGTATCTGCCTGATACGGGCCGAAATCGGCGTCAATACCACGAATAGCCATATTCATTTTTGCCATTTTCCAAGTGTCGGCATTGGACTCTTGACCGTAAACGGCGATTTCGCCACGCTTACCGCTGTGAGCCTGAATGAACTTTGCACTCTGTACGAACATACCGCCCGAACCGCAGCAAGGGTCATATACACGGCAGTTTTTGAATGGCTTTAAGATAGCAACAATGGTTTTAACAATACTTGCAGGCGTGTAGAACTCACCACCCTTAACACCTTCGTAAGCGGCAAACTGCTGAATACAATACTCATAAGTTCTGCCGAGCAGGTCTTTGCTTTCCTCGGTGTCGCCCATATCCATATTAGTGAACAGGTCAACAACATCGCCCAAAACACGCTTGTCCAAATCAGGACTTGCGTAATTCTTAGGCAATACGTTTTTAAGGGTAGTATTTTCTTTTTCAATGGCTCTCATAGCATCATCGATAACCGTACCGATTTCAGGAGTATGAGCAGATGAAGCAATTTTGCTCCAACGAGCGTCCTCCGGTACGAAGAAAATATTGTCCTCAACATAGGCGTCTCTGTCATCTTCAAAGCCGTCGCCTTCTGCAACAAGCTCTTGATAACGCTTTTCAAACGCACTTGATATGTAACGCAGGAAAATAAGACCTACGATAACCTTTCTGTATTCTGCTGCGGGAATATGTCCCCAAAGGACACACGCTGCGTCCCAAATCTGTTTTTCAAATCCGATATTTGCATTATTACTCGATGCCATTAACATATCCTCCTATAAAATCAAGCGAACCATAATACATAACTTTTTATTACTCGTCTAAAATAACTTCGCATATATCTCCGATGTCACAGTGAAACACCTGACATATCCTCATCAGTACTTCAAGAGATACTGGCTCATTCTTATTTATCTTCGTTGCAGCGTATGATGTGATTTCGGCTGCACGCATTAAATCCTGTCTTTTCATTTGATTGTCAATCATAAGTTTTTGAAGTTTGTTATAGCATATCTTCATCAGTAACACCTCTTCATCTTATAATTCTTCTTCGTTACAGTTACTCATTTAACATTATATATTAAATTTTCAGGCATTTCAAGATTTCGGACAGAAATGTAACCTTTGAGGCATTAAGGTATCACTTTTTACAAACACCTAATGCAACTCTTTTAAAGAATAATAAAAAAGAGATGCCGAAGCACCTCAATTATACATTTTATTATTAACGTTCAATGCAATCATTGCTATGACCTTTTCTATCGGCGGCTCTTTTCCGTCCGGTGCAACTGCTTTCCAAAAAGCTATTGCTTCCGGTTCAGCACTTTTCATTGCTTCCCGAATGGCAAACTGCATTTCCTCTTTTACTGCTTTTTCAGTTGTTCCATTTTCTTTCGCTATTTGTCTGAAAATGTCGTTCACTTCTACTTCCTCCTATGTCTATTAGTATGTGTCTATCACTGACAGTTGTTGTTATAGCATATTCTCTCTATCGAAGTCCCGAAAAATTTGTCGATAGCTGAAATTTTTTATACTGAAAAAAAGAAAGCTCGTCGATTAGGACGAACTTCTGTGTTTTATGGAAGTATTTGCTTTGACTGCTTCACAAGTGTATCTATGACTTCATAAATTCTGTTTCTATCTTCAGGAGCAAGTTTTTCAAGCTTCTCATTCAGCATAGAGTTCTTGACTGTGTATCCCGTTTCCAAGACATCTGTAAGAACCATATCCGATGATACATCTAAAGCATTTAGTATCTTTATGAAAGTTTCGAGTGACGGAATTTTCTCTCCACGCTCAACCATACCAATATAATTTGTTGTCAAGTCTGTTTTCTCAGCCAAATCTTCTTGGCGTAATTTCTTCGCAAGTCGGAACTTTCTTATATTCTTGCCGATTGTATCGAGCTTCATCACATCACCTCCATTAGTGTGTTTCCATAACTAATAGTATAGGTTAAGTAGATTCCAAATCACACGCACCAAAAGGAAGTCAAACCAACTATCAGTAATGATTTCCAACTATTTTTATGTTATACTATAAAAGTAGTAATTCACGATTGTTAATGGCGAAAGACAAAGTACAACCCAAGAGCCACGTTAAGCAATCTCCATAGAATAAACTTAGGGGTAAAAAGGAATGGACGAACAAAAGATAATATTCAGTAATCGGTTTGAAAAAGAGAAATTTGAGGATTACAAAACAGATTTGGAAACTGACAGCTCAATCACTCCCGACTTTTCAGAAGCTAATGATTTTTTGAAATTTATACAGAAGAACCGCAGAAGTGTTCCAAGTAAAGAGCGAATTGCTGACAAAGATAAATTCATCAAGACCGTTTACGAGCTATCCAATAGCTTTGAAATTGACGCTGACCTGATAGAATTTGCCGAGGGATATATCGCCAACATCTATGTAGATTATGCCTGCTACACTGGATATATCAAGAAGTTATTGGCAATTCTTTTTATCCTTGCCGATGATATTTCCTTTTTAGACGGCAGTAAAGAAAATGCCGATATGCTTTTCAGCTTCACTTATCACACACCATATTTTCCTGAATAACAGAGAAACAACCGATTTCTCATAATGTACCCGATGGCTACTCAACTGAGCAGCCATCTTTTCGATTTTCCAGACACCGTCTGGAATTTTTAATACGCCGGAATACCGTATCCATAGATATTGCTGCTTCCGACTGCGTACTGTCTTTGCTTGCAGGCGTCGCCTGAGTTACCCTCTACGGTATAAACTGTGCCATTCTCACACTTCTCTACGATACCAACGTGGTCTGTTGTACCGTCGCCTTCCCAATCAAAGAAGATAATATCTCCTGCCTTTGGTTCATAAGTGCGATTTTGCCATTTTCCATTTGACTTAAACCAATTTGCACCGTCCACACAACCTGCAAATTTCGGAACAAGTCCGCTTTCAATATACCCGCATTGGTCAGCACACCAAGATACAAAGCAGGCACACCATTCCACTCGACTGTTAAAGCCGTACCAACTCCAGTAAGGTTGTCCGCCCTGATTGCCTACCTGCGTCAAGGCAACTTCAACAATCGCCTGATTACCTCCGGCAGTAAAGGCTCGCCCATACGGATAGTACCTCAGAACGTGAGCCGGATATTGGGTATCTCCATAACTGTCCCAACCAAGCCTTTGTGCCTGCTGAGTGGAAAACTCTACTGCATTGGCATAAGAATAACCGCCATACTTTGTTTTTGCCCAAGAAATATACCCATTACCGAAGTTGTAGCCTTGTAGGGCAAGTTTGATATGCTCCATATCTATCGGACTTTCCACCTCTGCCGAGGTAAGAGCCGCTTTCAATTCCTGAACACCACACTGGATAGAATATTCAGGGTCTTTAATTCCATTAGGTTCGTGCGGATACTTCGTATTGAAACTTCCTTCTGCTGCCTGCATAGGGTCAAGTCCTCTGCCGCCACTTTCCTGCATCATAACCGCCTTGATAAGTTCTACATACTCAGGAATTCCGTACTCCTTGGCATACTTCTGTATGATAGGTTCATAGGCTTCTACCTCTGCACTTACCGGAGTATAGGAATTACTGTCACTTCCTCCTCCAAACATTGCTACGGCAGCACCGAACAACACGACAATCATAATAATCAGCACCGCTATCCAACCGCCTGCTGCGATTGCTGCTACAAGTGCTTTTGTCCCTGCAATAATCGCTTTGACTGTCGCAACAGTAGCTTTCGCTGTCGCTTTAACGGTATCTGCTGTGGCTTTCGCCGCTTTCTTTGCCGTCTGAGCCGCTTTCTGTGTTGCTTTGGCTGTTGTTTTTGCAGTTTTCTGTGCTATAATGGCAACTTCTTTTGTGGTCTTAATAGAAGTCTTTGCCGTTTGTTCTGCGGTCTTGACCGACCTTTGAACAGTATTGGTTGCACCTTTCGATACGGTCTTGACTGTCGTATTTCCTGCCGACCTTGCAGACTGTTTAATTGTTTTCTCCGTACGCTCCAGAGTTCGGATGCTCTGTTTTCCGACAGGATTGACCGATTGTTTTTGAAGCTGCTTCTCTGCACGCTTGGTCTTGAAATTCTCAATTCCCGTTTTGGCTTTCTGATAATTCTGTCTTGTTTCACGCACACCCCATCTGCCGACTTTATCCGCACGGTATGCAGTTTCGTGAACAGTCCTATCCGTTGCCGCTTCGATTTTATCGGAAGCATATTCCTCTGCGGAATTTTCCGAAGCATTCGTGGAATGTTCTGCCTTATCTTTCGTCATCACATAGGCTTTCTTCATTCGCTCCGTGGCAACTGCTGCCTTATTTATGGTCTTGATTGTACCTTTGCTTGTATCTCTTGTTTTTATATCAGCCATCGGTTTCCTCCTTTCTCGAAAAATAATAGAGAGTGGGGTTTAATCCACTCTCTTAGCGACAACAACAAGCCTGCCATTGTTTCTTGAATATTCACAAGTAGAAAGAGAAATAAGCTTGTCGCCATACTCTGCCGATACTCCGGTATCATACAAAGAAAGTTCCTTGCACTTAGCAACATACGCATCAAACTCTGCCGCATTTTCTGCGTCCGTAAACTCATAATACTTAAAGCTATCGGAGCTGTCTGTATAAACGACTGTCTTAAAGACTGCAATCACTTCATACTGGTGTCTGTCCGTCAGTGTATCAAAGGTAAGCGTCTTATGACCTTCCCAAAAGCTCTTGTTTCTGTACTTCATCAGTCCCGTAAACATCGAACCGTCATTCATATGGTGTCCGTATATAATGATGTTGTCTGAAGGTTTCTGCACATCACAATTTTCCTGCACATATGGACAGCCATAAGCGGAATAGGTCTTATCAAACTTGTGCTTCAGGTAGAAGTTCGGCTCATTTACAGACTGCACGACCGGATAGTTGATATTGGTATCCTCAACCTTTATCCAACCCACCATATCCTCATTCTGCCGATAGAGTTCAAGATATTCCGCAAGATAGTCCTTATCTTCCGAAAACGTCACGCCCTCATTTTCCTTTGGCGGCTCGTCCTCCACAATCTCCGCAAGGTTATCATAGACTTCATTCTGCTTTGCAGAGTCAATGTGATTACGGATAATAAAGAAGGTGCTTACAGACAACACTACCGTAAGTACCACCGCAATAATAATATAAATTTTTCTGCTCATGTTCTCTTACCTTTCCATATCGTTTCTTTTAGGCGGGGTCAAATCCCTGCAATACTCCGGATACCTCAACTTGATACCTTCCATAAAATACGGAGCATATCCGCAGCAGAACAGTTCCTCTGGTGTACAGAGGTTTTCCCTGCCTTCTTCTGTAAATCCATTCCAGAGATTAAAGGCAAGGTGGCAGACCTTGACTGTGCCACTTGTCTGCCAACCTCCGTGCATACCTTCCGGTATGATACAGTCCCTCTTGAAATCAAACATCTTTCCGATGTTCATTCTCGTTTCTTCTGAAATCCCCATCACATAGAAAAATGCTCTGTGATAGCAGTCGTTGACTTTGCACTTATCCAGATTTTCCAATACAAAATCTCTGTGTGCAGCATTGCGAAATTGAATTTTAGACATTATAAATCCCTCCTTATGCTTCGCCCGGCTTGGTCGTCATCAGTTTATAAAGTTTCGTGTTCTTAGGGAATTTGTTTGCAAACGGTACAAGCGAACTTCCCACCTTGATAAGTCCGTGTCCTGCTTCCACATTCGTGATATAGGACATCTGAAGGTCGGAAATATTCAGAAGTTTTGCAAGCTCAAGCCTGTCTGTGGAAGCCTGATTCAGCATAATGATGAACTCTGAGTTTGCAAGCATTGTTCTCGCTGTGTGGCTCTGCAAAAGGTCATCGACATTCTGAGTGATTCCACTTGCGTATGCACCGTATTTTCTCACACGCTTCCACAAGGTAAAGAGGAAGTTTGCAGAGTATTCGTGCTGGAACAGAAGATAAATCTCATCAATAAAGATAAAGGTATTCTTACCCTTTGCACGATTCTGTGTGATACGATTCAGGATAGAGTCAAGGACAACAAGCATACCAATCGGCATAAGCTGTTTACCCAAGTCAAGAATGTCATAGCAGATAAGGCGGTTATTGGTATCCACATTCGTCTGCTTTGCAAAAGTGTTCAGAGAACCATGCGTAAAAAGCTCAATAGCAAGTGCCAGTTCCTTTGCTTCCGGTTCGTCCTGCTGCAAAAGTTCTGCCCTGAAATCCTGCAAGGTTGGTATATGTCCCTGATAGTCATTCTGCTGATAACTGCGGTACACGCTTGCCGTGCAACGGTCAATGATAGACTTCTGCTTTGCTCCGAGATTAGTTCCGCCGATAAGCTGTTCACAAAGGGACATAATGAACTCAGATTTCAAAATGACAGGGTTTGCACCGTCGCCATAATCCTTATTCATATCCATTGCATTGATGTGATTGTCGGAAGTCGCAGAAATATTGATTACCTCTCCGCCCATCGCATTGACAAGCTGTGAATACTCTCGCTCAGGGTCGATGATAATAATATCTGCGTCCGAAGAAAGCACCTGATTGATGATTTCTCCCTTTGCCGCAAATGACTTACCGCCACCGGATACACCGAGAATAAAAGAATTACCATTCAAAAGCTGCTTACGGTCTGCGATAATCATGTTTTTGCTGATAACATTCTGACCGTAATAAATACCGTTCTCGTGGAAAATATCCTGCACCCTGAATGGGATAAATACCGAAAGGCTTTCTGTGGTAAGCGTTCTGAACGCATCAATCTTTCTTGTTCCAAACGGCATTACCGTGTTGAGTCCATCTACCTGCTGAAATCTCAGTGTTGCAAACTGGCAAAGATGTTTTCTTGCCGTGGTAAGCAATGCTTCCGTATCATTCTCAAGTTGTTCCTTACTGTCTGCTGTAATAACCATCGTGATAACAGCAAACATCATTCTCTGGTCACGGGTCGTAAGGTCATCGAGGAACTCTTTCATTTCTTTCTTCTGCTGCTCCATATCATACGGAACAGTTGCAGAGAAGTTATTATTGGCATTCTGCCTACGCTGCCAGTTTGTGATATTGGTTTCCACACCAAGCAGACGGTTCTCTGCTTCCTTTACTGCTTCATCAGTCGGAACTGGAACAATATCAATGGACATCATCAGATTTCGGTTCATATCCGTAAGTTCCGCTACCATACTATCTTTGATATAGGACGCATATTCACGAAGAAAAAGGACTCTTCCATAACGGTTTCCCATTTTGAAATAATCCTTTTCAAATTCCATTGTGTCAGGGCAGATATAATCCTTAAAATCGTGTCCCTTTTTTCTTGTTTCCTTAATATCAAAGTGGAAAGAGCTTTCCTCTCCCACACGATAAAAGTCGTGGAAAATACGAAGTCTTTCGTCTGTTTCCAGTTCCACGCACTTACTTCCAAGCCTGCCAAAGTGAGCAATCAAATCTGCACCGACACGGGCAAAATAAGTTCTTGCGTCCTCCACACTCTTTTTGTTGATGGAAATGGTAATATACTTATCCTGAACAATGGAGTTTGCACCCGTTGCCTTATCAAGAAGCATTTTGTTGTATTCCTCTCGATACTCGTCCAGATTATCTCCGGTTGTCGGAATAAGGATTGTCTGCTCAAAATCCAGTCTGTTGAGCCGACGATTATTGATTGTGATTTTTGTCGTTGCACCACTGTCAAGAGAGTTCAGAAGTTCGGAATATTCAAGGAACATCGCTTCCTTATCTTCACGGCTTGCCACTGCATAGTTAATATCCGTAAAGCGATAAGTCTTTGAATATTTATCCTTTCCCACTTTGAAAATGCCATCATCAAAGATAGCTGCCACGGGAATCACGTCCTGCACCCCTTTCGGTACAACAAATTTTTCTTTATCCTGCTTAAACAGGTTCGTAAGAGTCTTAATCATTTGACTTCAATACCTCCTTCTGCTTCTGTTCAATGCTTGGCTTCATCAGTTCGTAATAAACATCGGTGGAGTGAAATACCAACTTCTTCGGCATTAAAAACTCCGACTTTATCCACGCATAAATTGCTTTTTCTGCGGTCATACCGTTGTACTTCACAAAACCAAGTGCCGCAAACGGAGCAGCACCCAAAATGCACACCCACGATACGGTTTCCGTGCCAACATACGGTCTGAGCAAGAAATACAGTCCTACTGCAACGCCACAAGCGAGAACAGAAAAAATGAACTGTCTGAGCGACAGTCCAAAAAACATTGACTCTGTATAATTTCTGATTTCTCGGTTAATTTTTACTTCCATATCTGTTTCCTTTCCTGCGGTTTCGGTCTTTCTCCCTCACGCATTTATCATTCAGGCAAAAGACTTTGCCCTTCCGTTTACCGCCATAGTAAACACATTTCTTACAATCTCTTTGGTTCATCTCAAAATCTCTCCTTAAAGTCCCATCATCTCTCGGATAATACGGTCAGACATTTTTACTGCACCGACAAGAACAAGCATATTAAATACCAGTTCCCCGATATATGCCCAAACCTGCGTAACTGCTGCTGCATCAGGATTCACTACTGGCGGCGATGAAGCAAATACAGAGAAAATAATACAAGCAAGTACAATAACTGCTCCCTCAAGCAGAACGGCACAATAGCTCTTGATAAAACTCTTGCCGACATTCTGTGTCGGTTCTCCTGCAAATGTGGAAAGCGGTATCGGTGCAAGTGCTGTGTACATATACAACTTGAAAAATCTTCCGTACACCGTCATTATCAGAATGAACGACAGCACTGTGATAAATAATCCTCCGATAAGCGTTACCGCCCACAAAGGGATACTCTCAAAAAATCCGCAATCCTCTATGGTCGTTACCATCTCTGCGGGCAAGGTCGTCTGTTCCGGAGTTCCAAATCCGGCAGCATTCATAATGGTTGAAATTGTCCCTTGCACGATATTAAATAATGCAAGCATAAGCTCCATTCCGTATGTGATAACACCTTTCGCCAGTGCAAAACGAACAAAGAGTTTCAGTGCGTGTTCCGGTTTCTTCACATCTGTAAAACTTCCGCAGGTCTTTACCATACCTATCACAAAAAACAATACAAGCAATGCAAGCCCGATAGCCTGAACTGCACCGTTGATGTCAACGATAACCTTCCAGATATTCCCGCCCTTAAAGTTCTGCGGTGTAGTTGTGATGAGCGTCCATATTTCCGACAGTTTTTCATTCCAAGTTTCAAGGGCATTTTCAAGATTTTGAACTAACCAGTTATCACTCATTCAAAGCACCTCCTTACAATTAAGGGGTGTTCCTTAACTTGGCACACCCCTCGATAACTGTGTAACTCTTATCTTAGCCTGTGATAAGAGTAAGGATTTCTTTCGCAAAAGTGATAATGACACCACCCGCAAGAGTCAGGAAGCCATTGGCTCTCTGAGAAGGGTCGTGAGATTTGAGCGAAAGACCGACCTGCACGATACCAAAGCCAAGCAAAATCATACCGATGGCACGGATAAGTCCGAAGATAAAGTCAGACAGATTGTTGACTACGGTAAGCGGGTCATTCGCTGCAAATGCAGTCGTTGTCATTCCAAGTGCCAACGCACCGACAATGACCATTGTGCAGTAAGCACGGAAGCCTTTCTTGACCTTCCCGGTCATAGGCAGTTTCTTTGTTTCCTGAATATCAGTTGCTTTTTTCTTAAAAATAGTCATAGTTGAATACCTCCAAAATTTAATTTGTTTGATTGTTTATGAACAGAGCTTCCATCTCCTCATCGGAAAGAAGTTCCCAGTTCGTTTCTTCCATTTCCTTTTCAGGAAGTGTTGCAGGGTCAATATCCCAAATGGCAATCGAAGCAATATCTTTTGTAACTTCTCCGTGCTTATAAGGACTTGCCTTTCCGTCTGTGGTAAGTGCCACATTCGGGTGTTTCATAATGTCATATTTGAAATCCATAATGGGTCTTTCCCCACGAATAAATAAAATAGCGTACTGATTATCGAGCATACGCACCTCATCAGGGGTAAGTAACTCTCTGCCGCTAATCTGATAGTTGGTGGAATAGTTACCGCTTCTTCCAGTACTCTTTCCGAACGTGTTGGTATCAATGGTTTCCTTGCCCAACAGCTCCGACACATATTTATGGGTTGACTGCTCATTTCCACCGAGGTAAAGAAATTCATCGCAGTTACCCACAATGCTCTCCCACTGTTTTTCAAACAAAGCTTTAAGCTGTGCCAAGTTCTGTAAGATGATGCTTACCGATACCCCACGGGAACGCATAACCGACAGTATCTTATCGAAATCGTCCGGCAGTGAAACATTGGCAAATTCGTCCATCATAAAATGAACAGGCATCGGCAGACAACCGCCGTGGATATGGTCGGCTGCATAAAACAACTGCTGAAAGAGCTGTGTGTAAAGAATGGATACCAAGAAGTTGAAACTGGAGTCGTTATCCGGTATCAGTGCAAACAGTGCCACCTTTTTCTCTCCGAGTGACTGCAAATCCAGTTCATCGGCAGAAGTAAGAGCAGCAAGACTTTCCAAGTTAAACTTTTCAAGCCTTGCTGCAAGGGTTATCTGTATAGATTTTAATGTTTTGGAAGAACCGGAATGATAAGAGTGGTAATACTTCAAAGCAATGTGGTCAGGGTTATCTATCATCAAATCTGAAAACAGATTATCAAGCGGAGAAGGACTTGGGTCGTCCTCGTCCTCAATCGCCCCGGCTCTTAACATTTCCATTACCATTGCAAAATTCTGTTCTTCCGGCGGTGCTTCATAATGCAGATAAAATACAAGTGCAAGCAGAAGCATTGACGCTGCCGTATCCCAAAACGGGTCATTGCTCTGTGAACCTTTCGGAGTGGTACTCTTGAAAAGATTTGTCACGAGCTTCTGCACATCATTATCATTCTGTAAATAAACAAATGGATTGTAACAATGGCTTTTCTCCATTGAAATCAAATCAAGCACACGCACTTCGTAACCTTTCTTCTCAAGAAGATGTCCCGTATCTCGCAGGATTTCCCCTTTCGGGTCTAATATCACATAGCTGTTTCTTGCAGCATTCATAATATTAGGCTTTGCATAAAACCTCGTCTTACCTGCACCGGAGCCACCGCACACAAGCGTATTCAGATTTCGTCTGTGCTTCTTGGCATTAAGTCCAATGCACACATTCTGAGTCATCAGCTTATTTTCTGATAGTGGCTTTTGTCGGTATTTTTTATCAATGGCTCTGACATTGCCCCATTTGGCAGAACCGTGTTCTTCTCGTCTGCGGTAATTCTTTCTTGTTGAGAAATAAATCCCGATACCCATTCCATAGCACAAAAGCAAAATGAGGACAGTTTTCAGGCTGTCCCCACATAATTTTATGGAAAATGGATTATCAAAAAGTGTCGCAAGATTGGCTGCTATTTCCGGCAGTCCTCCGCTTATGGAAGGTGCAATCAGAAGTGACAGCCATATAACCGGAACGATACCGACAATGGATAAAATAATGGCAGTCTGCCTGTCATTATCTCGCTTCATCTGAGCGTTTCCTTTCAATCACTTTGAACTTTTTCAATGGGGCATTTCCGACTTTTACAAGCAGGTCGTCTACTGCATCTGCGGACTTGCCTTCCTCCATCAACTTTGTTTTCTCATCGTTTAAGGAGCGAATGACAACACCGTGTTCGTAATCGTCCAAAGCAATGTGGTAGAGTTTTTCTTTTTCCATATCTGCCCTCCGTTATCTCTCATAGTCCTTTGAACGTTCCTGCTTTTTGCGGAACATTTCATCAGAGATATGACTGTGAATTTCTGCCATTGCATTTCGTGTCTTGGAAAGCTCCGCACGAATTTCTTTCGGCTCTTTGGAAGCCAGTCCCTCCGGAATGCGGTTAATCGCAAAATTCTGTGTATCTACTCCATACTTCTTGCAAAGCATATATCCGATACACACTGCCTGAAAGCCCATATCCCTGCGGCTGTAACTTTCACTGTTGATAGAAAGCTGTGCGTGTCCGAGTTCCTGAGCGACACACTGGGCAACTGCTACGCTGTCGCCCACATTACGCTTCACATACAAGGTCTGCTTTTCATTATTATAGAAAGCTGCCATATTCGGATACGGAAGTTCATCGGTTGCCGCAACCTCCACCGGAGATACATCAAGCATTGTCGTGATAAGTGCTTTCGGGTCACGGTTTGCTGATACTGCCGGAGCTTTTCTTCCATTTGTCTGCGTAACATCAAATACCTTTTTGACATTGTAGGAAATACCCGGAGAACCATCTGCTCTTGTGTATTCCACTGGTTCAAGGATAGAAATACTCTTTGCCCCTTTGGTAATCTTCACATTGTCCTTACCCCAATCATCAAAATCTTTAAGCTGTGTCGCCTGCGGATACTGACTGTAAATAAGGAGAGCATTTGCTGCGGAATATCTGTCCATTCGACTCTGCGTATCAAGAAAGCTCTTGAACTTCTCAGGGTCACTCACAATCTCACGGGCAGCATCATCAATCATCTGATAGACTTTTTCTTTTTCTGCTCGCTTCTTTTCTGCATACTCCTCTTTGGATAATCTTGGCTGATTACCGCCAGCCTTTGCGGGTTTGAAATCATTTGTCATAGTGAATTACCTCTCTTTTGTTTTGGGTTTCTTCTTCGGCTGACGGTGTACCGTCTGACCGTTTTTCTGCTGCGGATTCTTGCCGTCTTTCTTAACCTCCGGCTCTTTACGCTCTGCTTCTTTTTGCTGTTTTGCCTGTGCCTTGTAACGGTCAAGTTTCTCTTTGACCGATGGCTTTTCCACTGGCTTTGCAACACCCTTATCAGATTGCGTTTCTACCGGCTCTGAGTTTTGCCTTGACAGAGGGCTTTTGTCTGTTTTGGCGACTGAGGGGTTTGCGTTTGCTCGCTCCTCTTTCTGCATTGGATTTCTGACTGCTTCTTCCATAATGATTTCACTCTTGGATTTGGTCGGCTTTTCTTTCTCAACCGCTTCACGGTCTGCGATAGCCTTCTCTGCTTCACTGACAATCGAAGCCTTATCCACCTTGCCAAGTTCAAATCTTTCAACGATACGCTGAATTTTAGAAGCGTCCTCTGCTCTTGCAATAATATCTACCGGAGCGTTCTCTCCCTTTGTGTTCTTATCTCTGAGGACACAATAAAGAACGCCATAGCGTTTTGCCTGTTCGGTAAACTTCTTCAAATCCTTTTGCGGAATGGAAAAGACTTTCAGCTCCTTGCCTGACTTAATCATATTGGTAAGCCTTGCTTTGCCCTTCGTCTTTTGTTCCTGCTTCAGAACCGATACCAAAAGCAATGCGATATTCTTCGCCGCCGAACCGCTTAATCTTGCAGCAACTTCAAATCCTTCAAGCGAAAGCCTAACGACCTGCTCTGCTGCGTCACCACCGTTGTTCATAGCGTGATTTCTCCTTTCTCTGCTGTTTTTGTTCCTCTGTTTCGATATGCTCAAGGTTTTCTTCCATAACCTTTGACCTCTCTGCAATATCCTCGCAGAGTTTTACTTCCCGTCGGAGTTTCTTCAATTCTCCATTGATAGAAGCGATTTCATCTTTTGCCGCCTGAAGCTGACCATCATCAATATTTGTTCTTATCTTTTTTCGGAGATGTGTTCTTCCGGCAATCAGATTTTTCATCTGCTCCTCTAAGGAAGTCTTATATGAAAAAAGCTGTTCGTCCGTGGAAATATTTTCTCGTCCGAGCAGCCTTACTTCATCAGTAATCTTATCGAGCTTCATCAAATCATCTTTCAAAAGATAATGAAGCCTTGCGTTATTCTGTTTCTTATACTTTGGCAGATAACCGAGTCTGTAACAGTAATACAGATACAGCCCGTAAAGTCCGCCTTTCTTTTTCAGTTTCTGCCCTCTGGTCTGCATACGGTACTGTCTTGGTTTATAGGTCGCCCTCTGGAACGGCTCAATCTCTGCCCATCTGTCACGATTTTCTTTGATACGCTCTACAATCCGGTCATTGGTATAATCTGCTCCGAGATTTTTCAGTCGTATCGGCTTATCGTATCCCTTTGGAATGACCGTCCAGTATTTTCGGCTTGGACTTAGGTTATAGGCATATCCCATTTCCTTGAGAGCAAACTGAAATTCTTTCAGG
Organism: Novisyntrophococcus fermenticellae; assembly: GCF_018866245.1. GTDB lineage: Bacteria > Bacillota > Clostridia > Lachnospirales > Lachnospiraceae > Novisyntrophococcus > Novisyntrophococcus fermenticellae. Next base: position 3,237,102 of record NZ_CP076458.1, read on the forward strand.
GTCTTGCTATGGTCGATAGCATAATCAATGGCTTCTTTTGCAACCGAATAGCGTGTCGGCATACCTGCCTTTTCTTTCATCGTCAGATAATCCGACTGCTTACTGCGGTTTGGATTCGGGTCATAGTAAAGTCCGTACTTCTCACAAATTCTGTCTGCAACTTTTCGGAATTTGAACCACGCTTTTTCCTCTCCCCACAAATGTTTGCCATCGACAAAAGAAATAGAGTTGATGACAAAATGGCAGTGCAGGTGCTTTGTATTCAAATGGGTTGTCACAACAACCTGAAATCTTTTACCCCACACTTCATTTGCAAATTCCATTCCGATTTTCTGTGCCATCTCAGGAGATATATCTGTTTCCTTGAAACTCAAATATCCGTGATAGGCTTGGATACCGTCTGTCTTTTGGTACTGTTCCTTAACTGTTATGAACTGTTCACGGGCAATCGCCACATTACAGTTGATACCCTCAACATAAAATTCTCGCTCTGTTTTTTCTTCGTCCTTTGCATAAGCAATAACATCTGCAAGAGCCTGATACTGTTCCGGCGAAAACTCCCTTTTGATATTTGCAGAAGTCTTTTCCGGATTGGTCGCATAGTCAATGACCTGACCGAGCCTTTCTGTTACCGACCACAACTTTGTTACTGCCATTTCATTTCGCTCTGATTCGGACGAAGATATGTCCTCTCAATCTCTGACTGGAACTTATTCCACTTCGCAGCTTCATTCTTCAGCATAGGTGCGTCAATGAAACCAAGCGTATTTGCTTTGGCAGCAAGCTGATTGATGTTATTACCGATAGAGGAAAGTTCCCTCATCACATCATAGAAACGGTCATCGGGTTTCTCTTTCGGTTCGTAACCTCTGATAAGCAAACGGATAAGCCCTGCTTCGGAAAGACAAGCCTTCTTTGCCTTAGCTGCCAAATCCTGTGCTTCCTTGCGATTAAAGCGTACAATCTTCTGAATGTTTCTCTTTCTCATAATCGGTATCTTCCTTTCTCTTTACTCTGCAATCTTTGTTAATCTGGAATAAGCACATCATCGTAACGCCAAGACAACTGCCGAGCAGTGTTCCGGCGGCGATAAGTAATAACTCTCTCAAATCAAGTTCTCCTTTCTCACGGGGTATTAGGGGCAACCCCTAACGAGCCTTTTACCGTTTGGGAAACTGTGTTTATCCAAATGGTCTGCTCGCTAAGAATAAACATCTCCTCCGGGTTGCCCCGTTCTCAGTCTACTATCTCTCATAATCCTTTGATTTCGGCTTAAAAGGTTCAGCCACGATATTGCCGCCCACTTCCTTAGAAAAGCGTTCAGGATACTTGAACTGTTCCTTGTATTTCTTCATCATATCGTCCGGCAAGCTCTGAAAACTCTCACTCTCAGGCGGTGCATAACAGATAAAGAATTTGCCGCAGATAATATCTACCATCTCTTTCTTATCATTGTCCTGCACATAAACTGCACGGTTAAGCGGAAGTCCTCTCATCTTTCCTTCCTCATTACAGATGATTGCAACATCATCGTCATAGGGCATATATTCCTCAATATCCCCGCCGACAACCTCCTGCATTGCTTCCAGACTGTCGTCGATTACAATTTCCTTCGGGTACTTTTCCGGTTCTACCAAGAGAACTTTAATCTTAGAATCATTCATCGTTCTTCATTCCTTTCGTGTGTTTTTTTATTGTAAATTCCCATCCGCATACAAAGAAAATCGTTGAAGTCCTTACCTGCTTTTGGTGGCTCATCAACGATTTCATACTTATCCGGCAGAATAGTTTTTAAGGTCTGTGCTGCCTTTCTGCCCGCTATATCATTGTCAAAATGGATACGGATTTTCCTGACAGATGGGTTACTGCCAAGATACTTTTCCAGTGCAATCGGCACTTTACTGTCCTCAATTTTCTTTGCCGGAGAATACACCCCGGACAGCGAGACAAAGCTCATTTCTTTCCAATCCTGCCCGTTCAGCTTCGCAAGCGTGGCATAGGATAACAAGTCAATGGCACACTCAAAGAGGTGTACTTCCTCCAAGTTTTCCTTACCAAGCCGAAAAGAATAATCTTTTTTACTGCCACTGCAATCGCCCATAATCCTACGCTTATTCGTGGAACGGTAGGCTGCATATTTCGGTTCTTTCTTCTCGTCATAGCCTACAAACACAACATTGTGATACGGCAGACTCTCAAAGATAAGGTCATTGGAAATACAGTAATTGATGATTTCAAAATCTATTCCTCTCCCGAAAAGATACTCTGTAATCACTATGTTGGAAGCACATTTTTCAGGGAGAAGAAGTGGTTTGTTTTCCTCTTTTGGCTGTGGCTTTTCATAGACCGGAGCCTGAATCGCTGTGTGTCCGATAATGGTTTCCACCGCTTCAAGGAAGCTGTAACCTTTGACCTTAATCAGATAATCCAAAGCACTCCTGCCACCGATACCTCTCGACCACCATATCCATTTCCCGTTTGAAATCTTCAAACTATCGTGGGTTCTGGTGCAATAGGTGTTCCCCGAAAACTTAACCAGCTCATACGGTTCATAATTTCTCAGGTAGGTTAATAAGTCCATCTGCTTCGCCTGAATGATTAACTCAGGTGCGATAAATGGCATATCGACCACCGCCTTCCTGTTTATCTCTCATACGCTTTCTCCTTTCTACCGCCGACTGCTTCGCCCTCATCAGGCTCTCCGCCGACAATCTCATTTTCCTTTTTATCCATATTGAGCAGGATATTCAGCTCATCAAGTCGGGCAGTTTTTGCCCTCAATTCTTCCTCCTTTGCAAACGGCTTTTCGATTTCCTGCTTCGCTGTTTCAAACTGCTTCTCCGTATTTTCAAGGCTGTTTTTCGTATCAGCAAGTACTTCCTCAAAGCGTTCTATGCCGTTATCTATTCTCACGATATTACCGTGAGCATCATCGCCAAGCGGTACATCTCTGCTTGTTTCGCCTTTTAATTTCACAACATAATTACGCTGCACCGTATCAAAATACAGTTCCATTTGAAAGCCACGGTACTCGCCAAGTGCTATCGCATCAGGACTGTTCATTGACTTGCAGGCATTGATAATTGCCTGACCTGCTTCGGCTTTTTCGGAATAAGAAACACCCGATACCATCATTCCAAGCGGCTGCTTGTCTATCGGTTTCGGGTGTAATTTTGCTGTTTCAACATCTTTTGTAAGTCCCTCTACACGGGATTTCAAGTAAGCAATCTGTTGTGGGTAGAACTTGATGACCTTATCCTCCAGTCCGTATTTCTCTGATAAGAAATTGGATTTTAACATCTTCAGCTTCTGTACCTGAATGTCTAAGTCCATCTTTTCTTTGATATACGGATTGCCTGTTGCAAGCATTTTTATCTCCGCATAGGACAGTGCTGTTTCATCAATATCCTCTGCCGACCTGACCGGAGATTTGCTCGTCATAATCTGACTTGCGAACTTCTGCTTACCTTCCACAAGCTGATAGAGGTATGCATCAAAGGTCTGCTCTGTTACATAGCGGTAAATATCTACCTGCGGATTTTCATTGCCCTGACGGACAATTCTACCGGAACGCTGCTCCAAATCTGAAGGTCGCCACGGACAATCCACATCGTGAAGTGCGATAAGTTTATCCTGCACATTCGTTCCTGCTCCCATCTTCTGAGTAGAGCCAAGAAGCACCCTGACTTCTCCCTTGCGGGTCTTTTGGAACAGTTCTTTTTTCTTCATATCCGTGTCGGCTTCGTGTATGAACTTCACTTCACTTTCAGGAATACCTCTCTCAATCAGCTTCTTTCTGATGTCGTTATAGACGGAAAATGTGCCGTCATTCTTCGGCGTGGAAAGGTCACAAAACACAAGCTGTGCCGATTTCTTGTCGGCATTTTCTTTCCATATCCGATAGATGTTATCGACGCAGGCATTGATTTTACTGCCCTCAAAATCAGGCAGCATATCGTTTAGCATACGCTGGTCAAGAGCCAGTTTTCTTCCGTCATTCGTGATTTTCAGCATATTATCTACGCTTGAATCCACACCGCCGCCACGCACCTGCTCGGCTCTCTCTGCAAGGGAAGCAACCATTTCTTTCTGCATTTCTGACGGCTTTACTGCAATGTTATGGTACTTTGCTTCCGGTACTGGCAGGTTCAACATATCCGCTGTCTTAATGTCCGCTATCTCCTTGAACATCGCCATTAGTTCAGGCAAGTTATAGAATTTTGCGAACCTTGTCTTTGCTCTGTATCCTGTTCCTTCCGGTGTAAGTTCCACTGCCGTAATGGTTTCTCCGAAAGTGGAAGCCCAGGCATCAAAGTGCTGCAACCCATTTTTCACAAGCGTGCTGTACTGCAAATATCGCTGTATCGTATAAAGTTCCACCATACTGTTTGAGATAGGTGTACCCGTTGCGAACACGGTTCCTCGCCCTCCGGTAATCTCGTCAAGGTAACGGCACTTCATAAAGAGGTCGGAAGATTTCTGTGCTTCCGTCTGTGCGATACCGCCCACATTACGCATTTTTGTATAAAGATAAAGGTTCTTGTAATAATGGCTTTCATCAACAAAAAGCCTGTCTACACCAAGTTCCTCAAAGGTTACAACATCATCTTTTTTCGTCTGGTCATTGAGTTTATCAAGTTTCTGCCTGATAGATTTCTTTGACTTTTCAAGCTGCTTTATGGAGAAGTTTTCCCCTCGGTTTCGCTTGAGTTCCGCAATTCCTCCGGTTATCTCCTCAAGCTGCTGTTCTAAGATTGCCCTCTGTCTTTCAATGGACATCGGGATTTTTTCAAACTGTGAATGTCCGATAATAACAGCGTCATAATCTCCAGTTGCAATCCTGCCGCAGAACTTTTTACGGTTCTTGGTTTCAAAATCTTTCTTTGTTGCGACAAGGATATTCGCCGCCGGATAGAGCTGCAAATACTCAGCCGCCCATTGTTCGGTCAAGTGATTTGGTACAACAAACAGTGACTTGTTACAAAGCCCAAGCCTTTTCGACTCCTGTGCTGCCGCTACCATTTCAAAAGTTTTTCCTGCTCCGACTGCGTGTGCAAGAAGTGTATTTCCTCCGTAAAGGATATGGGCAACCGCATTTTTCTGATGTTCCCTGAGTTCAATTTCAGGATTCATACCATTGAAGATGATATGACTTCCATCATACTCACGAGGTCTGACACTGTTGAATTTCTCATTGTAGGATTTGCAAAGCCTTTCCCTGCGTTCAGGGTCAGACCATATCCAGTCCTGAAATTCCTGCTTAATCATTTCCTGCTTCGACTGAGCAATTGCTGTTTCCTTTTTATTCAGGACAGCCTTTTTCCTGCCCTCATCATCTTCGATATAATCAAAGATACGCACATCTTTTAAGTTCAGCGTTTCCTCGATAATCTTATAGGCATTGATGCGGGAAGTTCCGTAAGTGTTATATGCCCTTACATTTCCTTTGTCGTAAGATTTGCCCTCAATATTCCACTCACTCGTAAATGGAGAGAAGTGAACTTTGATATTCCACTGTGCATAGCGTGGTGTTTCAAGCAAATGAAAGATAAACTCCTGCACATCGTCCGGTGGCAGCCAAGTTGCACCAAGTCGCACGGAAATTTCACTTGCAGTCAGGTCTTTCGGCTGCACCTTTTGAAGTGCTTCCACATTGACCTTATAATCTTCCGGATAGAGTTCTGCCGAGTTCTTTGCAATTCTCAGCTTCTCCCTGACATTACCCGAAAGGTATTCATCAGCCATCAGATACTTCGGTTCGTAAGCATTACCATACTCATAAAGCGGATTTAAGAAGATAACACCCTTTAAGTCCTCAAAGATTTCATTCTCCGATTTACCGGAAAGCTCCATCATATAGTCCATATCAATCGTAGCTTTTTCTCCAAGAGATACCGCCAATGCTTCGCTTGCCGTATCAACAGAAGTAACCGGAGTATGCGGCTTAATTGTCCTCTTAGAAAACATATCAGCCTTACGTTCCAGTTCTCCGTCCTCTCCGATTATCTCCAATGCGGAAAGCAAAGAGAATGAACTGTCCTGCGAAAAAGCAGAAGTATTTGCACGGCTGTTAATGAGTCCGTACTTACCTGAAAAGGTATCATAAAGTCTGTTTAATCGCTCCTGCTCCGCTTTGATTTCGCTGTCAGGGTAATCTTCTGTCTGCAATTCAATCAGCGTTCTGACGGAATTTCTAATAGCAATCATACCCTTAATTCGGTTCTCTGCGGTTACCGACACTTCCACCGGAGTCATACGGGAATTTTCACGATAATAGATTTTATCGTCTACCACCGTATAGGAAAAGTTTCTCACTGTCGGGTCTGCCGGAATAGAATTATCTTCCTCCTCCAGTTCTTCCTCAGTTTCATATTCCGTGATTTCTCCGTGAATGTTTGCTACTGCTTCATCAAGCTGTGCTGCAAGGTCTGCATTTTCATACGGCACACAAGTTGCTTCCATACCGAAACGCCCCGATACCATTTTCATTTCTCCAAGTATCATTTCGGGGTGCTGCACAAAATAAGAGTTCATCTTAATTCCGTTCTCATCGGTATCAAGATGAACCCAATCCGGCTCAATATCTATCAGTCTGTCACGCTTTTGCAGGATAAGAATATCCGAAACGACTTCCGTTCCTGCATTACCCTTAAAGGTATTATTCGGCAATCGGATTGCTCCAAGAAGCTCTGCTCTCTGTGCAATATACTTTCGTACTGCTAAAGTTTCCTTATCCATTGTGCCTTTGCTCGTTACAAGAACCATCACACCGCCGGGTCTTAACTTATCAAGGGATTTCGCAAAAAAATAATCGTGTATCAGGAACTTATGCTTGTCGTATCTTTTATCTGATACCTTAAAATCTCCAAAAGGCACATTTCCTACCACTCCATCAAAGAAGCTGTCCGGCAGATTTGTTTCTTCAAATCCTTGTGCCGCAATGGTTGTTTTCTGATAAAGCTGCTGTGCAATCCCTGCGGAAATCGTATCAAGTTCCACACCGTAAATCTTACTGTCCTGCATTGTGTCCGGCAGCATACCGATGAAATTACCGATACCGCAGGACGGCTCTAACAAGTTGCCCTCCTTAAAGCCCATCTGCTCCATTGCCTTATAAATGGCTGTGATAACTTCGGGCGGCGTGTAGAACGCAGTCAATGTGCTTTCTCTTGCCGAAGCATATTCCTCCGGTGTTAATACCGAAGAAAGTTCCAGATATTCCGTTGCCCACGCTGAATTATTTTCATCAAAGGCTTCTGAAAGCCCACCCCAACCAACGTACTTTGATAAGATAATCTGTTCTTCAGGAGTGGCAAATCTGTTTTCTTCCTGACATTTTTTTAGAAGCTGTATCGCCATAATATTTCTGCGGAAGCGTTCCTTTTTACCAACTGTTTCAACCTCATTTTCTTTGAGATTAAAGGTGTGGCGTTCTGCCATAGATACATCAGGGTGCAAGTCAAAGCCTTTGACTTTTTTCTTCTGCTCCCAAGCGGGAACTACCGGCTCAGGCTCTTTATCATAACCGTTTCCTATGCGATACCCCTGATGATACATCTCATCATAGCTGTCAAAACCTGACTGCGAAGCTACTATCTCTCGATAATCTTCAATCGGCATACTGCCCATATTGGTCTGAACTTCTTCCGTTTCATTTCTTTCTTCGGCAGGTTCTTCCTTTACAATCAAATGCTCATTCATCGGATTCTCTCGCACTTTTCTGTCAAACTCTGTGCGTGAAAATTCCTTATTGAACAGTGGCACATCATAGTCATAGAGCATTACTCTCTCATCATCAACAGATAAGATTTCGTACTCAGAAGCACCGATATACACCTTATCGCCAAGATGATATTCATACTGCACATCTTGTAGCTGTTCTGCTTCTTCAGGTTCTTTTTCGGCTGGTTCGACCTCCTGCTCCGGCGGTGCATTAGAGAGTATCTCTCGGTTTCTTTTTCGTTTCCTCGATTTTGGCTCTGCGTTCCTCTTGACTTTCAAGCCACTGAGGATAGCGTTCTTTTTCCTTTGGATTTAAGTATCTGTCCATTCGGATAAGTTCCCCGATACGTTTCTCCACCTGCGACCACGAAAGCGTGATATGTGGCTTCTCTTTACCGATGCCTTTCGTAATCGTAATACCTTTTCCGTCGTGACTCTCATCAATGCCTGCCCCGATTATAACGGGATAAGAACCGCCCCAACCGTATTCATTTTTCAAGAAGTCGGCATTTTCTTTTGCAGAAAGACTTTTTTCAAACTGCTCATAGATACGCATTTTCCCCTCAGAAAATCCGCTTCCATTCGCAAGAACAGCGTCGATAATCTCCTGAGAAAAAACAAAGGCAGAGGTTTTCTTTTCCTCTGCCCGACCGTCTAATATGAATGTCATCTGACCGTCCATTGACGGTAATGGTTTTATGCTGTCACTTAATTCTCCCAGTAATCGCATAGCTTCAAAATGACGGGCAATAACAGCCCAATCATAATAGCTCTGTGCGGTTCTGCTGTCGTATTTGCCCTCCCACAAATGCAGAACGTTTTCAAAGGTCTTGTACCCTACTGTCCTGCCGTCCTCTAAAGTAAGTTCGGTATAATCATTATTGAAAATACTCTTTATATACTCTGTGCGGTCTTTGTTATCAGGATTACGTTCATAATAATCTTTGATTTCTTCCAGACTTGCTGACAAATGTGGTGTCGTTCTGAGAATTTCATTGATTACTTCATCACGCCCAAAGAACGGAAGGCTTTTATCCTCGTGCGTTCTGTCGTAATACTCTAAGCGAATATCACTTCCGCTTTCACGATTTCCTGTGCCGAGCTGCGAAGAGAGTTCATCAGACGAACCCATTTCATCATATCCTCCGCTTTCATCTGTTCGGTCACTCCCTCTTTCTGTGCCATCTGGCTCAGGATTGTTTCCTCCATCTTGCTGGCTCTCTGTTCCACTTCCGCCAAGTGCTGTGTCAGTTCGCCCCTCGTCAGGAGATTGTAGTAAAGGACTCTGTGATGTTCCTTCAGAAACTCTCTCCTCATCTGAGCGTATCTGCCCAACGTCACTTCCGGCTGCTGTGGAAGTTTCAGGTTCGGAAGGCTGTAATCGCCCACCATCGTGTAGGTCAGCTCGTTCATTGTCCCAACTCCTTTCGTCGTTATTTTCAACCTTATTGTATTCATTTCTGTCCTGACCGACAATTATGCGATTTTGACGGTTGAGTGCAGTAATTGTTTTAGATATTTCCGTCAATCCCATTTCTGCAATATCACTGGTAGCAAATCCAAGTGCATTGAGTGTTTCCTGCGTATTGAAATTGGTAACATCTCTGAAATCATCAAGTTCAAAATAACCTTCCGTATCGATGCCAAGCCTTGACATCATCATATATGCCACACTGTTTGCTACAACATTTTTATAAATGGAAGCTACAATATCCTCTTCCACTTCCTCAAAGGAACTGCCCTCGGTTGCATAGTAAAGGTCTTGCAGATAATCAGGGATATTATCCTCTGCCGCATTTCTTGCTGCTCCCATAATTGCTTCGGCAAGACTGCTCTTATTCTCAATCTCTCCGAAAGTGCTTTCCAATGTTTCAATCACATCAGCTTCGTATTCCTGACGCATATCCCAAATCGGGACTGTTCTTGAATATCTGCTTTCGTGAGTATCTGAAATGTCAAAGTAATGTGTCAGTCTTTGCCGTGAACGGTTTTCATCAGCAAAAACAGCAATACCTCTTGCACCTCGATTGACCCATCTGCCAAAAATTTTGTTCCACTGCTCTATCTCAAGAACCGCTGTTGCATCAGGTCGCTGTGCATATACAAGAAGCTGTTCGTCATAACGTAACTTATAATTTCGGCAAGCCGAAGCTAAGAACGCCTGCCAGTTCTGAGGATTTGACACAACCGTTTTGCAGGTGCGGTTGTAAAGCTCAGAAATAAGGTCATATTTTCGTGCCATTACTCTTGCACCTCCTTATCGCTGTTTTTCTCTGTTTCTGGTCTTGTTTTTTGACGGTTCGGATTGATTGATAGGTTCAACTTTGCTTCCATTAAGCTCCATTTTTTCAGCAAACTCGCATATATGATAGCAGCAATTCCCGACGTACAAATGGTAGTCATCAATATACTTGCACACTCTGTCTGCTGTGTGTCCATCACGAAAAGTAATCCTGATTTTTCCACCATCGGGAATATAGAATTTTAAATTGTAATGACTGTCTATAAATCGAATTTGCTTTTCCTGCGGCTCTGCTCTATTCTCCTGTTGCTTCATTTTCCTTACCTCTCATTTTTGTTGCTTCATCAGAACCGCCGCCCAAATACGAAAAGAGTTTACCGGACTTTGTATTCTTCTGAAGCTCCATAATCACACCCATATCTGGAATCGTGATATTCGGGATTTTCAGGATTGCTTCCATATCAAGCTGCTGCAACTTTTTCTCCGTATCACAGCCGGAGTCAAAGAGTTTATTCAGCACCTTGACCTTATTCTGAAAAGTTGCTTTGTCTTTCACGAAAATACCCCCTTAGTTAATGTTGATTACAATAGAAATACTGCCGCTCTGTTCTTCTTTCTGCGGATTACGTGAATACTCAGGAAAAAGGGACTGTACTCTCTGCCTTGCCCTGCGTATGGTTTCAAAACAAGGAAGTCCGTATGCTCGGTAATTAAATACAATATCCTCAAGCGGAAGATTTCCGGCAGGTATATATCCGTACCGATTGTAATAATGCAGAATGAGAAGCATATCATCATACCTCGACATCGGGCATTCCTTTAAGATTTCAAGCACTCGGCTCTCCACCGTTTTCTGTTGTTTCATAATGTTCCTCCAAAAATTAAAGGGACAGAGTTTTTACGCTCTGCCCCGACTGGTTAATGTTCGCTTGTTACTTACTTCTTACGGTTTTTAACCTGAAGAAAGATAAAGCCGCCGACAATAACGGCGACTAATGCGATAGCGATAATTGTCTTTGCTTCCATTACTCGTTACCCTCCTTTTTCTTCTTTTTGTGTGCAACAACAGACGTTACAGCGATACCGACAGCAGAAAGTCCGGCAAGGACATACCAAAGTTTCATATTGGTATCATCTCCTGTCTTTGGAGTATCCCTCAACTCATTGTGCATTTTTACAACGGCTGTTTCATCAAGTTTGATAGTAACATTCTGGTCGGCAGGTGTGATATATGCGGCAGAAGCATTGTTTGCCACTTCGGATACGGTATATTCGCCAATACGAAGTCCCTCAATCACAATTTCGCCGTTCTTATCTGTTTCAAATGTCATATCATAGCCGTTTGCTCCGGTTACTCTGAACGCAAAACCTTTGACCTTACCGTCTGAAGATGTCTTAACGATTTTCAGTGTTCCACGCATAGCTTCATTGATAAATCCAACACCTGCCTTATTCTCAACGGAATAAGTTGTTTCGTCTTTCTCAATGAAAACAGAGTATTCTCCCTTATCAAGCAGGAAGCCCTCCGGTGCTTTTGTTTCACGGACAATATATTTTCCGTAAAGCAGTTCTTTCATCTCATAAATTCCGGTTTCAGTTTCTTCAAGATTTCCGATAAGTTCATCGCCATCATCAATCTTTCCGTTCTCATTGGTGTCCTTATATACCTCGAAGGTTGCACCCGTAAGCTTGTTATCCGGATATTCAGCATCCACCTTCGTGAGTCTGATATTGCCGTGAACATACTCATTGACAATCTCAATTTCAACTACCTGCTCGGCTTCGCTGATATTGACCTCATACGCTTTTTCATCAAGAACAAATCCCTTTGGCTGCTCGATTTCTCTTACAATCCATTTGCCATAAGGAACTTTTGCAAAAGAAAAACTACCGTCTTTTGCAGAGGTAGTCGTCATAAGTGCAGTATCCTTTGTAAATTCTGTTTCTTCGGCTTTGAAGATACCGATAACAGCACCCTCAAGTGCTTCTCCGTTCTCGTCAATCTTCTTACCTGATACAGAACCATAGATAAGTTCATTCTTGATTTCTTTTCCGTCATTCACTTTGATTTCAACCGTTGCGGTATCCTGACCTGCGTATTCAAATACAACCGGATACTTCGTATCAGAGAGAATATAATGCTCATCGGTTGCAATCTCTTTGACATAGTATTTGCCAAACGGAAGGTCTGACTTCATAACAGCAGTTCCATTTTCATTTACGCTGACAATCTCAATCAGTCCATCAGCCGGAATAACTGTACCGCTTGCAGATACAATATCTTCTGCGGCATAAAGACCAAAGCTGATATTTTTGATTTCTCCGTTATCGCCAATACCAAATGTCTTGTCCTTTTCAATGGCTTTTGCAAGGCTTACCTGAACTTTCTGTCTTTCGTTATAGAACGATGTGGAAGTTTCGGTAACAGAGATATTCTGACCTGCGTAAGTAAGCTCAACCGTATGTGTTTCGCCACTGATTACCATTCCATAAGGTGCGGTAATTTCCTTGACCTCGTATTTTCCGAGGTAAAGTTCTTTGCTCTTAACAAATCCATCGGAGCTTGTTGTGATAGTATCTACCACTTCGCCCTTTGAATAGCGGAGTGTACCGTCCGGTGTGCTAATATCTTCCGCAGCACGGACTTCATAAACTGCACCCTCAAGTCCTGCCACTTCATAAACAGGCTGATAGATAACATCACTGTCCTCAGAACCACTTACATTGACACCACTAAATACTTCTCCGTTCTTTTCAACCGTGATAGTACCTTTCTGTGCCATATTCGGTTTATTGACTTTCACAACAGTTACGCCGCCTTCCTCTGTAGAATTTTCTTCGGTAATATCAAAATATACCGGAGTATCATCAAGTACATACCCGTATGGAGCTTGTACCTCTACGATGGAATATCCCTTGCCGTAATCTAATTTCTCAGGTGTTACAAGAGAACCATTTGCGTCGGTATAGAACACATCAATCGTGGTTGGTGTCGGATAAGTAAAGGTCATTTTGACCTGATTGCCCTGCGGGTCGTAAATCTTAAATCCTGCTCCTGCATACGGAATACTCTTTCCGCTTTCTGCGTCCACCTTGACTACATTGACAAAGCTCTCAAAGTTACGGTTATTGATAAGATAACGGTAGGTCTGTGCGTTCTGTGAAATGAACACATCAAAATCGTCCATCATCTCTCTGCCTTCCCAACCGGAAGTCTGGTGTACGGTATAAATACCATACGGCATATCTTTTGTCTGACCGAAGCCATTTTCATCGCATACGATAGTATCTCTCTCGTCTTTATTGGCTGCGTCATAGCTTCCGGCAGATTTCAGGTAAATCTCAAAGGAAGCACCCTTTTCAGGTGTTTCAATCTTTGTTTCTCCATCATCAGTGTGTTTAATGATAGCCACATTGCCTTTGATTACCTGCTCGGTTACATCATTGGAAGTAAGGTTGTGTTCCACCTCATAAAGTTTCGGGTCTGCACCTACCTTGTGAATGGTCTTATCAAGGAGATAGCCTTCACTCGGTGTAATTTCTCGGATTGTCCAGTCGGTATCACAAACATATTCTTTGGTAGTGAACTGACCGTTTTCATCAGTAACATATTTATCTACAAGCGTTTCGCCCTTATAGATACCGTAAATTGCTCCCGAAAGTTTGGCATTGCCCTGTGCTTCGCCTTTTTCAGCATCGCTCTTTGTTACTGTTACAGTAAATTTCTTTAAAATGTTATTGAAGTTTCTTGTGGTTACTTCTTTCCACTTCACTGGTGCAGTCTGATTTTTCGGTACAACATAACGGATAGCTGTGTCTACTTCTTCAAGGGTATATGGTTCAGAACCACTGATAAGCATATCTTTGAAAGTTGCCACACCGTTTTTGTCTGTAACTGCATACTGGTCAACAGCATCACCGGAAAGAGAAGTACCGTAAAGATGGAACTTCACACCTTCAACAAGGTTATCTTCTGAGGACTTCACTACCTGAAGGTCGCCACGCTTCAATTTGTTATTGAAATTGACCTTTGCAACCTGTCCTGCTACAACAGTAACTCTATGTGTTTCCTGCGGCTCGTACTTATCGTATGCCTGCTCGGTTACGGTATAGATACCCGGCATAAGGTTATCAATCTGGAACTTACCGCCATTAGCTGTTGTAACCGTCTGATTGATACCGTTTCCGGTAATCGTGAAGTTGATACCGTCAACCTTGCCGTCCTCACTGGTCTTTACAATCTGACAAGAACCATAGCTGACTTTCATTTTCACATAACCGTTGATACTATCGCTTACTTCCTGAGCATAGCTGACAACATCCTGCACACTGGAGTTCTGACCGTGTTTGCCCTCTGACCATACAACCACACCTCTGCGGACTGCATTTTTCTTCGTTGCGGTAATGGTAAATTCCTTACTCGGTGCAGTATCCATAGAAACAGTAAGTTTGTTACCATTCACTGAAAAGCTCACTCCACTGATACTTGCCTTGAAATTATATTTGGACAGCACATTATTGGAGTCTGTCAGAGTAGTTGTGTACTTACTTCCGTTCCACTCAAGTTCTATTGTCTTTGCCGAACCGGACGATTTATTACAAAAGCTCGGTATGATCGCATGGTTCTGTACACTCTGCACCATACTGTTGTAATAACTGAAAATCTTATTGCGGAGCGGATGCTTTGCATTGATGACATCTTTCACATTGCTGCAACCACTGGCTGCTACATGATTGAAGTTCGCATCACGCTCTCCGATAACAGTTTCCCAGATAAGAAGCTGTGTAGCATAAGCCTGTGCAATGCTGTTTGCTGCCGCTTCATTCTGTGACCTCCAAGAAGTCGAGATTGTCCCACGATAGCCATACTGTAAAATACGACCAACGAAAAGACGTATTTCATCTCCGGAAATAACCCCATTGGCTGCAAGGTTATTAAAATAATTTTCGTCATACTTATTCATTGTCTGACCGACCTTGAGCGAAATTCCCGGCTCAATACAATAAGCAACATTGCCTGAGTATGAGCCAATAGCCTTAAGATTGGTAAAATTGGAACGTCCGGTATGCCAACCATTTTTCAAGGTCAAATTGCTGTGTCCCCATACCCCATCGTAATTAGCATCGCCATCACGAGGGAAATCGACCATATAAACATCGGCTTTTTCTCCCGAAGCAGCATATGCTGTTGTCGAGCCAATGCCTGCAAAAGTGGTCACACACATAAGGGTCGCCAAGAAAAGCGACGTGACTCTTTTGAATTTTGACTTTATCATTGCGTTTCCTCCTGTAAAAATTGAAAAACACACCGTATCTCTACGATGTGCCTTTGTGGATTTTCTCTTACGACAAGATTTACCTGCCGAAAAACAAATGCGGATTTTTCGTTAATTTTTCATTTTACCATACACCTCCAGTCCGTTCATACTGTGCGATTGCCCCTTAGAGATAGACATATACTTTGAGATAGTTATATTCAAGTGAGATAGTATATATCATTTTCGGTAGGTAAAAATATAACTAAGGGGTTAGAGTGTGAGAAAGGGGAACTGTAAAACAGGCTATCTGCTGTCACGCTCTGCACGATTACGCAAGAACTTGTTGTAATGCTCCAATGCTTTGCAGACAAAATCCTCCGTCTGACTGACGGGAATGTTTTTCGGGATAAGCTGTCTTACTCTGTCGCCCCTCAACACGATTTTTTCCTTTTGGTTCGGCTTTTCCTCAGACATAACAGCGTGGATTGCTTCTGTTGTAAGGTTGCCCTCGTTGAATAACTTTCGCATACGGATTGTCTGGTCGTGTGACGGGGTAGCGTCATTCAGGTCGATTTCGTCAACCACATCACGCTGGCAATCTTCGTCAAGATAGGAAAGTTCTACGGCAGGACGCATTTTAATACGCCCCTCGTCAACAAATTCAAGCAGCTCGGGAACAAGGTTTGTAAGGCGAACATAACGCTGGATTTGCGTTTTACTATCAGCAGAATTTTCTGCAATTTGTTCCACCGAGAACTTCTGCCCCACTGGGGCAGAAGTTAAATCAGAACGAAATCCTTGCCTTTTCATTGCGTCCAATCGCATTTTGTAGGCAAAGGCTTTTTCAGAGGGAAGTATCTGCGACCTTTGGAAATTACTTTCCACCATTAGAATTGTGGCTTCATCTCGATTAAGGTCAACAACCTCACATCTTAGTGTTTCAAAACCGGCAAGTTCACTTGCTCGTTTTCGTCTGTGACCGGATACGAGTTCATATCTTCCGTCCTCTTTCTGCCTTACCGTAGCCGGAGTAATTACTCCACGTTCCTTGATACTCTCGACAAGCTGCTGCATATCTTCATCGTCCCTGACCTTGAATGGATGGTCTGGGAAATCGTCAATCAGCTCTAACGGAATATCTCGGATTTTTGAAAGTTTTTCCTCATCTCTCTGCTCCTGTGTTGAAAACAAGTCATCGAGCCTCGTGAGAGTGAAGTCGCTCTTTCTTCCTGCCATCAGCTAACACCTCCTTCGTAAATTCGGTGTATGCCTTAGACACCGTACTGTTTGGCTCATAAGCAAAAATGCTCTTTCCTTTGGAAGAAGTTTCTGCGGCTTTTACAGCAATCGGAATAGATGTGCGATACAGTTTAATCTGATTTCCGAAATTCTCCCGCAACGCTTCCACCGTACTTTTGGCGAGGTTTGTGCGGTTATCCACCAAAGTGAGAAGCATACCGTCTATCTTAATGTCCTGATTGATATACTTCTTGACTTTTGAAATGGTCTGCACAAGCTGGGTCATACCCTTAGCCGGCAAATACTGTGCCTGCACCGGAATAATCACGCTGTCTGCCGCAGATAAAGCATTGAGTGTTACCATACTCAGTGAGGGCATACAGTCAATCAGAACAAAATCATATCTGTCTTTGACCTGACTTAAATAATTCCTCAAAGTGGTTTCTCTGCTCATAGCGTTCATTAGGTTATATTCCATCGCCGAAAGTTCAAGGTTCGCCGGTAAAAGGTCAACGCCTTCCTCGTGATGCAGGATACCGCCTGTCGGGTCATTCATCGTTTCACTAATCACATCTGTAAGTTTCGTTGCAAGCGTGATACCCAAATTGTCTGTATCTCTCCAGCCGAGACAGGTGGTTAAATCTCCCTGTGGGTCTGCGTCTATGAGCAACACTTTCTTACCCTGCATTGCAAGCCCAACGCCAAGATTAACCGTTGTCGTTGTCTTTCCGACTCCGCCTTTTTGATTGCATATGGCAATCGTTTTGCAGTTTGACACCTCTTGCGTCCTCCTTTCGATTTATTCATAGCCAATAAAAACGGCTATGTACTTGACCGTTTCATTTCCTAAACGGTCGTGGCAATATTTATTCTCAATATCCCTTGCCAAGCATATCGCTTTCGGGAAGTCGTTAAGGAACAGGCTGCTTATCTGTATCATAGGAATCTAACCTCTGCCGGGTACTCCGCCAGCTCCGTAGAGAAGTATCATTATCTTTCTGACTGTCATCGCCATATCGGTTGCAATCCGATACTCATAGCAGGAGTTCTCGCTGTTCTGAAATTTTCAGAAGTTTTGGCGTACCCACTAAAGTGGCTATCATCAAAATTAAAGTCTTAACGACCTGTGTATTCAGTTGTCAAAGAACAAGTGAAAAGGCTTCCGTTTTCATCATCAGGAAATAACCCCTTCACTCATTGCACAAAAGGCTTCATTTTGGACACCCAAAATCGCTGCTTTTCCGAAAAAAAATCCAAAAAATTTTTGACAACAAAAAAGCCGCCTGTTTCGGTTAAAAAACAGACGGCATAAATGCTTGAAATTATTTGATTTTCAGTTTCTTTTTCCTTGCGGACAGCACTTTCAGAAGAACTTCATCTACTGCGTCGGTGTATCTTCCTTGTACTATGAGGTTGTTTTTCAGATTGATAAGCGACTGTATCACTCTGCTTTGCTCATCATCGGTTAGATAAATGTGATATTTCTTTTCTCTCATCGGCTGTTCCTCCAGTTCTTAAATATTTTCCTGATTATCTTAACATCTTCTTCTGTATCGGAAGATATAAATATATGTACGCTCTGAAATGCCGCTTTGATACGCTGTGCATATTCGGGTTCCGCTTCGTTTGACTTCATCGGCAACTTAATGAGTTTGATTCCACGTTGTTTACAGAGATGTTCCTTTATTATATCTATCTTCTCCGAGTCCGTATTCACTTGAATGGCAACCTGCTCCAGTGGGATATATACATCAAGTGGAATGCCGAATAACCTATCAGAGCCAAGTTCAACTTTCAATCCTTTCAAATTGGCATAATAACTGATTACAAGAGCCGGGAACAATGACAGATACTCCTGCTCACATATTCTGCACCCTTTTACGAGAACAGTACGCTCGTTTATCTTCATACTCCAAGAATGACCGTATCTGCATTGCCACCATGCTCTCTTTGCTGAATTTCTTGAAACTTCCGTCGGCTTCAACTTATTTAATTCATAATTCCATTCTGCCAAAAGCTGCTTATCCGTCGTAGCCAAATCATTGTATCCGGCAAGCACTTCTCGCTCTGCACAGACAGGGCAAACCGTTCCTTTCACACGGGCATTGATAACTGATTTCCACTCGTTTCCACATTTTCTGCAATGCCACCATACATTTTTCCTCGACTTTGCATTGACTTCATCCGGTTGCAGAGGATAGTTTTTCTCTGACCATTCTTTGGCTATCTGTGGGTGTGTACTCTTTAGGTCATTCCTGCCTTTTATAAATGTATAGCCACTGCAACAAGGACATTTACTGCCGCCTGAACGTGTAGAGATAAGCGTATTCCATTCATAACCGCAGGTTCTGCACTTCCACCAAGCCTTGCTGTTTGCAAACGCCATAACTTCGGTAGGCTTCTTTTCATTCTTATCAGACCATTCGTCGGCTACTTCCGGGAACAGGGTTGCAAGGTCATTAAATCCGGCAAGAACTTTATTATGGGAGCAATACGGACAGCCTGTTTTGTTGATGGTTCTGCTCTTTACAGTGGCTATCCATTCGTGTCCTAATTTACACTTCCATATCACTTTCTTGTGTGAGCCGATAGATACCTCTGTCGGCTTGATTTCATTTTTCTCTGACCACTCCGAAGCCAATTCCGGCTTCAATGTACATAAATCGTTAATTTCCTCAATCACTCTCGCACCGGAGCATATGGGGCATTTCTCGCCACTGGAACGAGCCTTTATACTTGTTTCCCATTCGTGACCGCAAGCACCTTTCCACCATACTTTCTTATTCGAGCCGAAAGTCACGCTGTCCGGTGTCAGCGGTAAATTCCTATCCGACCATTCGGCAATCAATTCGGGATGTACTGCCGCTAAACTGTTACTCATATCAAAACCTCCACTTCCTCTGTGATTAGAGTATATGAAGTTTCGGCTTTTTCTTGTAGTTTGCGAATATCGGTAAAAATAAAAAAAGCCCTTTGAGAAAAGATTTTTTCCTCTCTCAAAGGGCTTGAATAAATTAGTTTATAGGTTTCTTCGAAAAATTACCATATCCACCAACCTGACGCCACATTCAAATATCGGGTTGTCGTAATTATCTGTAAAAAAGTTTGGTATGGTATGAGAACGAACAAAACCGCACTTTTCATAAAACGGAACCGTCAGCGGACTGTCGCCGGTTCCAACCTGTAAAACGGAATATTTATCGTCATATTCGTTCACAAGAAAATATATCAAGGCTTTGGCATAGCCTTTGCCTTGATATTCGGGAACGGTTGCAATATTCTTTATTTCAAGAATTCCGTCGCCCTCATCGGTGACGACACATTCAGCTTTCACACCGTTATCGTCAAGCACATACATAGTGCCTCTTTCAAGATAACGGTCTACCATATTTTCCTGTTCATCTGCCAACAGCAGTAATGAAAGAAACTGTTTTTTATTTTTAATAACCTCTGTGATTATCATTGTTTATTCCTGCAAATTTCGTTTTAACGGTCTACTACTACCGTAAGCAGCACCAAATCGTCGTCTCCGGTATTTTCAATGCTATGCTGTGAACCTTTTTTACAGATATGACAAGTTCCTGCTTTCAGAATTTCCTCTTGACCATCGCAGACTGCTTTGCCTGTTCCGGACAGGACATAATTTATATCATCACTCGTTTCGTGCTTATGACGCCCGATTGAGCCACCGGAATGGATTTTTGTCGGGATTATTTTTCCTTGCTCATCCATAAACATTCTTGCACTCATTGTGCCTGTGCCACCGTTCATACCGGAAATTGTTATTTCTTTTGTTTCATTGAAGTCTATCAGCATTTTTTACCTCCGCTTATTCTGAAAATGGGCAATTCCGCAATGGAACTGCCCATATATCTTGAAAATTATGCGATTTTTAAGGCTCTGCACCGTTTCAAGCACCATTTGGTGTAAATTTGGTGTATTTGTGTATTTTCAGAGCTTTTTCACAAATGAAGTACATCCCGTTTTGTAGGGTAAAACGGTACTTCTTAGTAGAGCTTTGCACCTGCCGGAATATGGTCATCTACCATAAGCAGATGGAGCTTTTCTTCGCCTTCTTCTTCGTGTACTGCACTCAGAAGCATACCGCAAGAATCAATGCCCATCATTGCTCTTGGGGGAAGATTTGTGATTGCGATAAGTGTCTTACCAACAAGTTCTTCCGGCTCGTAATATGCGTGAATACCGCTTAAAATGGTTCTATCCGTGCCTGTTCCGTCATCAAGAGTGAACTGAAGGAGTTTCTTTGACTTCGGTACTGCAACACACTCTTTAACCTTTACAGCTCTGAAATCAGACTTTGAGAATGTATCAAAATCAACATCTTCTTCAAATAAAGGCTCAACCTTTACCTTAGAAAAATCAATCTTTTCAGGCTTTGAATTTGGTGTAGAAACTTCTTTATCCTTTACACCATTTTCGGATTTTACACCACCGAGGGTCTTCATTGTCGGGAACAACAAAACATCCCTGATCGCTGCCGAATCCGTCAGCAGCATACACATTCTGTCAATCCCAAACCCGATACCGCCAGTCGGAGGCATTCCAAGTTCCAGTGCATTCAGGAAATCTTCATCCGTGGTATTCGCTTCCTCATCACCTTGTGCCAGCAATTCTTCCTGCGCCTTAAACCGCTCCCGCTGGTCAATCGGATCATTCAGCTCGGAATAGGCATTCGCCATCTCCCATCCATTCATAAAGAACTCAAACCGTTCCACATATTCCGGGTTTTCCGGTTTTTTCTTAGTCAACGGTGAAATCTCTATCGGATGATCCATCACAAAGGTAGGCTGAACCAGATGTTCCTCCACAAATTCTTCAAAGAACAGATTCAGGATATCGCCCTTCTTATGACGTTCTTCAAACTGTATATGACGCTCCTTTGCCAGTGCACGCGCCTCTTCTAAGGTCTGGATCTCATTGAAATCCACACCGGCATACTTCTTTACAGCATCTACCATCGTGATTCTCTCAAATGGCTTCCCAAGATCCATCTCTACGCCTCTATAAGTAATCGTAGTGGTCCCCAGAACCTCTTGTGCCACATGACGGTACAGATTTTCGGTCAGATCCATCATCCCGTGATAATCGGTAAATGCCTGATAGAGCTCCATTAACGTAAACTCCGGATTGTGTCTTGTATCCAGTCCCTCGTTACGGAACACTCTTCCGATTTCATACACCCGTTCCATGCCGCCGACAATCAGCCGCTTTAAATATAGTTCAAGAGAAATGCGCAGCTTAAAGTCTTCATCCAGCGCGTTAAAATGAGTTTCAAACGGCCTCGCTGCCGCACCGCCTGCATTGGCTACCAGCATCGGGGTCTCCACCTCCATAAAGCCCTGTCCGTCCAGATAATGACGTATGGAGCTTAAGATTTTGGAGCGCTTGATGAAGGTGTCCTTAACTTCTGGATTCATAATTAAATCCACATATCTTTGTCTGTAACGAAGATCCGTATTCGTCAATCCATGGAACTTCTCCGGTAATATCTGAAGACTTTTGGTAAGCAGCAGA
This sequence comes from Novisyntrophococcus fermenticellae, assembly GCF_018866245.1. GTDB lineage: Bacteria > Bacillota > Clostridia > Lachnospirales > Lachnospiraceae > Novisyntrophococcus > Novisyntrophococcus fermenticellae. The sequence continues at coordinate 3,259,098 of NZ_CP076458.1, forward strand.
ATACTTGTCACGTGAATGGAAATCTCACCTGTCTTTGTCTTAAACACAGTTCCAACCAGGCCGATGTTATCTCCCATATCCATCTTTTTGAAGTCTTTGTAGGACTCCTCGCCTACATTATCCCTGGCCACATAGCACTGAATGGTGCCCTGCAGATCCTGAACATGACAAAAAGAAGCTTTTCCCATCACGCGTTTTGACATCATACGCCCTGCGATAGAAACTTCTTTATCTTCTAAGGTATCAAAATTATCTTTTATTTCCTGGCTGTGATGTGTTACATCGTACCTGGTAATCTGATATGGATTCTTCCCGCTTTCCTGCAATTCCTGCAGCTTCTCACGACGTACCTTCAACAGATGGTTAATGTCCTGTTCCTGTGTTTGATTCTGCTGTCCTGCCACCAATCTTCACTCCTTTATCTATTATATATTTCTTTCAATTGTTAAAATTTTGTACTGCATGACCCCTGCCGGAGACTCTACACTTACTATATCTCCAACCTTAGAACCAATTAAAGCCTTTCCCACGGGTGATTCATTGGAAATCTTGTTCTGAAGGCTGTTGGCTTCGGTTGAACCTACAATAAAGAACTGCATCTCCTCATTGTATTCCATATCATATACACTTACCTTACAGCCAACGTTAATCTTATCAGCATCAACTTCGTCTTCTAATACAACTTCTGCATTCTTTAGGATCTTCTCTATCTCTTCTATACGAGCCTCGATGTCACGCTGCTCATCTTTTGCAGCATCATATTCTGCATTTTCAGACAAATCACCCTGTTCTCTGGCTTCTTTTATTTTCTCTGCGACTTCTTTTCTTTTATAAACCTTTAAGTCGTGTATTTCATCTTCTAACTTCTGTAATCCCGCGTAAGTCAATATGTTCTTTTTTTCCATTACCTGCTGCTCCCTTTCCCACAAGAAGTCTACTACATTTCTATAACAATTACCGTATTATAATTGAAATGCGGCAGAATGTCAAGTAAAGCAGGCTTCATTTTCAAAAAGAAAATCTTAATACTTTGACTATCAAAATAATTGACATTCAAAAGTTTTTATGATATGCTATTTGTTATGTAGTATTAAAAACCACTTATAAAAGATTCATTTACTATATAATTTGAGGTGAAGCTTATGAACGGAATTAAAATTGGTAAAAAATGCAGCCGTCTTCCAATTATTCAAGGGGGAATGGGCGTAGGTGTCTCCATGCATAGTCTTGCGGGCGCAGTGGCAAAGGAAGGCGGAATCGGTATTATATCTACCGCTGACATCGGCTATCAGGAGCCTGACTTCTTAAAATCGCCCCGTGAGGCTAACTTAAGGACAATCGGACAGGAACTTTCAAAAGCCCGTGAGATTGCACCTGATGGAATCATCGGATTTAACGTTATGGTCGCTTTATCAGACTATGATGCTATCGTAAAGGAATGTGTGGCCCAAAAAGCAGACCTGATTATTTCAGGTGCGGGACTGCCCATGGATCTTCCTAAGTATGTAATAGGTACTGACACCAAGATTGCACCCATTGTTTCCTCTGCACGTGCATTTGACCTGCTCACCCGAAAGTGGATGAAGTCATATCAATATCTCCCTGATCTCGTCATTATTGAGGGGCCGAAAGCAGGCGGACACCTGGGCTATAAAGCCGAAGAATTGGATTCCCCTGCCTGTTCACTGGAGACTACGACCAGGGAAGTTCTGGTTCATGTAAGAAAGCTGGAAGCAGAGCACAATCAAAAGATACCGGTAATTGCCGCAGGAGGTATCTTCGACGGGAAAGATATCTCACAATTTCTTTCCCTTGGCGCTTCCGGTGTTCAGATTGCCAGCCGTTTTGTTGCTACGGAAGAATGTGATGCTTCCTATAATTATAAGATGGCATATGTAAATGCCACCGAAGCTGATATAGAAATCATTAAAAGCCCGGTAGGAATGCCAGGACGGGCGATTCGAAATCAATTTATTGAAAGAGTAAGACTTGCAAAAGAGCCAATCAGCCGCTGCTATAACTGTATCAAGACCTGCAATGTAAAAAATGCACCCTACTGCATCACCAAAGCCTTAGTTGATGCGGTTCAGGGGGACCTGAAGAACGGCTTATTCTTCTGTGGAAGCAATGTGGGCCGGATTCATGAAATCACTACCGTACCTGCGTTGATGAATATGTTGATGAATGAAGCTGCCCAGGCTGTCTCTGCTTAACTATAAACAGAACTTGAAAACTGCCCTTATAAGCTAAGGAGCAGTTTTTTAAGTTCTTCATAAGTTTCTATTTCATTGATCGCGCTTCGCAGTCTGGCGGATTTGGGGAAGCCGGATGTATACCATGCAATGTGCTTTCTCATCTCACGAATTCCTGTATAAGCGCCCTTATATTCCAGCTGCATCCGGGCATGCCGCAGCATCGTATGGATTACTTCTTCCTTATCCGGCTTTGACGAGGCTTCCCCTGTTTCCATATATTGTAAGGTTCTGGAAAATATCCATGGATTTCCCCGGGCTCCGCGGGCAATCATCACACCGTCACAGCCTGTCTGATTCATCATCTGAACTGCCTTTTCCGGCATATCTATATCCCCGTTACCTATAACCGGTATGGAAACCGCTTCCTTCACCTGCCGAATAATTTCCCAATCTGCTTTCCCGGCATAGTACTGCTCTCTCGTTCTTCCATGGACTGCAACTGCCGCGGCTCCGCAGTCTTCTATAATCTTCGCAATTTCAACGGCATTGACATGGTCTTCATCAAATCCTCTCCGGATTTTAACTGTAACTGGCTTTCTTATTGCCTTTACAGTCTTGCTCACAATCTCCCGAACCAGAGCGGGGTTCTTCATCAGTGCAGAACCCTCTCCATTGTTCACCACCTTAGGGACCGGGCATCCCATATTGATATCCAGGATGTCAAAAGGGCGGTCTTCAATCTGTTTCGCCATCTCACTGATGATTTCGGAATCGGAGCCAAAGAGCTGTAAAGAAACCGGATGTTCCGAAGGATGAATCTTCATTAAAGCTTCGGTATTCTTATTCTTATAAAGTATGGCCTTGGCACTGATCATCTCCATACAGATCAGACCGGCCCCCTGCTCTTTACACAGCACTCGAAACGGCAAATCGGTCACTCCGGCCATCGGTGCAAGGATGAAAGGGTTATCCAGCTTTACAGAACCGATGGTCAACTGCTTCACGATTCTTCTCCTTCCAGATCCTCTCCCAAAAAAAACACCTTATAAAACATCTCGAGACTTTCAAACAACTCACGCTTTTCCTGCTGCAGCTGTTTAATCCGGAGTGCTCCTCCGATATCGTCATACATGGCATCCGCATCCAATGCCTCTGTAGTCATTTCCAGATTCCCGTCCACATCAAAGTAGAGTTGGAATATCCCACCAATTTCAACCGTATACATGACACACATCACATGCAGTTCATCCTGTATGGATTGAGGCAAAGCCTGAAAATCCGGATTGAAATAATACTTCTGCTCGTATGCATTGGACACACACAAAACTACATTATCAGAATACATTTAACACTCCTTTATTATCACTATACATAGGAAGATGCTCCACGAACGGAAACCTCCCCCGCGTAAACCGCTGTCACACTGCCATCCGCTCTTTCCACCAGAAGTTCACCGGATGTATTAATTCCCTGTGCCACCCCTTCAAAAGCATTCACAGGATTCAGGACTCTTACAGGACGGCTGCGGTTCACAAGTATCCGGTTATATTCTTCCACCAGTCCGCTTAAATCTTGCGTTTTCAGAAAAATTTTGTAATTTTTTTCAAATGCAGCCATAACTGCTTCCAATATCACATCTTTATCAATGACAGTGCCTTTTTCCAGTTTCAATGAAGTGGCTCTGCCCTGCAGCTCCCCGGAAAATGCAGAGTTGTTCACATTTATGCCGATTCCGACCACTACAAAGCGGATTTTCTGGCGGTCTGCATTCATCTCTGTCAGGATTCCGCAAAATTTCTTCTCTTCAATCACCAGATCGTTGGGCCACTTTATCTTTACCGGAAGTTCCAGGACATCTGTAATCCCCTGGGCAGCCGAAAGTCCCATAACCAGAGTCAGTCCGGAGGCCTTTTCAGGGGGAATCTCCGGACGGAGTATCAGAGACATATACAGGTTGTCACCTGCAGGGGATTTCCAGCTACGGCCACGGCGGCCACGACCCAGAATCTGGGAATCAGCTAAAGCGAGGGTGCCCTCAGGGGCTCCCTCTCCAGCCATCTGCTTTGCCCAGTCATTCGTAGAATCCACTTCTTTTCGAAAACAGATATCAATCTTCATGCGATTCAGGCTCCAAGTGTAGCTGCCATTACGGCCTTGATGGTATGCATACGATTCTCTGCTTCATCAAACACCTTGGATTGCGGAGATTCAAACACTTCATCGGTGACCTCCATATCCTCTACGCCATACTTTTCATATATTTCTTTTCCGATTTTTGTCTTCAAGTCATGAAAAGCCGGCAGGCAGTGCAGGAAAATTGCTTTCGGTTTTGCAAGCTCCATCACCTTCCCGGTAACTTTATACGGAGTCAGCTCTCTAATGCGCTCGTCCCATACTTCGTCAGGCTCTCCCATAGAAACCCAGACATCCGTATAGATAACATCTGCTCCGGTTGCCGCTGCTGTCACGTTCTCTGTCAGCGTAATCGTACCGCCGCTTTCTTCTGCCCATACCTCACACTGACTTACCAGCTCCTGGTTCGGGAAATATTTCTCCGGTGCGCATGCCACAAAATGCATACCCATCTTGGAGCAGGCAACCATCAGGGAATTTCCCATATTGTAACGGGCATCGCCCATATAGACCAGCCTTATGCCTTCCAGATGTCCGAACTGCTCCTGTATGGTCAGAAGATCCGCCAGCATCTGGGTGGGGTGATATTCATTCGTCAGTCCATTCCACACCGGAACACCTGCATATTTGGAAAGCTCCTCCACAATTTCCTGTCCGAATCCACGATATTCAATACCTTCATACATCCTGCCAAGCACCCTTGCAGTGTCCTTGATACTTTCTTTTTTCCCAATCTGAGAGCCTGAAGGATCCAGATAAGTCGTACCCATGCCCAGATCATGAGCCGCAACTTCGAATGCACAGCGGGTTCTGGTACTTGTTTTTTCAAAAATAAGTGCCACGTTCTTTCCCCGCAGTGTATCAACTGCAATATTTCTTTTTTTCTTTTCTTTCAGCTGTGCCGACAGGTCCAGTAAATACTTGATTTCCTCCTGAGTGAAATCTTTTAATGTTAAAAAGCTGCGACCTTTTAAATTCATATCTATCATCCTCCTGGCTCATACATTTTGTTACTATTCAGCTTATCCTCGATGGCTGATAATAACTATATTTTTATAAATATAACATGTCCTTCTTAGCTTTGCAACACTATTCAGAATATTTATGCATAATATATTAATATTTATGCATAAAGAGCATTATCATTTTACCGATAATGCTCTTTATACCAAAGTATGCAAGAGAAGCTGCCGGTGGCAGGTTATTTCTTTTCGCTGACTACTTCTTTCAGTGTTGTAGCAAGGCTTGCCATTCCCTGAAGATCTGATGGAATCACAATCTTGGTGGCCTGGCCTTCAGCCATACGTCCCAGGGCATCCAGACTTTTCAGTGTCAGAACTGCCTCGTCGGCTCCTGCCTCCTTCAGCATACGAATACCGTCGGCATTTGCCTGCTGAACCTTTAAGATAGCCTCTGCCTCACCTTCGGCCTCACGGATACGCTTTTCTTTCTCCGCCTCAGCCTTTAGAATTGCAGCCTGCTTATTGGCTTCTGCATCCAAAATAGCGGATTCCTTTTTACCTTCGGCAACCAGGACGGTAGACCTTTTCTCACCTTCCGCAATCAGAATAGATTCCCGTCTTTCACGTTCTGCCTTCATCTGCTTCTCCATGGCTTCCTGAATGGCGGCCGGAGGCATGATATTCTTCAACTCCACACGGTTTACTTTGATTCCCCATGGATCTGTTGCAATATCCAGAGCCGCTCTCATCTTGGTATTAATAATCTCACGGGAAGTCAGCGTTTCATCCAGCTCCATCTCGCCGATAATATTACGCAGTGTGGTAGCCGACAGGTTTTCAATTGCCATAATCGGATTTTCCACCCCGTATGCAAACAGCTTAGGATCTGTAATCTGAAAGAATATGACGGTATCAATACGCATGGTAACATTATCCTTCGTGATAACCGGCTGAGGAGGAAAATCCACAACCTGCTCTTTCAGATTGACTTTCTTGGCTATATGCTCAAAAAACGGAACTTTAAAATGAAGACCGGTTCCCCATGTACCTTTGTACGCACCAAGCATCTCTATAACATATGCCTTAGCCTGCGGTACGATTTTAATACAGGATGCCAGAACCCAAAGGATTATGGCGAGAAACATAATAAATATCAACCAACCCATAGTTATTCCCCTTTCACCTCTCTGACTACAACTTTTACTCCATGAATCTTTACAACTTCTACAACCTTTCCTGCTTCAATAACCAAATCATCCTGTTCCGAGCGGGCGGACCATGGTACACCATTCACCTCCGCCTCTCCTTTTCCAAGCAGATTGTTAATCTCTGACGTGACAATTGCATGGGAACCAATCAGACTGTCTACATTGGTGGCTGTAGTCTTTCCATTCAGATACCGGACCGCTATTGGCCTTGTAGATACCAAAAGTACAATGGATATTACAAGGAATAGGATGACCTGTATGTAAATATTCGCACCCAGCAATGCCGCTAAGAAGGCAATCAGCGCTCCACCCGCAAACCAGATTGTGGACAGCCCCAGTGTCACAACCTCAATTGCCAGCATGACAACCAGCAAAATCAGCCATATCATCGGGTTGTTTACAAAATTCATACTGTTCCCCTTTCTTGATTCCTGTTTCTTATTCATCATACTATATTTATGCTCAAAATACAACATTCTGTTACAGTTCGGTACCGAATCGGATGATTATTTCATTAAATCTTCAAAATAAACAATATGATTGCAAATCTGTTTTGCCAGTTCTTCACTATGGGTTATTACTAACAGACCTAAATTTCTTTCCCTGACAACTGACAGCATTAAATCCCATATCTGTGCCTGCGTAATCACATCCAGCATAGTCGTAATTTCATCCGCAAGAATAAACCGGGTTTTCGGGCCTAATGCTCTTGCTATACTGAACCGCTGCATTTCTCCTCCGGATAGTTCTGCAGGATAGCGATTCATCCACTCCGGTTCGATTCCTATCTTTTTAACAAACTCCTCCTCCGGTTTCCATGCCTCGTTTAACGTACGACGCATTTTCCATCTGGGATTAATAGATTTCTCCGGATGCTGATAAATCAGCTGAACGGGACAGTATGCTTTCGCAGGTAAGGGGTTCCCTTCGAACAGCACCTCTCCACGATCGGGTTTTATATATCCTGCCAGAATTTTTGCCAACGTGCTCTTTCCACATCCGGAAGGCCCGATTAATGCGGTTCTTTCACCGGAAGGTATACAAATGGAAAGGTTATCAAGGATTTTTTTATTCTTTGCATATCCGAACGATATATTTTTTGCTTCAAGTTGCATTGATACAGCACACCTCACCTTCTCTTAACTCTCTCATTCCTATCTTTCCTCCATTACAGGCATCTGTTCTGTAGATGCACCGGGGAGCATAGAGACATCCGGAGGTAATTGTTCCGGCATAAGGCTGTGTACCGGAAGCTATCTTAAAACCATTCTGGGGAAGAGCCCGCCACAGTGCTTTGCTGTATGGATGGCGAAGAGCGGATTCCCCTGACAGAAAGTCTGCAGCGGAAGCGATCTCCACTGTGGTTCCCGCATAAAATACCGCTACCTTATCTGCTACATGAAATGCCAGATCTATATCGTGAGTAATCAGAATCACCCCTCTGCCTTCATCTGCAAGATCGCGGAAATGCTGCATGGTCTCAGCTGCCATTTTATAACTCAGCCCCGGTGTCGGTTCATCAGCAATAATTAATTTTGAATCCCCGATTACGGCAGTGGCAATCAGTACTCTTCTTGCCATCCCGCCCGAAAGCTGAAAAGGATACATTTCTTCCACCGCTTCCGATAAATCATACCTTCTAAAAACATCACGCATCTCTTCTTTTGAATTCGAAGTCCCCATAACCTGGCTGCCCACCTTCATCAGCGGATCCAGGTATTCCACTGATTGGGGTACCAAAGCGATTTCTTTCCCCCGAAGCCTGTTCTGATATTTTGCATCCAACAATTTATCATAATAAAACATCTTCCCTGAAACAGCGGCATTTTTAGGAAGTATCCCTAATATGGCATGGGCCAGCAGACTTTTACCGGATCCGCTGGAACCGGCAATGGCAAGGATCTCCCCTTCCTTTACCGTCACATTTAAATCAGAAATAACCTCTAAGTCCTTCTGATTAAAACCTTTATCATATCTTTTAAATTTTACGGAAAGATTTTGTACATCCAGAATCACTCTGTTTTCTTTCATTTCAACTACCGACCTTTCATCAGAACTCTTTCTAATCCTGTGCAGTCCCCGGATCCATCAGCTGTTTTATCTGACTTCCCAGTTTGTCAAACAGCATAACCACTGCAATCAGCGATACACCTGGAAAGAATACCAGCCACCACATACCTGTGGCAATATGTTTCAGTGCTTCAGAGAGGATTATGCCAATCGCCGGAGTATCCACCGACAGTCCAAACCCCAAAAATGTGACTCCTGCTTCATGCAGAATTGCATGTGGAAACAACAATATCAGGCCTACAATAAACTGAGGAAGTACATGGGGCAGAATATGTCCGGAAGCAATATGAAACCAGCTTTTTCCGAATTTCTCAGAAGTTTTTACATACTGCATCCCTCTGACCTGCAGCACCTCCCCACGTATTACTCGTGTCAGGTTGGGCCAGTGGGTCAGAGCGACTCCAATGATTACTCCTTTTAGTCCCTTCCCCATCATGAAAGAAATCAGCATTAAAAGTACCATATGAGGAATTCCCATAAAAAGATCAACAAAATAGCTGATGATCTTATCAACGATTCCCCCTGCAGTAGCTGATAAAAGTCCTAATATCAGAGCCAGGCATGCACTTACTCCTGCAGCCAGAGTTCCGATTAAGATACTGGTGGAAAGGCCTTTCACCGTTCTGAAAAACATATCTCTTCCCAAATAATCTGTACCAAACAGATGCTTGAAAGAGGGCGGGAGTTTTTTAGCAGCATAGTCCGGATCATAAGCGGCCGGATCCATCAGCAATCCCGCAGCTGTTATCAGTATTAAGAAAAAAGCAATCATTCCAATCAGGATTAACGTCTGCTTTCTTCTATTAATCGTTAACTTCATACCTTAGAGCCCTCCCTGATTTGAGGGTTAAAGACCCCATATAAAATATTTGCCGACAAATTTCCTGCAAACACAAAAACAGCGGAGAACAATGCCACTCCCAGAAGCAGAGGAACATCTCCCTTTAATCCTGCCTGGGTAGCTGCATTCCCAAGTCCGGGATAGGAAAATACCTGTTCAGCCAATACACTCCCTCCAAAAAGTTCACTAAAGGAAGCAAACTGTAAGGTTACCGCCGGTATGGCAATATTTCTTATCCCATGCCGTTTCACCAAAGTCCACTTTGATTCTCCCCTTGCTTTTGCAAACAGAACATAATCACTGCTTAGCACATCGATTAATTTTTGTCTGGTATGTAAAGTGATATTGGCAATCCCGGTAATGCTTAATGTGATTGCGGGCAAAATCAGATGATAGATTCTGTCCCAGATTGTAACATCCTGTGCCGCTTTTCCTATAGGCGCCGCCAGGCCAATTGGAAACCATCCGAATGATATGGAAAATACCATGAGCAGCAGCAGCCCAATCCAGAAAACAGGGGTGGAAGAAAGAACAAAGCAGACAGCCTTGATTGCCTTGTCATACCAGGTTCCCTGCCCGGATCCGGCAAGCACCCCAAGAACAAAACCTATAATTCCTGATAAAACCCAGGCTGTTACCATAAGGATAAGGGATGTCTGAAACCGCTCCAGCAAAACTTTTGATACAGGCTTCTGATAAATAATTGATGTACCCATATCTCCCTGAAGCATGTTTTTCACCCATGTAGTATAGCGTACCACCGGAGATTTATCTAATCCCCAGTGCCGGGCTATATTTTCCCTCTGCTGGGCAGAGACATTGCTCTCCGCACCAACATAGGCGTCTACAGGGTCAATCGGTGAATGAATGATCAGGATAAAGCTTAATATACTGACTCCTATCAAAAGTAATAATAATCTAAAAAACGATTCACTGATAAATTTTATAGTGTTTATCATTTTGTACCCTTTCAGCTTTATTTATAGGCCCATTCATTTAGATTCTGGATAATCGGCTGCCCATGGCCGTGAGGATGGATTCTCTGCGTTCCGATATCCAGACCGTCCTTCACCAAATATGTATGATCAATATTTACAAGCCATAAGTACGGTAAGTCTATATTCACTCCTGTTGTCCCGTCATACTGGGCTTTTTTAAGTAAATCAAAGATTTCTTCCTCACTGTCGGATGACAGTGCCTGTGTCAGATAACCATCTACCGTTTTATTTGTATACATAGCCGCATTATTCAGCCCCGTCTGCTCTGTTCCTGCGAATTCAGAAGCAAAGGCATTATATACATCCACAAAATTATAATCCCCTGTTCCTATACAGGTAGGCGAATTTCTGATCATGTCCTTACAGGTTGTCCAATCTTCAGATTTGGCAATAATATGAATCCCAAGCTTCTTTGCATTTTCACTTAATGCTACTGCCAGGTTATACCTTTGCAGATCATCCGTACGTCCTGTTATGGTAAATTCACACTTTATTCCGTCTTTCTCCCTTATACCATCCTTATCTGTATCTACCCATCCTGCCTGTTCAAGGATTTTCTCTGCTTCCTGGACCTGATTATCTTTTAGTTCCGGTTCATCATTTGCCCATGGAAGCCCGTCAAAGCGTACCCAGGAGGGCGTTCCTATCCCATTTAACGCATTATCAATGATCTCCTGCCTGCTGATTCCAATATTCAATGCTTTTCTCACAGCAATATCACTGGTTACATTATTACCTGCTACAAGACCTTCTGAATTCGTGGTTTCCTTTACACAGGGCAGATTAAATCCTCTGTTGTCAGATGTTTTAATCGTTTCCAAATGCATGCCTTCCACCGCTTCTTCGGCATATTCCGGGTTGATCATTACCAGGTCAAGTTCCCCCGATCTGGCATTCGCCAAGGCAGTCTCTTCATCCAGGCTTAAGAAAGTTATCTGTTCAAACTGAGATTTTGTTCCATAATAATATTTATTTGGTTCGACAATCAATTGCTGGTTCACATCCAGCTGCTTCACAACAAACGGACCTGTACCAATTGGATTATCTGCATATTCATCATTATATGCGTGTTCAGGTACGATTCCCAGTAAAGCTGTAGTTCTGATGAAAGGAGAGTATACTTTATTCAAAGTAAACTGTACTTTATTCCCGTCTATTACTTCAGCCTTTTCCAACATAGTCAAATCCACGCTTGAGCCGCTGTTCTTTGCCGTTTCATATGTAAATACCACATCTTCGGGGGTCAGCTTCTCACCATCGGAAAACTTCACATCATCACGTATAGTATAAGTATAAACCAGGCCATCCTCACTAATAGAATAATCAGAAGCTAAATCGTAGTCTGTTTCCACATCCGTTGTGATTTTCAGCAACCCTGTGTGAAAAATCCCATATCCATAGATTCCATAGCCCTTGCAGGGATCATAGTTCCCCTCTGTCATTCCCTTTCCTATGGAAATAACTAAATCCTTCTTCGCGCCGGCATCTTTATTTCCTGTCTCTTTACCTCCGCAGCCGGCTAATAATGTGAAGCCTAACATCATACATAAAAATGACACACATAAGTTCTTTTTCATCTATACCGTTCTCCTTGTAAGAATCTTTGTGGACTTATGGTAGCACAGAAAAATCCCCCTTACAAGCCGGTAAGGGGGATATAAATGCTACTTTTATATTTAATAAAAATGCTGGTTTCCAATCTGTGTTCCTTTTCCGGAACCACTGTTGAAATAAAGGCAGCCTCCGATTGGATTTTCTCCATTTAAAGCTGCCTGTGCTGCTTCATAGCAGTCGCTTCTGGCGCCACCGGACAGTGTTCTGGAGAGCGATCCATTGGTAACCGGTGAAAATTGTCCGCCTTCATAAATCACTCCGCTGATACTTCCGGGAAAAGATCCGCTTCTCACACGGTTCAGTACGACTGCTCCAACCGCAACCTTACCTGTTCTGCTTTCACCACCGGCTTCACACTGAATGAGTGCAGCAAGCAAGTCCAAATCACCATTGCTGACATTCGTCTTTTCCTGTGCCGGAGCGGAAGTCTCTGCAGATGAGACCCCTGCGGATTCAGATGCCGCTTTCGTTGATTCTGCTGCCTGAGCTGCCTTTTCTGCCTCAGCCTTTGCTGCAGCCTCGGCTTCAAGCCTGGCCTGATACTCATCCACAGTCAAAGCAAGTGAACCTAAGCTGTCCAATTCCAGATATTGTGCATTTACATAAGCATCTTCACCATTTAAGGATACCTGATACCAGTCCTCAAGATCCCCTTTCACTGAGAGCTTACTTCCATTCTCCGTTACTCCCACAATCTGGGAATCTGTGTTAGCTTCGGCCCTGACCCTTAATCCCTCTGCCTGAACGGTTCCTGTAAATCCGCAGACATTCATATAATGTACTCTTGCTTCCTCCCCGAAAACAAGCAGGTCATTTCTTATATAGCCTTCCACATTGCCGGATTTAATTTTGCTCCAGTTTCCATCATTCTCGATTACATCTGCCTCGTATCCCGGCAGAAGCACTCCCACGCGCTCTGAATCCGTGCTGGCCTCAGAGCGGATATTTGCATATGATTGAACATTTGCAGCGGCTCTATTGGTCCAGGCTTCTGTATGTAAAATACTCTCCTCATTCGTAACATCAGCTGATACAGTATCAGCAAACACCGGTGCAGCCATGATTGTCGTCAGTGCCATTGCGCTCCCTATCGCAACTGTAACACCTTTCCTGTTAACCCTCATACTTACCTCCTAAATATAATTATTACATATTTGTTACAACTTGTTACGAATTGATTCTATCATCATTACATTTTATTGTCAACTAGAACATTTTGACAAAATGGCGCATAAAAATCCACATACTCTTATAAAAATCATAAAAAAAACAGCAAAAAAGCCGCGGCAATCGCCACGGCTTTTTTGCTCCTGCTTCTATATCGTATAGAGCGACGGATCACTCGGCCTATTCTGATCCCATACACTGCCGGGATCCATCAGATCATTTAATTTGTCGGATCCGTCAAATACTGCTTGATACAATCGGTAACCATCCAGATTTCTTCTGCCCATCCGGAAGAACAAATCTCCCTGCTGAACAAAATACTGCGACGAGTCAACATTGCAGAAAATGCTAAAACCCTGTTCTTTCAGATACTGGAATTTCTCAGTAGAAGAATATTCTTCATTCCAGTTTGCCAGATCCTGTCCATGGGCAAATATAATGGTATCAGATCCGCCAATCAGAGGAGCCACATAGTTCTGCCACTTTTCCGTATCTGATTTCAGATGCTCCATAGAAGCATCTCCAATTCTCATATGTCCCCATGTATGGCTCGCAAACTTCCATCCTTTTGCCTTTATTGCATCGGCGACTTTTTTGGCCTCTTCACACTCTTTATCCCAGTCAAAGTCAGGATGGGCATCCAGCCATGCACGCTGGTCCGCGGACAGGTTCTCTTTCGTCTTATAGGCAATATCCGTACGATATCCCAGAATGCCATTATAACCGGTCAGCGCAATCGTTCCTTTTGCCCCCTTATAGGAAAAATCCGGATGTTCTTTTATAAACTGATCCAGAAGCGGAACACAGTCATACGCCCCCGTAACCACTGTGCCATCATCCTGAATGTATTCGCAGGTCGGATTGCCCTCCTGATCTACCACCATCTTACTGGCAACGCCCCGCCCGTCGTAGCTGTGATAATAGCTTAAATCATCCAGGGAGAGAACAAATGGGATCTTACCTTCCGGCAGCAGAATCGGTTTCTTGGTTATATGAACTACTCCGTTCTCATCGGCAGTCTCTTCCACAAGGTCATGGAGATCCACAAGAACATATCCTTTATCATACATCTGCTGCGTGATACGGTTAAACTCATCCACGGTTGTCATCCACTGGCAAAATCCGGCAGTTGCACTGTTTTGCTGAAAAAATGCCTTCTGGGGATCTACCACTAAAGAATGGTAGAATACATGAGTCACCTGTGTCGGATCCGTTGCCACCAGGCTGTTCTGTGCCGCCTGAAACTCAGCTATCCTGGTAAGAATGTCGGGATCACTGTTCGCATCCGGAATTTCGTTCAGCTTTGCAATTGCACCTTCAAAGTCATACTGTACGGCCATCTGTTCCGCCTCTGTCAGGATTGCTGCTTTATCATCCGCAGGATTGGAGACCGGTGCCGATACCGACGAGCTTCCCGGTTCATCTTCGCCGGCTGCCGATTCAGATCCGCTGCTGTCAGCCGGCTTCTTGCCCTTTTTCTCAAGTCCTCCGGCCAGAACAAAGATGGATACTCCCATAACACACAGAAGGATAACCAGTATGGTTGTCTTAAATATCAATCTTTTTTGTTTCTTTTTTTTCTTTTCCATATCTGCCTCCAAGCATTCACACCTTTATAACTATTGTATCCTAATATACCCCAAAAGTCGAGAATATGAATCTTAAGTTTTTGTAACAAAATGTCTCTGACGATATGCTTCATACATAAGTACCGCAGATGCTACTGCAGCATTTAAAGACTCCACTTCTCCCTCCATGGGTACCCGGATCAGATAATCAGATCTGTCTGCAAGGCTTTTACTCAGACCATTTCCTTCATTTCCGATAAAAAATGCAGTCCCACCCGTGTAATCCTCACTATCATACGTATGCTCTCCTTGAAGGTGGGCGGCATATGTGATAATTCCTCTGTGTTTGAGTTCTGACAATATTTCACATAGATCTTCTATATATATAAACGGAACCCGGTATATAGAACCCATCGTGGAACGAATGGTCTTGGGGTTGTAAATATCCACGGTGTTTTTACTCATCAGTAATCCGGTTACGCCGGCTCCTTCAGCTGTCCTCACAATGGTCCCCAAATTTCCCGGATCCTGCAAATCTTCTAATATCATACATAGAGGTTGGGGCCCGGACAGAACCTCCTGTAAGGTATAAGCCGGCATCCGGATCAGACACAAGACCCCCTGGGGTGACTGGATGTCAGACATCTGGCGAAAGATACGTTCTTCCACCACTTCATACTTTGTTTTGGACAGATACTCCCCATGCTCTTTTTCAAAGTCCTCCGTGACAAATATACGTTCAATCCATTCTCTCGGGGCTTCCTGAAACATCTTAATTCCTTCTGCGACGAAAAGCTTCTGCTTTTTACGTTCTTTTGATTTGTTGTTTAACTGTATTACCCGCTTTACCTGGGCATTTGAACTGCTCGTAATCATACTTCTCTCCTGCCTGTGTCCTGGTGCACCGTTTGCCATACGCTGTACCGGTGCAAAAAGCCGCCACAAATTATCTTTTGCGGCGGCCACATATCTGTAACTTATTATCTATTATAATTATAGGAAAGTGCCCTGGCAATTTCATATTGATACTCCGGTATTGATTTTGTCATGGCAAGGGCTTCATTGATGTCAAAATCCATATATTCCCCGTTCCTGTATCCCACAACTCTTTTGGTTTTTCCGGACAGAAGAAGATCCACTGCGTATGCACCCATAATCGATGCGTAAACTCTGTCTTTGCAGGTAGGGCTTCCGCCCCTTTGCATATGCCCCAGTATGGTAGCACGTGTCTCGATTCCTGTGGCAGCCTCAATCCTTCTTGCCATACTTGAAGAATGCCCGATGCCTTCCGCATTGACAATAATATGATGCTTTTTACCCTTCCTGCGGTTTTCGATAATGTTCTCGATAATCCGCTGCTCATCGTAATCATACTTTTCCGGAAGAAGAATATCCTCTGCACCATTGGCAATTCCGCACCACAACGCAAGATATCCGGCATTCCTTCCCATAACCTCAATAATACTGCAGCGTTCATGGGAGGTAGAGGTATCACGTACCTTATCTATGGCTTCCATGGCAGTATTCACAGCCGTATCAAAACCGATGGTATACTCTGTACAGGCAATGTCCAGATCTATGGTTCCCGGAACACCCACCGTATTAATTCCTAAATTAGCCAGCTTCTGCGCCCCTGCAAAAGAACCATCACCGCCGATTACAACCAACCCGTCGATTCCATTCTTCCGGCAAACCTCCGCTGCTTTCTTCTGCCCTTCTTCCGTACGCATCTCCGCACAGCGTGCTGTATAAAGGATTGTTCCTCCGCGCTGTATCGTATCCGACACATCTCTTGCAGATAAATCTATAATTTCCTCATTCATGAGGCCATCATAGCCCTTCAGGATACCTTTCATCTTTGCACCCTTTTGCAGACCACGCCGTACTGCTGCCCGAATTGCGGCATTCATGCCCGGAGCATCCCCGCCACTGGTTAAAACACCGATTGTTTTCAATTGCGTTTCTGTAGCCATCTAAATTCCTCCATCCTATATCCATCTATGATAAAAATCACAGTTCAAAATTTCCACATACATTTTATATTTTAAAGCATTTTTCCACGTTTTTCAATACTCTTTTCGACAACTTTCACATTCTCCCGACCATAGATGGATGTAAGCTGATTCAAAAGCTGGGTATCTATATTCACATTCCGGCTGGATGGCAGACGTTTCAGCGCTTTGTCCGACCGGATATACAGTACAACGTGGTCTGACCCGTCGGAATCCCGGAGTACTTCATACAGATGTGCCACTTCTTTTTCGTAATCGCTCCGGGTGGAAAACTGTATCCAGAGTTCCCGGGGCGTCTCCTCAAATGCATAAATCCGTTCGCAGATTAATTTGCTGGGTTTATCCTCTTCCTGCGATACCCGCCCTTTGATGAACACTTTAGAATCCACATTCATCAGTGCTGCATTCTTCTCATAATCTCTGGGGAATACCACAACCTCCACGGTTCCCAGTAAGTCCTCAACCGTCAGAAAAGCCATGGTTTTATTATTTTTTGTAAATTTAACGGTTTTATCTACAATCATACCGCCGACAATCTCTTTTGCCCCATCCAGAACCTTTGGCTCTCCGGTCTCTTCATCAGGCAGGAAATCCAAAGTGACCGCGGAGATATTCTTTTTCCATCTCTCTTCATATTCTTCCAGCGGATGACCACTTATATACACCCCAAGCACTTCTTTTTCAAATGACAGCTTTTCCTCTTTTGTATACTCTCCCACATCCGGAAAACTGATTTCATAAGCGGATCTTTCTTCCGGGGAGACCAGGTCAAACAGGCTCATCTGTCCCGTCAGGGCGTTCTTCTTATCCCGGTTTGTCTCCTCCAGCACCTGCTGATAGACAATCATGAACTGCTTTCTGGTTCCCCGCAGGCAATCAAAGGCTCCTGCCTTAATAAAATTCTCAAGCGTCCGCTTATTTACTTCTTTTCCGCTTAACCGTTCAATAAAATCCTTTAAGTTCCGGTATTCCCCATGGCTTTTGCGTTCTTCTACAACGGCATCCATGACCGGTTTTCCAATTCCTTTTACGGCGGAAAGGCCATAACGGATTGCTCCTTGTTCCACTGTGAATACGCCTTCACTCCGGTTAATGTCCGGTGGAAGCAGATTTATGTTCATAGACCTGCAATTCAGAATATATTGGGCAACTTTGCCCGGATTATCAATACAGGAGGTCATGATGGCTGCCATGAATTCCACCGGATAATAATATTTCAGATAAGCGGTCTGATAAGAAACCACCGCATATGCCGCAGCATGCGATTTATTAAACGCATATTTGGCAAAATCAATCATCTCGTCATAAATCTTATTCGCAGTCTCTTCGTCAATTCCATTGGATACGCAGCCCGGCACTCCCTCTTCCGGGTTTCCGTACACAAAATTCCGGCGCTCCTTTTCCATCACGGATGCCTTCTTTTTAGACATCGCTCTTCGTACCAGATCACTTCGCCCAAGCGTGTAGCCGGCCAGATCCCTTACGATCTGCATAACCTGCTCCTGGTAGACGATACATCCATAGGTTGGTTCCAGTATGGGCTTTAGCTGCGGGCAGCGGTATGTGATTGCCTCTGGGTGATTCTTGCCGCGGATATACTGTGGAATAAAATCCATAGGGCCGGGACGATAAAGTGAAATTCCCGCTATGATATCCTCCAGGCTTTTCGGTTTCAGCTCCTTCATGAAGCTCTTCATCCCGGCACTTTCCAGCTGAAATACGCCTTCGCACTTACCCGAACCGATCATGTCAAGTACTTTGGGATCATTATAATCAATATGCATCAGATCCAGGGTTATGCCATTGTCCCGTTCCGCCAGTTTTTGAGCATTCTGAATGACCGTCAGCGTACGAAGCCCCAGAAAATCCATCTTCAAAAGACCAAGCTCCTCCAGCGTGGTCATCGTAAACTGAGTCGTAATCGTACCATCGGAGGATCTGGACAGCGGTACGTATTCATCCACATTCTTCTGGGAGATAACAACCCCGGCAGCATGCATAGAGGTATGGCGCGGAAGTCCTTCCAGCCGCCTGGACATATCAATCAGATGATGTACTTCTTCGTCGGTGTCATAGACAGTCTTTAATTCGTGGTTCATCTGTAAAGCCTTATCTATGGTAATATTAAGTTCATTGGGAATCATCTTTGCAATTACATCCACGGATGCATAGGGCATATCCAACACACGTCCCACATCCCGGATCACACCGCGGGCAGCCATGGTTCCAAAGGTTACAATCTGTACGACACGGTCCTTACCATACTTACGGACCACATAGTCGATGACCTCCTGTCTTCGTTCAAAGCAGAAATCAATATCGATATCCGGCATGGAAACACGTTCCGGATTCAGAAAACGTTCAAACAGTAAGTTATGGCGTATAGGATCGAGCTGTGTAATTCCAAGTGTATAGGCTACAATACTTCCGGCCGCTGAACCCCTTCCCGGTCCCACGATAATATCATGATCTCTGGCATACTTTATAAAATCCCATACAATCAGAAAGTAGTCCACGTAGCCCATGGATTTAATGGTATCCAATTCATAAGAGAGACGGTCTTTAAGTTCCTCGTTCGGATCCTGATACAGACGCTCCAGACCCTCCCGGCAAAGTTTATTCAGATATTCCCAGGCAGTATATCCCCCCGGCACATCATATCTGGGCAGTTTCGTAACTCCGAATTCAATATCGACGTGACAACGGTCAGCTATTTTCTGCGTATTCTCCAATGCCTCCGGCGCATAAGGAAATAATTCCGCCATCTCGTCCGGTGACTTCACGTAGAACTGGCCGCCTTCATACCGCATACGATTCTCATCCGCCAGCTTTTTACCGGTTTGTATACAAAGCAAAATATCATGAGCCGCCTCATCCTCGGCATAGGTATAGTGAACATCATTCGTCGCAGCCAGCCCGATTCCCGTCTCACGGTTCAAACGAAGCATCTGCTGGTTCACAAGTCTTTGTTCCGGCATCCCATGATCCTGAAGCTCCAGAAAGAAATTCCCTTCCCCGAAAATATCGCGGTAACGCAGTGCGGCTTCCTTTGCTTCCTCATACAGTCCCTTCACCAGATATCTGGAAACCTCCCCTGCCAGACATGCAGACAGCGCAATCAGCCCCTCATGATACTTCTTCAACAGTTCCATGTCCACGCGGGGCTTATAATAATATCCTTCCACAAATCCCATGGAGACAATCTTCATCAGGTTGCTGTAACCCTGGTTATTTTCAGCCAGTAAAACCAGATGGTAATATCGCTCCTCTCCGGCCCCGGTCTCACGGTCAAAACGGGAACCGGGTGCCACATAAACTTCACATCCCAGAACGGGGTTAATCCCCGCTTCCTTTGCCGCACGGTAAAAATCAATTACGCCGAACATCACACCATGATCTGTGATGGCAGCACTGTTCATACCAAGCTCCTTCACCCTGGCCACGTATTCCCTTATCTTGTTGGAACCGTCCAGGAGGCTATATTCCGAATGTGTATGCAGATGTACGAATCCCAATTTATCCTCCTTTTTATCTGCGGTATATCTTCCCGTCCCGAATCTCGATCTGTTTCTCTTTCAGCAAGTGCCCTACAGCTCTTTTAAAAGCTCCCTTACTGAGTCCGAACTCACGCTGTATCACTTCCGGAGATGCCTTATCATCAAAGGGAAGTGCATTGGCAAACTCTTTAATGACCTGCAATACATTCTCCGCATCCTCTTCAATCTGTGCATATGCTTTTTGACGGGCAGACAGCGTCAATTTCCCATCCTCTTTCACTTCGGTCACACGCAGTTTCAGTCTTTGGCCTGCCTTATAGCCGGCCTGTGCTTCTTTTTTGGGAATCAAACCGGAATATTGTCCATCCACGGCAACAAAGGCCCCAAAATTTGCACTGATTTCATAGATTGTTCCTTCCACTTCATCTCCGATTACATAGGGAGATCCGGTCTTTAAATAATGATAGACCTTCATCGTCGCACAAAGCCGGCCACTCTTGTCCACATACAAGGCCACCAGACAGCTGTCACCTGGCTCCACTTTTCTGGTCTGCTCTTTGAACGGAAGAAATAAATCCTTTTCCAGCCCCCAGTCCAGAAATGCTCCGATCTTACCCACAGCTGCTACCGTCAGCTCCTTCACTTCACCCAGCTGCAGCTTAGGTTCATTCGTGGTGGCAATCAGCCTGTCGGAAGAGTCCCTGTAAAGGAATACCTCCAGTTCATCTCCGTCGCCTGCTCCCTCGGGAACCTGCTTTTTCGGAAGCAGCACACGCTCATCCATAGAAGCATTCACCTGCTCCCCCAGGTATACTCCGAAATCTACCTTCTTCACTATAACAAGTAACTGTTTTCTTCCTATCTCCAACATATATGAATTCTCCTGCATTTTAATCTATCTTAAACTCAATCGTAACATAGGGCTTATCTCCCTCATCATTCAGTGTTACCAGATATCCCTCCGGTATCCGGTAAAGCACAGGCGACATTACATTCCCCAGACGGGCCTGCTGCTTATATTCCGCCCGCATCCGCTTCACTTCAAAGTCAGCCGGCAGGTACCCCTGGGCCAGCTGGATATATTGTCCGTTGTTCACATGGTGATTTGTATCCAGATGGTATTCCTTAACCGTAAATGAGTCAAAAGTCTCTTCACCCTCCCTGGGAATCTGAATCTTGCGCGGTCCAAAATCTGCCTGAAGCTTCTCTTTCAGCCCATAGGTATCCAAAACATCCTGCGTCACCCGTTCGGGATAACCAGTCTCCTGATTCATATAAGCCCAGGTGGAATTCGCATAGGCCAGCATCTCTCCCTGGTCACTTTCCATAGTGAAATTACGGAAACCCTGAAATGCCTTAAAATCATGCGCCCAGGTGCTGATTACCGTATGTTCTCCCATGACCGGATAGCGGTTTACATGAATTTGCCACGCTGCCAGAACCCATACCCTGTTATGCATATTCAGCCAGTCAATCCCAAGCCCGATTTCTTCAGATTGAAAATTACTGCAATCCTGAAAATAATTTATGAGCGACGGAAGCGTCAGTTTTCGATTCTCTCCTATCTCACTATAGCGAATTGTACCGGTAAATGAATATTTCATAAGCATCTTCCTCCTTATATCGAAAAAAGTCCCAGGTTCTTGACCTGAGACTTCTACAGCTGGGCTACAAGGATTCGAACCTTGAAATGACGGAGTCAGAGTCCGTTGCCTTACCATTTGGCGATAGCCCAATTTCTCACAACAAAATGTATTATAATGGATAGCAGTAAAAATTGCAAGCCCTTTTTTGAATTTTCTTTGTTACTATTCAGCCACATAACTTTTATCCATCGTAATCACACATTGATACCGGGAATCCACTTCCTGCATCAGTGCGATTACCTGCTGTAAAATACGTTCTGCGTTTTCTTTCGAATATTCTCTGGGAATTACCAGGTCAAAAATGAGATTCGTATGCTCTTCACCGCTCACCATACGAAAATCATGAAATTTCAGCTTAGGATCCAATGCCTTGATGACACGCGCCACCTTTGCTTTGACTTCCAATACTTTTTTATCCTGCGTTTCTACGGGATCCATATGGATTACCAGGGTGATATTCAGCTGCTTACTTACCTCCCGCTCCACTCTGTCAATAATCTCATGGGAAACCTCTATATCCACATTGTTGGGAACTTCGGCATGTATGGATGCCATACTGTGGCTGGGTCCATAGTTATGTACAATCAAATCATGCGTTCCGACAATCCCGTCATAAGCTTCCACAGCCTCGCTGATCTTCTGATATAATTCCCGGGGTGCACCCTGGCCGATCAGGGGTTCCAGCGTATCCTTCGCAATAGAAAAACCCGCCCACATAACGATAGCGGAAACGATGATGCCTGCGTACGCATCTACATTCACAGAAGTAAAGCGGCAGATGAGAATGGAAATAATGGTCGCACTGGTTGTAAGCACATCACCCATGGAATCGGCGGCGGCGGCAAGCATCACTTTCGAGTCAATCCGGTTCCCCAGCTTCCTGTTAAACGCCCCCAGCCATAATTTTACACCGATAGACAGTACAAGGATCAGAAAAGGAATCCATTCAAACGCAAGCTCCTCCGGATGCATGACCTTTCCCACAGAACTCTTTAAAAATGTAAGACCCACTTCCATAATCAAAAATGAAACAATCAAAGCAGCTATATATTCAATCCTTCCGTGCCCGAAGGGGTGCTCCTCATCCGCGGGTTTACTTGCCATCTTCACCCCGATAAAACTGATGATGGAAGAGGCCGCATCAGATAAGTTGTTGAATGCATCTGCCGTAACCGCCAGAGAATGCAGCAAAAGACCAATTGAGAACTTGACAGCAAACAAAAGTACATTGCAGAAAATGCCCACCACGCTGGTCAATATACCATAACTGGTGCGCACCTGAGTATCTTCTGTATTGTCATAGTCTTTGATAAATTTATGTACTAAAAGTTCTGTCATAGACATTCCCTCCGATATGGACTATCATATCAGTTTTTACACGTTCCTTCAATGCTTTTTTTAAAAAGCTAAAACAAGGCGTGAAAGAAGGGGGCCTGTTTCCGGCCCCCACCTCTCTTGTACACCCTACTCTTTCACTGCCCCGTTTGAGATACCGGCAACAATCTGCTTCTGGAACAAAAGCACAATTAACAATGTCGGTATTACCACGACTACCGTAGCTGCTGCAATCTGGCTCCAGAATATGGTAAACTGATCTTTAAGATAGCTCAGACGAACGGGTACTGTCTGAATTTTTTCATCGATATTCAATGTACAGGATAGCAGATACTCATTCCATGCGGCAATAAAACTCATGATTGCTGTTGTAAACACACCCGGAGCTGCAATTGGAAAGATAATTTTCCAAAGCATTCCCCATGTAGAACAGCCATCAATTTTCGCCGCCTCCTCCAACGCCAGAGGCACCTGATTAAAGTGAGCCACCATAATCCATACGGCGCTGGGGAGTGTGATCGTGGAATATGCCAGGCACACCCAATAGGAATTCAAAAGATTCGCTTTGTAAAACATATTAAAAATTGGTCCCACAACAATCATCTGGGGAAACATGGCTACTGCCAGAATTAATCCCATAAGGAGACTCTTTCCTTTAAACTTAAATCTTGAAATGATATACGCGGACATAGATGCCACAACAACAACATAAAAGGTAGTTACTGCAGACATGATAAAGCTGTTTCCAATTGCCCGCAGCATGCCCTTTTCCATAATGACAACCCGATAATTTTCAAGTGTGGGATTCTCTGCAATAATACGGTAGCTGTTCGCCCCGAAAATTTCCGACTCCGGTTTAAAGGAGCTGATCAAAATCCAGAAAAAGGGAAAGACTGTAATCAGCAGAAAAACCACAATAAAAATCCAGCTTATAGTATTGAACGCTTTATTCTTACTCATCCTTCTCCTCCCCTCTAATCATTGTTGACTACCTCTGCGCCCAGTACCTTCACATAAAGTATTGCTATGATGGCAACGCAGACAGCCATACCCATAACTACTACAGAACCATACCCATAATTGCTCTGGCCAAACATCAGCTTATAAGAATATACGGAAAGTGATTCTGTTCCATTGCCCGGTCCGCCTCCTGTCAGAATCGCGATCAAATCATATACCCGGAACGCGTCCATGGTCCGGAATAACAATGCTACCAGAATACTGGGTTTTAGCAATGGAAGCGTAATCCTGAAAAAAGTACGAAACGGACCTGCACCATCAATTGATGCGCTTTCATATAGCCCCCTGTCAATTACCTGCAGGCCTGCCAGAAGCAGCAATGCCATATACGGCGCTGTTTTCCATACATCAGAGATAATGACGGAGGTCATGGCCCCACTTGACGTAAGCAGCATGGCCGACTGCTTCGGAATCAGCCCAATCATAGAGAATATCTTGGATATTACCCCATAACTGCCGTCGTACATATAACTCCAGATCATGGCTGAAACCGCAGTCGGGATTGCCCAGGGTATCAAAGCAGTCGTACGGATGAATCCGATTCCCCGCATTGCCTTATTCATAATCAATGCCAGCAGCATACCTATCACAAGTTCAATCGCCACAGAGATTACAGTAAAGAGCATGGTATGCCCTAATGCTTTAAAGAATCTCGTATCATGAATCAATTTTCCATAGGCTTGTAATCCTGTAAAGTTAGTGTTGACAATACAACTGTCCATCTCATCCAGAATCTGTGGCATACCTTCCCTGTTATACATATCAAGGGATTCGTTCCTGTCATAGATTGCCATGAGTCTTTCTCTTATATCTGTATTAAAGGACTCTACCTCACTTATGACATCGGAAGCAACTTTGGAAACCCCCTTTGATCCTTCATACTTTTCCAGCATACCGGTCACATCTGCCTGTATAGCCTCAAATTCAGCTACATCCTCACTGTTTAGTCCATCTGTCATCTTGTCGGTATCGATAAAATAATTCACATACCCTAAATCCTGCGCATATAATTCTTCGTTCAGCTGCCGGGACATATAGAAGCTATTGTGTTGTTGATCATTCGTACGATAATCAAACAATGTGTACATCAGAGACGTCACAATAGGATATAATGAAAATATGCCAATAAAAATAAGCAGCGGAAGAATGAACAGGAACTGTTTTGCTGTCATTCTTTTTGCCATAAACTCCGCCCCTCTTTAGCCTTGATTCAGCCGTCCTTCTACATCGGAAGTTGTTGTATCCAGATCCGATTCACCTGATAAAAACTTGTGAATGGAAATCTGCAGCGCATCAGACAATTCTTCATATTTATCGGAAGATGGTCTTGCAATTGTATTTTCAAGGGCCTTTATAAAACCTTCTTTACCCAGAAGCTGGTTTGCTTCCTTAACGCCCGCATCATCCAATGCCGCGTTATATCCTGGTACATAACCACCTTTACTGCAGAAAATTTTCTGTCCTTCCAAAGACGTGAAGTAATCCAGGAATGCCCAGGCACCGTCTTTATGCTCGCTTTTCGCATTCATGGCCAGAAGCCATCCACCAATACAGGAGCCTCCGGGAATTGGAGCAACATCTGTCTGCTCTTGTTTAACCGCTGCATCGTCAGCCGCAAGAAGTCCCCATACGTATGGCCAGTTACGTGAGAACACAGTATCCCCGTTTACGTAACTATTGGCTGCCTCTGATTCCTGGTATACCAGAATATCATCCGGTGTGGCATCGGAATCGACGATTTTCTTCATAGCTTCCAGCCCGCCTTTTACATCTGTAAAGTTGGCAGTATACTCATTCGCATTACATACAAGTCCCTCATACTGATTTGCCTGGAAGGTAAATCCGGCCTTTGTACCCGACTGCCCTTTATATTTTTCCGCCATAGACAGGAACTCATCCCAAGTGTAGTCCCCACTCCTTAGCTTAGCTGCATCTTCCTCGGAAACAATGTCACTTCTGAAGAAGATAACGCCGAAATCAGGGTATAAGGGCAGTGCATAGGTTTTGGCATTATACGTACCTGCCTGAATAGATCCCTTGTTATAGTCTGCGGGACTTCTCTTTGCTTTCATCATATAGCTGTCCAAAGGCTCTATATACCCCGCGGCGGCCATATCTCCTGCCCATACGGTATCGATAGATACCAGATCATACTCTGAACTTCCTGCTGAAAATGCAGTGTTCAACTGACTTCTCGTCTGATCCGTGTCATTGGAAGCGGTTACCCACTTTACTTTATACTGATCCTGAGAAGCTTCAAATCCTTCAATTACCGCCTCCACTGCACCGTTTCCATCATCAGAGCGGAACAGGGTAATCTCTTCGCGGCCTCCTGAAGCTGAAGATTCTTTTGTATCACCTTCCTCACTTTTCGAGCTTGGCTGCTCTTCTGCCTCTGAAGTTGTTTTTCCTGTCTCATCACTCCCTCCGCCGCAAGCTGCTAAGCCAACGGCCATAACTGCACTCAACATTACCGCTGCAACTTTTCTTTTCATTTTTTTCCTCCTCTTCAAACGTGGTTGTATACTTTTACTTAATTCTCAACCACAATTTAATTTATAGTAGCAAATTATCCTTGCTATGAATTAAATTATACCATTTTTTGTTGATTATTTCAATGTATTTGTATATAATTATCGATATTTACACTATTTTTTTATTAACATTCACAATCAGTGTATATATTATGTTTTTGCATGTTTGGGCATAAAAAACTCACCCTCAGGTTATATCTTTGTAATCTAAGGATGAGTCTAAAAATATAATAATTTATATTTCAAATTTATTTAGTTCTGTTTTAATCATCCAATGCATGTGGAACTTATCTTCAAGCATTCCATAATATCTTCCATCTTTAATCTGCGTATAGGGAATATCCACCGCTCCATTCTCACTCAGTAACTCAAAAATTTTTTTTGCTTTTTTAGCATCTTTACAGCTTATGTTTAAAACCATGTTATTGCCCTGAAAAAATCCAAAGGTATCCGGTATATCATAAAATTCAACTGGTGTACCTGCAATGTTCAGACAGGTTCGCATAACACGCGATTTCATTTTTTCAGGTATCTGATTCACGGAAGAAAGCAGAACCTCCCCTTCTGCATAAGTCAGAAAGGATGGAACTTCCTGTTCGAATACTTTTGCATAAAATGTTACAGCATCTCGGCAGTTACCATCATAATTAATAGACAGACTAAATGACATCATAAACTCCTTCTTATTCTCCATGCGGCCAGCCCGATGCACCCAGACACAAAAAATGCGGCCAGCCAGAGTGAAAAATCTGTTTTATCCCCGGTCTTTGCGGCAGACACCTTTGCAGGAGCAGGTTTTGGCTTCTCAGACACTTTTTTATACTTATTTATAAATTGGATTTTATCTGTCTTCTCCATCGTATTGTTTTGCACGGCCCAGATTTCAGCAGATAAGCTCCCATCTTTACCGTTAACCACGCGCACAGTGACAGTATAAACCGTATCATCATATAGAAGCTCCCCGACACTGCCTGCCTGCTGATAAATCTTATACCTGTAATCTCCCGGCACAGTATAGGTGATTGGTCCAAATTCTTCTTTTCCTGAATTCTTTATTCTTACGTTTGTCTGCCCGGGCAGGGGCGTATCTGTGTCTACAGCTTCTATATGAATCTGAAATTCAGTATCCATTTTTTTGTTTTCTTCTGATACCGCTGCTTCCATCGGAATAAAAACATCTATAGACTGTTCCTGTGCCTGCACCTGCTGTGGGAACAACAGCTGCATTGATAGCAGTGTAAATAGCATTAGCGGAAAAACGTGTATAATTTTCTTATGGAATTCAGATATCCTCATCTTTTTAAACACCCCCTTCTGTGCATGCTTTTATCTCTTTAGCCATCCAAACACGACAACACGTCCATTTGTTTCCGCTTCGGAACAGGTTGATAATCCAATTAAAGAATCCCCTGCTTTAACATCTGTTTCCCGGTACTGCACCGCCCCTATCCGAATATACTCTAAAAATTCATTTAAATTTTCTCTGTTCTGTGAATCCGGATAAAATATCCTGCTGTCAAATGCATCCGTCTTCATACAGGCAAACAAATTAATTGTATAAGTGTCATCAGGCAAATACAGCGTGCCCGTTTTATGTTTTACAAAATAACTATTGTTTACAAACTTTACAATATCTCCAAACATGGCTCCATTAGCCATATGATGTCCATATACCAGGCTATAGCTGTCGGAAAAATCCGGCTGATTTCGGCTATCCAGAAAAACTGATCCGGAAAGTGAGAACTCTCCATACACATCTTTATTGATATACTCCATGTCTGTCTTGCCTTGTACAACAGGATAATCAATATTTGTATCCTGGATTGTTATCCAGCCACAGACATCGGGATTTATCTTTCGGAGCTCATCCAGTGTCGGATTATTTCCACTGTTATCTGATGGCTTGAATCTCATAAGCTCATCATCCGCAAAAGCTCCTTTATATACCATAACCGTATCCCAGAGTGAATATCCACCATATAGCAGCAGTAGTAGTATCATAACCGCTGCCGCAAAACTCAGCACCTTATTTCCTGCCCGCGCAATCACTGCCGCTGTTTTCAGTCCGATTGTTCTCACCTCCCATCTCTGTTATTCGGTTTCTTTATTTTTTGAAATCAGTTTTAAAATTCTGAATGTCTTTTTCTTTTAAGAAAGACTGCTGAGAGTATGCCTGCTGCTGCGACCATCAGTACATATGGTGCAACTGTCATGATAACACCTGTCGGAGTTACAGTATCTTTGGTGTTGGTATATATAACGGCATCGTCTGCTCCCGCCGTAGTACCGGCGGCTGCCAGCTTATCCGCACTGTCTGCCCCTGTAATAGCAGTAGTATATCCATCCTTGGAATAATTTGTTTCTTCTACTTTGTAGGTATCCGTTTTTGAAAGACCGAAAATTTCAGCGGTCTGACCATCTTTCAGCTTAAAAGCAGATGCTGTTCCAGAAGTCAGCGTGTAGTTCTCAGTACCAATAACCATATAATACTGTTCGCCTGCTGCCCCGTTTATCGTGATATTGAATTCAAACTCTTTATTCTTATCTCCCTGCGTACCTTCAACCTTTTTTGTGACCGTTAGATTATTCAGTGCGTTTGGGTCAGTCGGGTCAACCGGGTTAGTCGGATCTGTCGGATCCTTTCCGTAGCCATTTTCAAAAACACCGTCATCCTTTTGCTTATCATTTGCCAGATCAGTAAAAGTATATGCATAAGCATTGCCCTCAGCATCTATATACACATCAAAATGCTTGGTCTCTGTAGAATAGATAATACCTTCATAGCTGCCAGCCTTCTCTGTCACATCATAACGATAGATTCCGGGTACCGTAAATTTTGAAGAATCAATGCTGATTTGCGTATTGCCTGCTGTTATAACCCCTTTACTGATGTCGGAAGC
Source organism: Novisyntrophococcus fermenticellae (assembly GCF_018866245.1). Taxonomy (GTDB): domain Bacteria; phylum Bacillota; class Clostridia; order Lachnospirales; family Lachnospiraceae; genus Novisyntrophococcus; species Novisyntrophococcus fermenticellae. The sequence goes on from NZ_CP076458.1 coordinate 3,288,798, forward strand.
AGCAGGGGCAGATGCAATCTTGCCGGTTTCTCCTGAAAAAGATGCTCCCCCCTCCGGTCCTGCATAGATTGCAGCCTGATTCGAACCAGCTTCTACTGCAGTTCCGGGTACGATTTCAAATTCAAAAGTCGTATTCGGTGCATATACATTTTCTTCTTTTACGATGTCTTTTGTAATTGTTACACTCTTTACCTCACCACCATCTGCATATGCAGTCGTTCCAAATGCAGTAATCACCATGGTTCCTGACATCAGCATTGCTGATAAAAACTTTAAACTTCTTTTTTTCATTATCCCTATCCTCTCTTTCTATATGTCTTATCTATACGGCAACGTTTCTGCAAATCTCTATGTTTTGTCAGCTACAAGTTGGAACGTCGGATTACGGTAATGACTTTCCCCTTTATTTCACGGGAATCTACAGCTCCAAAATAACGGCTGTCTTTTGCCCCTTCCCTGTAGTCGCATAAAACAAAGTACTGATTTTTCAAAAGCTTTACCGGATAGCTAATCCCATCCTCATATCTGGGGGTACGATAGAATATGTTGTTTTCTATCACAACACTGTTATTAACCATTAATTCTGCGTTATCACCGATTTCTACAGTGTCTCCTCCCTTTGCAACAATACGGCCGGTATATTGTTTCCCCTCTTTTTCAAATACAATGACATCATCACAGAGCAGATTTTTATCCAGGCGGTAATACAGTAGCAAATCTCCCGAGCTGATACGCGGTGACATATCATTGTTCTTCATGGGTGTCAGACCGAAAATCATACCAAAAAATATCCAGATTAACGCTGCCATAAGCATTGCCCGCAGAAGAAAGAACTGTATTTCCTTTTTCATGCCCTTTTGCACTCTTTCATTTTCATTCCCAGTCGGCTCCCGCACGCCTGGCTCTCCATGTTTTCCCATAGTTATAGGCATTCCTTTCACACTGCCAGGCCTTAGCCCCTCCGTTTAGGTCTCCCAAGACTCAGCAGCAAAATTCCCAGTGCAGCAGAAAACATAATAAAGTATGGTTTTATTGTTCTTACAATGCCTGTCGGCGGAACGACCTCTTTTTTATTTGTGAACACCGCACTTGTATCTTCCGTCAGTGTACCTTCCAATTTCCCATCTGAGAAAACGCCATGATTTGAATAAACGCTTACACTATAGTCCTGGTTCTCCTCGCTTAGCACATAGTTACAGCTATAAGGCAAAGTAAGTGCTATTGCTTCATCATCCTTTAAGGTAAATGTATATATACCATCTGCTGCCTGTAAAGTCTCTGTTTTTCCACTTTTTGTATACATCAGATTCTGTTCATAAGGCAAGCCGCCATTTTTCAGTGTAAGTTTAAAGGTGAAAGATTTATTCCTGTCTCCCATATTTCCCTCTACCTGCTTTTCAATGGTGAACACTTGGCAGGCCGGTTTATAGGTGTTCGTAAAAAAGGCGGTGCCCGCCGCATCCTTTGCGATGATTCCGATACTGCCTTCAGAATTGGTGATCACATGATACGCATGCCCTGGAAAAATATCAGCGCCCCTCTCGCTTACCTGGTAAGAAGTCCCCGGAGCCAGACCCTCAATTCTGAACTGGTAGCATTGCCTGTCGTCGTTCCAGGTAAACGCACTGAAATCAGCCGATATTGTTTCCTGATCGTTAAGGCTGTAATCAAATTTTAGATTTTCTGCCAGATAATTTCGTGCCGCCTCATCGTTTTCCAGTCCTTGAATTTTTTTCTCAATTACCAGAGCTCCTGAATGCAGCTGCATGACCGGTCTTGGATAGGTTTCTGTCTTTGTCTTTCCTTCATAAGTATACGTGACAGCAGCATCTCCGTTTGTAAATATACCGCCTTTACCTGCAGAGCTTTCTCCCGTTCCCGGATCTCCTGTATCCGGATAGACATTACCATTACTTCGATATGCTTCGTAAGCCGCTTCTGTCGGCTCAATATTGACATTGACCTGATAGGTATAGCCTTCCTTCAGTTGATAAGTATCCGGAAAATCCAGCACAATCTGTCTTGCATATTCGTCATATCTTGCAGTAATTGCCGCACCATCGAAGTTGACACCCGGTGAACCGGAAGCAATAGTATTTCCATTCGAATCTTTTACAGAAACCGTCATCGTCTTTGGCGTCCCATCAATATTCCGTGTTACTTGGACACTGTTGCTTAAGGTATCTGTAATGGTTACATTGCTGCATAAAATCTTGGTAATAGAAGCCTGGATGTCATCAAATGCTGCCTTCAAAGAAGCCTCATCCGTACCTGCATAGAATTTATTATTGGATGCCGGTATTAATGTTGCAGCACCATTCAAATCCTTTAAGCGTTCATAATTATTCCTATTTCCTACCCCAACCGTATAAAAGTAATTTGCATTTAGATTTGCAACTTCTCTCTTTGCCGCATTCATAGATGCCTGATCAAATCCACTACCTTTTCCGGTCGTTTTGCCGCTATTGTCATAATAGAACGACGGATCCCCATCCGAGATGAAAATAACCGCCGTTAGGGCACCGTCTCTTTTTGTCAGCAACAGGTCTTTTGCTTTCATAATTCCAGCCTGATAATTCGTTCCGCCACCTGAAGCAGGCTTGGATTTTGTTATGATATTATTCGCATCGGATGTCCAGTCCTGAACTATATTAGCATCATTCCATGCTCCACCATTATAATCTCCACTGAATGACACAAGGGAATATCTTACATCAAGATCTTCATTTTGGGCTAACGTATTCGTAAAAGTATTGATTGCATTACCGGCAGCCTCTCGTCTTGCCGGATCCCGCCATCCTCCGATTGATTCATTCATACTTCCTGACTTATCTAAGACATAAATAACATCTAATTTTGATTTTGATGTCTGGCTTCCAACCGCTCCGGCAATTGTTAGTGTCAGGTCATAAGTGCCATCTTCTTTCTCTGTGACATATTTCTCATGTTTCGCACTCTTTTCTGTATCCTGTATAACGGTCGGTGATATCAGGAATTTCTGCTCAGTTTTTGCAGGCGCTGACACATCTGAGGCACTGCCGGAAGCTGCGGCCGGCTCGCTGGTATCGGATTTCCACGTTACTGCAAATATCGAAAAGCTGTCGGCCTTAAATTCGGCTTTTACGGTATCTCCCTCCAAACTTATTGTTCCCGTGGTATTTCCCAGTGCATCCGCTGCTGCCTGTATCGCCCCTCCTTGTTCAGGACCTAAAAGCTGTTGTACAGACAGTGTCTCCTGCTGAATTTCTTCGGGAAATAAACTGCGGTTTATTCCCAATTTTACCTCGGCAATACCATTTTCCGGTTCCACCTCATTCCCTGCGGTATCCCAAAATCCGATGTCTATTGCCATAAAATTATCGTATTTTATGCTAGATGCTTTCAATGCATCGGAGATCCTCGCATACTCTGCTGACCCTTCCACCTTTTTTACACGCAAAGACACACCCTCCGGCAGTGCCTTGCTTTCCGCATAAGCCTTTACGGAAATCCCTTCCGGCTGTCCGTTCGAAATATATTCCGCTTTATCCTCTGCCAATGCAACAGTCACATTGCTTCCCACCACAGACAGCATCATAAGCAATATCATTAAAAATGCCAGGGGCCTTTTTATTCTTTTTTGCATTTCAGCTCTCCCTTCATCAATTTTCCCACAACCACATAATTCACATTATGTGGTAACAAGCTGTGTAAAATCAATAATCTGGTAGATTTTTTAAAAAAATATTTTTTAAAAATGGCTGTATACAAAAAAAGGCAAAAAGAAATAAGGCCGTCTTTCCTCTTTTTTAAAACGGCTTTGTTTAGGTGTCTATATTTAAATTATACGGACAAATTTGCTGAAATCAGGAAAAATGATTGACTTGTAAGGGTAGCTATGATAGTATACTATAATAAATAGGTATGTATTTATCAGGTGCTTGTTACCACATAATGTGAATTATGTGGTTTTTTCTTTTTAAACCACGAGTCCCATCCGATTAATTTCGCGGACGTGCTCCGTTCCTGTCGAGATAGTGTATACGCGCGTTGTATCAATACTGCTGTGACCAAGAATATCCGCCAGATGCACGATGTTTTTTTCAAGTTCATAAAATATCCGTGCAAACAAATGTCGCAGATTGTGCGGAAATACTTTTGTCGGCTCCACACCGGCTATTTTACATAACCCCTTCATATCATGCCAGATATTAGAACGATCGAGTGGCTTTCCGGTCTTTGTACGGAAAATATATCCGGAGCATATGTTTTTTTCCAGGGCATAGCGTACCAGCGCTTTACGGAGCTTATCAGGAAGTAGGATTACCCTGTGTTTTCCCTTACAGTTAATATCGGCACGCCCTTTTTGCGCCGCCTCTACTGTAATAAATTCCAGTTCAGAAACGCGGATACCGGTCGCACAGATTGTCTCCATTATCATTGCAAGCCGGTAATTTTTTTCTTTTCTGGCAGCATCTACCAATCGACGGTATTCATCTTTCGTCAGTTCTCTTTGCTCATCTCTGAAAATACAGCGCTGACATTTGATCAAACGCACACGGCAGTTGTTCCATCCCCTATATTCCAGAAAACGATTGATAGCTACAAGCATGGAATTGACGCTGGATACCGCATACTTTTTCTCCAGATATTCCTTATACTCCATAACCTGCGTCTTACTGATTACTTTCTCTTCATTTACTCCGCCATTGGCAAATCGATAAAAAGCTAATATATCCCGGATATATTTTTTAATTGTATTTTTGCTTTTTTCCTCTTCTGCCAGCCATATTTTATAATCTTCTATCATTTGTAGATTCATTTTGTACGTATATTCCACTATTTTTTGCTCCTGTCTGCATTTATTGTAAAGTATATTATTTACAATACCTACGTTATCAATCCCTCCGTTTTCTTTTTTCATCTTCCATTTATTCCCAGTATTAGTCCAATGATGGTTATTATACTCCTTCTTGAATAAACCGGAAATTTAGATTTTTTATCAAAAGAAAATCTTAGCGATTTGCACACATGAAAGTAAACTTCCCCATATACAAACTGCTAAGATTCATATAGCTGGTTTTATAATATTACTACTGCTCCATCTGTTTTCCCAAAAACCCTGCTGCTACCTGTATTAAAACTTTTTCATTTTCTCCCAGTTTTGTTCCGGAATTTTTTCCACGGTCCATTAATATCACGGCACCAATGGCATCGCCAGAGGATATGATGGGTACTACAATTTGAGAAATGCTGTTTTTATCATCTTCATCCGTCAATTGTATAAATGCGCTTTCCTTTTGCCCCGCCAGGACTGTTTTGCGTTCTGAAATTGCATCCTCCAGTTCTTTGCTGATATTTTTTCCTTCAAATTCCTTTTGTCCGGAGCCACTGGCAGTTATAATCTGATCATGATCGGTTACGCATACAAGATACCCGGTCAGCTGGGATAATACCTGTGCATACTCTTTTGCGAATTTTGCCATTTCACCCATTGGAGAGTATTTCTTTAATACAATTTCTCCTTCTTTTCCGGTAAAAATCTCCATTGGTTCCCCTTCACGGATTCTCATGGTTCTCCTGATTTCCTTTGGAATTACAATACGCCCCAAATCATCAATACGTCTGACAACACCTGTAGCTTTCATATATTATGCTCCTTTAATTCAAGTTTTTTCTTTATTACTTCTTTTATCTTCCTGATTCCCTGTTTCGATTCAATTTGATAGAGCTATTATTTGTAAGATTTGGATGAAATATACACTAAAATGGCAATCCCCCGGAAAACTGTCTGCATACAATTTTTCGGGGAAAGATTTTTTATGATTTATACATGCAAAAAAAATGTCGACAACCAGACGCCGACATCTTTTTTATATCTGATAATATTCCTCCAACGTCAGACCTGTAAGTGCAAGATACAGGGACAATGATTTTCCCACATAGCGTATATGCCATGGTTCGTAAGCGTAGCCTGTAATTTTCTCTTTTCCCTTGGGATATCTGAGAATAAATCCAAACATGGGTGCATAAACCGCAAGCCACTTTCCTTCCGGAGTCTCACCAAACTCCTCTTCCAGTTCATAATCCATTCCCGGCGATGAGACGTCCAGTGCCAGACCGGTCTGATGCTCGCTGGTCCCCGGCCGGGCCACGTACTGGTTCACTTCTTCAGCAGGAGATTCCTGCAGACGCTGCTGGTAAATTTGATTCTGCCGTTCAAAGGACCTATATCCGGATACCCCATACAGCAGATGACCAAAAGACTTTCCATATTCCAAAAGCCTTCCCGCTGCTTCGGCAGCCGCCTCGCAGAGCAGCCGCTTCTCTTCAAGCCTTTCCGCACAAAACGGAAATTCGCAGACAACCAGGCCATGCGGAATATAAGTGGCATCCAGCGGATGCTGTCGATTGACCAGACATGTATAATTCTGCATAAAAATCCCCTCCCTTTCAAAAATACTCATAGGATATATATGAACGAAGGGGAACTTTTATGATTAAAATATTTACTGATTTTCAAGAGCCTTCATGCTCATCTCTTCTAACAAATCCGTCTTAATCTTGTAAAGATTATCTGACAAATCCACATAGACAGTCTGTGGATTGACAAGACGTCTGGATTCATCCCAGAGAGTCTCCTTCTCCCGGGTGCAGATATCCCGGATCTCCATTACCGATGGAGACGTATAGACACAGTTTCCCTTTTGAAATACAGGAAGCAGCAACTCTCTTAAGCGGTAAGTTCCGCCTTTCAATCTGGTTTTCTTCCATGTCTCAATAGGGTCAAACAAGATCATATCTTCCGATTCATCAAACTGCTCCCCTGCCAGGCAGATTAAATCTGCTCTGATTTTTCCGCTTTCAGTATCATAGATGCGGAAAATTGTCTTATCACAAGGATTGGTGACTTTCTCCGTATTTTCGGATAATTTAATTTTCGGGGTAAATTCATCCTCCCATGCGTTCTTAATCGCAGCAAGTTTATAGACACCGCCGAATGCAGGCCAGTCACCTGAGGTAATCAGATTCGTACCAACTCCCCAGGAATTAATCTTTGCACCCTGTGTCTTCATACTGTCAATCAGATACTCATCCAGATCACTGGAGGCCGATATGATTGCATCTTCAAATCCCTCTGCTGCCAGCATCTCGTACGCCTTTTTCGAGAGATATGCCAGATCACCGCTGTCAATACGAATCCCATAACCCTTCATCTCCATGCCTGCATCCCGCATCTCAGAGAAGACACGGATGGCATTCGGTATTCCGGATTCCAGAACATCATACGTATCCACAAGCAGGATACATGCCTTCGGATACAGTTCGGCATAAGTCTTAAACGCAGTGTATTCATCGGGAAAGCTCATAATCCAGCTATGTGCATGGGTTCCCTTCACCGGTACATCGAACATCTGTCCGGTCAGTACATTAGAGGTTCCGATGCATCCCCCAATCATGGCTGCCCTTGCACCGTAGATACCCGCATCCGGTCCCTGCGCCCGGCGGAGCCCGAATTCCATAACGCCGTCACCTTGCGCTGCATAACAGACCCTTGATGCCTTAGTGGCAATCAGACACTGGTGATTGATAATATTCAGCAGCGCAGTCTCTACCAGCTGTGCCTCCATCACAGGAGCAATTACTTTAATCAGTGGTTCTCTGGGAAATATCACCGTTCCCTCAGGAATCGCATAGATATCACCGGTAAAATGAAGCCCTCTCAGATATTCCAGGAAATCCTCATCAAACATCTTAAGCTCCCGCAGGTAATCAATATCATCCGGGGAAAAATGAAGATTACGGACATACTCAATCACCTGCTCCAGGCCTGCCATAATCGCATAGGCACCATCACTGGGATTCTTCCTGTAAAACGCATCAAAAACAACAATCTGACTGGTAGGATTCTTGTAGTAACCCTGCATCATTGTCAGTTCGTATAAGTCTGTCAATAAGGTTAAATTCAGCGCTCTCATAAAACCTCCATATTTATATCTTTTCATTATCTTTCCATAATTGCAGGAGAACCTGTTACCGTTCATTCCCAGAACTGTAACCAAATTTTACTTATTATAGCACTGACCAATCGAAAATACAACCAGGTTTATTTCCTATGCAGTAGCATATGGCTTTAATATCTCACTTAATGCAGTTGCACTGCTGGTATGACATCGTACAATCTCCGTGTTGCTTCTCCTGACCTCTTCCACAGCGGTCTTTACCATCTTATGTGACACCGTGTTCGTAAACAGTACCAGCAAATCAGGTGAGCCAATCTGTTTGTCCAGATTTGCACTCATCTGTGTGAATACCTTAACCTTGCAGCGATGTTTCTTACAGATTTCTTTATACTTCATAACCATGCGGTCATGGCCGCCAACGATAACAACACTCATAATTTTTCCTCCTATATGGCAGACAATTCTTCTCCTAGCTTTTTACAGTTTCAATTGCCTCATCATCCGGTTCGTTATTACAAATCAGCCCTTCACCGCCTACGATTACGGCGCCCGCATCTTCCATACGCTGTGCCCAGATACGCATCCATTCGCCATCGCCCCAATCATAGGAGCCAAAAAGTGCTATTTTTTTACCTGATGCAAATCCTTCCACTTCATTTACAAATGGTTCTGCAATTGTATCCTCCAGCTCTTCTGCACCCATAGCCGGGCATCCCAGCGCGAATGCATCACACTCCTTCAGTTTTGAAGCATTGTAATCATCCATTGATACTACCTCTACATCTTTTCCCGCTGCTTTAACGCCTTCTGCAATAGAATTTGCCATTGTCTCCGTGTTTCCTGTTCCGCTCCAATATGCAACTACAATTTTACTCAAATCTCAGTCCTCCATTATTATTTTTATTTATCATATGCTCCATAATTCTGCTGACCGCTTCCTGCCTCACCTTGTGATATAGTGCAAAAGTCTGACGGGCCTTTTCTACATCTCCGTAAACTTTCCAGCAACCTGACAGCAGGTAGTTCTTCCCTTCAAATTCAATAAATCCCCGCACATCTTCCAACGGATATCCCAAGATGATTCCCAGTTCGTGGGGATACTCCATCTCCCCGTCAAGATAGCAGGATGCTCTTTCTCCAAGCCGTTCCAATACATCTTCCATCTGGAACGTCGGATATCCACAGGTCTGCAAAAACCTTTGAACTTCCTTTTGATTTAATACCGCTCTTATATTTTTCTCCCTATATAATAACCATGCACATTTTTTCTTACCTTTATACAGGAAGTAAACTCCGACGTCCGAATCCCGGATCATTTCCTTGACCTCTTCCGTGTCTACGCCTTCAAGCATAAGCAAATTTGCAGGTTTAATTCCTGCCAGAACAGGTGCACACTGTTCTGCAAGTCTTAGATTTTTTTCATATGCGCTCCTGCACGTCATAAATAATCTCCTCTCCGCCTGCAGTTTTGTGTTAGTCCAAACTAACCTTTGTTTTTAAAATAAAGGCAGCAAAACGTTACGATCATTTCTGTTGCCTTTATTTAAGCTTATGTCATTTACCTTTATGCACGGATTCATTCATACCGGGGGAACAGCCATCACAGCCGCAGCTTCCTCCGCAGCTTGAGCAAGTCTTCCCCGATTTCTTATCTCTGACAATCTTGCGAATTACCAGGGCTACCACCCCGGCCACTATAAGCAACACTATAATTGTTCCTGCATTCATAAAAATCCCCCTTTCCACGCCCGGCAGAGATGAATCAAACAGCTCTGCCGGTATTTGCCTTAACCGTTGACTTCTTTTCTTCTTTATTCGGGCGGAACAGCAGATAAATAAAGAATATAATTACGATGAGTGCCGCAACTGTTCCAATCCTAAAACCGCCGCCTTCGAAGAGTGTTCCAATCTGGAAGATAACCATAGCTGCCAGGTAAGCCAGAATCGTCTGATAACCGATTGCAAACCAGAACCACTTTGTATTATTCATCTCTCTCTTAATCGCACCCATTGCCGCAAAGCATGGAGCACATAACAGATTGAATACCAGGAAGGAATATGCAGAAGCAGTTGTGAAGCTTCTGGCGAGCGTTCCCCATATTTCATCTCCGTTCTCAGCCACTTCAGCAAAACCATAGAGGATACCGAAGGTTCCTACTACATTTTCCTTTGCTATCAGGCCACTGACAGCTGCAACCGCTGCTTTCCAGTTTCCCCATCCCAACGGGATAAAAATCCATGCAATGCCGCGTCCAATAACTGCAAGCACCGAATTTTCCATATCTTCTACCATACCAAAGGAGCCATTTTCTATTCCAAAGCTCTGTGTAAACCAGATAAAGATTGTAGCAAGAAGGATTACTGTTCCTGCTTTCTTGATAAAGGACCAGCCGCGTTCCCACATACTTCTCAAGATATTCACAACCGTTGGCATATGATAAGCCGGAAGTTCCATGACAAAAGGCGCCGGATCGCCTGCAAACATCTTTGTCTTCTTAAGAATAATTCCTGAACATATAATTGCCAGTACACCAACAATATATGCACTGGGAGCTACCCACCATGCTCCATGAAACAAAGCTCCGGCAATCAATGCAATAATTGGCAGCTTGGCACCGCAGGGAATGAAGGTCGTTGTCATGATAGTCATCTTCCGGTCACGATCATTTTCGATCGTTCTGGAAGCCATAATTCCCGGAACGCCGCATCCGGTACCTATCAGCATGGGAATAAATGATTTTCCGGAAAGTCCAAATTTACGGAAGATACGATCCATGATAAACGCAACTCTTGCCATATAGCCGCATGCTTCCAGAAAACCAAGAAACGCAAACAGTACAAGCATCTGAGGAACGAATCCCAGCACCGCACCGACACCGGCGATGATTCCGTCTACAATCAGACTTTGCAGCCAGGGTGCACAATTAATCGCTTCAAGTCCCGAAGTTGCCAGAGCCGGTATGCTTGGAATATGAAGAGAAGAGATGCCAAACAGATTCCAGCCGTCCGCAAAAACTCCATCATTCACCCAGTCTGTTGCCCAGGTTCCAACTGTCGTCACAGATACATAATACACAAGTGCCATGACCACAAAGAATATCGGAAGACCCAGCCACCGGTTTGTGACAACGCGATCAATTTTATCTGAAGTAGTCAGTTTGTTTCGATTCTTCTTTATATATGATTTCTTAATTACTTCCCCTATGTACTCATACCGTTCGTTGGTAATGATACTTTCCGCATCATCATCCAGCTTATTTTCAATAACCGTAATGATGGATTCCACATTCGGAACGATCTTCATCGTATCCTTGATCTTTTCATCTCTCTCAAAAAGCTTGATTGCAAAGAAACGTCTCTGTTCCGGCGGGATATTGCTGTCCAACTGCCCCTGGATTTGATTCAACCCATCCTCAACAATTTTCTGGAAGCTATGAACAGGAACATGCTTACTCTTGTTCTTTGCCAGCTCCACGGCCTTATCGGCTGCTTCCTTAATTCCCTTTCCCTTTAATGCAGATATCTCGACGATCTGACATCCCAGTTGCCTGGAAAGGTCTTCTTTTTTTATTTTATCTCCGTTTTTCTCAACGACATCCATCATGTTGATGGCCATGACCACCGGAATTCCCAGCTCCATCAGCTGCGTACTAAGATATAAATTTCGCTCAAGGTTTGTTCCGTCTATAATATTAAGAATAGCATCCGGACGTTCTGTAATCAGATAGTTACGAGCGACCACTTCCTCCAGCGTATAGGGTGATAAAGAATAGATTCCCGGAAGATCCATGATGATTACATCTTTATGCCCTTTAAGTTTACCTTCCTTTTTTTCTACCGTTACACCCGGCCAGTTACCAACAAATTGATTTGATCCGGTCAGCGCATTGAACAATGTCGTCTTTCCGGAATTGGGATTCCCGGCCAATGCAATTTTTACTGACATTTCATTTTCCTCCTCATTCTTTCTCGTTTACACAAGAAAAGTTAGATTTCTCTAACCCTGTTTCAAAATCAGTTACAGTTCAGCCATAGGCAAAAATCATTTCACTTCAATCATCTCCGCATCTGCTTTACGTAAAGACAACTCGTATCCTCGTACATTGACCTCTATCGGGTCACCCAGGGGCGCCACCTTTCGAACATAAACTTCTGTTCCTTTTGTGATCCCCATGTCCATAATCCGTCGCTTTACAGCGCCTTCTCCATGAAGTTTCACAACAGAAACAGTCTGACCAACCTTTACCTGTTTAAGTGTTTCCATCTTTGATACTCCTCCTTTTATCAGCCATGCAGGCTTGCATCCAATCGCTTTATTGAAAATAGAATATAGATTTTAAATGATAATTTTATTAGCCATCTCTTTACTGATAGCAACTCTGGAGTCTTTGACATTGACAATCACATTCCCACTTATAATAGAAATGACCGTCACCTCACCACCAGCCACAAATCCTAAGTTCTCCAGATGTCTCCTGATTTCACTCTTACCGCCAACTCTGACAATCCTGTTGGACATACCCGCTGTAGCCATACTCAAAGGCATCACATCATCACTCCTTTCCCAAAAAGTTACCCTTATCTAACTACCTAAAGGTTAGCACATGCTAACCTGATTGTCAATATAAAAATTTGTATTTTAGCTTACTTTTTCTGCGATTTTTATTGACGATTTCTAAGGAAAGGTATATGATATGAATATATGAACAATCATTCATATGTTTGATCGAGTTATTAGTGGAGGACATCGTATGACAAAGAAAGTATACACTATAGAAAATCTGGACTGTGCAAATTGTGCTGCTGCTGTAGAGCGGAAAATCAATGCCCTTCCAGATGTACAGGAAGCAATCCTGACGTTTGCAACAAAGCAGCTTCGAATAACTGCAGAGGATCCTGATTCATTATTGGAGACGATTCGGGCAACAGCTTTAAGTGTGGAGCCCGGCGTAGAAATCTATCCCAGAAATCGTTCTTCCTCGCATGTTCATACGGATACCGGATGTTCACATGAACATGAGAACTGCTGCAGTGAACATACGCACACACAGGCATGTGACAATTGCAGCGAAGAAGAACACAAATATAACCACGCGTCCGGTGACGCTTACGACCGCGAAGATATGGTATCTGCACCACCCCGCACAGGAATTCTGAACGCTGAAAACCGCAGAGAATTTATAGAAGTGGGGCTTGGAATCATTCTGTTTGCCTCCGCTTTTCTGGTAAGATACTTAGGCTTTGATTTTGTATCCATCGCTCTGTTTGCTCTGGCTTATATCGACCTTGGCGGCAAGATTGTATGGACTGCCGTTAAAAACCTGACCAAAGGCAAGGTTTTTGATGAAAATTTTCTGATGAGTATTGCAACACTTGGGGCATTTACAATCCAGGAATACGCCGAAGCCACAGGTGTTATGCTTTTTTACCGTATTGGTGAATTATTTGAAGATATAGCTGTGGAGCGCAGCCGCTCACAGATTATGGATGCTGTGGATATGCGTCCTGAAGTAGTCACAAGAGTCGAGCCAGGAGGGTTGCACACCATTCCCTCTGCAGATGCAAAAGTCGGAGATATCCTGCAGATAAAGCCTGGCGACCGGATTCCGCTGGATGGGGTTATCACAGACGGTCAGAGCAGGATTGACACCTCACCTGTAACCGGCGAATCTGTTCCGGTCAGCGCAGTCCCCGGGGATTCTGTTATTTCTGGCTGCATTAACACCTCTGGTCTTTTAAAAATACGTGTTGAAAAGGTCCTGGAGGAATCCATGGTGACAAAAATTCTGGATTCTGTGGAAAATGCCGCTGCCAGCAAGCCACAGATTGAGCGCTTTATCTCCAGATTTGCACGGATTTATACTCCTTTTGTTGTTGCACTGGCTCTTGGTACAGCGATTATCCCCTCTTTGATTACCGGTGACTGGAACTACTGGGTTTATACAGCACTTACCTTTTTGGTAATCAGCTGTCCCTGTGCGTTGGTTTTAAGTGTTCCTCTGGCCTTTTTCTCCGGCATCGGGGCAGGATCCAGGAAGGGAATCTTATTTAAAGGCGGAGTATCACTTGAAGCGATGAACAATGTAAAAACTGTAGTGATGGATAAAACCGGTACGATTACAAAGGGGAATTTTGTTCTCCACGAAGCTGTGCCGACGAAAGGCACCTCAACCGCCGGACTTTTATCTCTCTGTGCTTCCGGCGAATCAACATCCACGCATCCGATTGCCCACAGCATTGTCTCTGCTGCAAAAAGTGCAAATCTTAATATCCCGGAACCACACTCCGTGGAAGAGATTGCGGGACATGGTGTTCGTGCGGTGCTGGCAGAAGGAGAACTTCTCTGCGGAAACAGAAAGCTTATGGAGCAATTCGGCATTCAGATTACCTCCGGAGAGGAAATGTATGGTACAGAAGTCTTTGCAGCACTGAATGGAACCTATATTGGTCATCTGGTTATTTCCGATACAATTAAGGAAGATGCAAGGCCGGCGGTGAATGCGCTGCATAAGCTGGGAATCAAGACAGCTATGCTTACCGGAGATACCTCAGAGAAGGCAGAATCTGTTGCGGAGGAAACAGGAATCGATGAGGTTTATGCAAAGTTGCTTCCACAGGACAAAGTCTCCCAGCTTAGCAAGATTCGCGCGGCGAGCGGGGAAGTAATGTTCGTCGGCGATGGCATTAACGATGCTCCGGTTCTGGCGGGCGCAGATGTGGGCGCAGCTATGGGAAGCGGAGCCGATGCGGCAATCGAAGCAGCCGATGTCGTATTCATGACTTCCAGCATGGAGGCAATTCCGCAGTCTTTGGACATTGCAAGGGCTTCCAGCAGGATTGCACGGCAGAACGTGGTATTTGCCTTAATTATAAAAGTGCTTGTCATGATTCTCGGTCTGTTTGGTTTTGCCAACATGTGGATGGCTGTCTTCGCAGATACCGGAGTGGCTATGCTCTGTGTATTGAACTCAATACGGATTTTATATAAGAAGTAAGTTCGTGTTGTAATTAAAGAAAAAATTGGGTATAATAAGTGTGAGGTGATAGCACTTTATGGAACGTAAAATAATAAAAAAACTTCTATTATGGAAAAACAGTCTGAAACGTATGCCCCTGATTATCTATGGTGCAAGGCAGGTTGGTAAAACCTATACGGCTTTATCTTTTGGGAAACAAAATTATAAAAATACCGTTTATTTTAACATGGAGGATTCTGCGGAAATCACCTCTATCTTTGAACGTGACCTGAAACCTGAGCGCATTATCAGGGAATTATCAGCAATCAGTGGTCAATCAATTTTCAAAGGGGATACATTAATTATCTTCGATGAGATTCAGGCTTGTGAGCGTGCTTTGACTTCTTTGAAGTATTTTTGTGAAAATGCACCGGAATACCATATTATTGCTGCAGGCAGTCTACTGGGTGTAGCCATAAACCGAGGGAAATACTCATTTCCCGTAGGCAAAGTAGATATGATGAACATGTACCCGATGGACTTCGAAGAATTTCTTTGGGCAACCAAAAATGAACAATTGTGTGAATTAATTAAGAAGTCTTATTCCACCTTCACACCGCTTTCTATTCATGATACAGCAATGGATATGTATAAAACCTACCTGGTAGTGGGAGGCATGCCCAGAGCCGTCCTGGAATATGTGGACACAAACGACTTTGATTTTGTATTGGCGGCGCAAAAAAATCTCAATGATGCGTATATTGCTGATATGGCCAAATATACTACTCCACAGGAAACTACAAAAATCATGGCAGCCTGGAACAGTGTACCCGCACAGCTTGCAAAAGAAAACCATAAGTTTCAATATAAAGTGATTAAATCAGGAGCCCGGGCCTATGAATACGAAACACCCATTGATTGGCTGAGTTCAGCCGGAATCATCAACAAGTGCATCCGGATTACTGAGGGTAGAATGCCACTTTCTGCCTATGCAGATAATGCATCTTTCAAGATATATATGATGGATGTCGGGCTACTCTGTTCCAAATTCGGGATTCCTGCTAACATCATTGCTAATAGCCCACACAGTTTTGATGGTTTTAAAGGGGCTTTAGCCGAAAATTATATTATGCAAGTCCTGGTGACGAGTGGATTCAAACCATTTTATTGGAGTTCTCAAGGTAAAGCCGAGGTTGATTTTATCTTTCAGGATAAACAAGGACGTATCATCCCGCTGGAAGGGAAGTCTGCTGAAAATGTACGCTCAAAGAGCCTGAGAACCTTTGTATCACAGTATAACCCTCCCTATTCGATAAGGGTATCAGCAAAAAACTTTGGGTTCGAGAATCAGATTAAAAGTATCCCTTTATATGCTTTATTCTGCCTTAATCCGGATGGGGGCAATGAATAGTGGATAAATTTATAAGCGAACAGGGAGCAATTTCATATGGTTATTCCTGACGTAAGAATTCTGTAACGCTTAAACCTGTTTCTTCCTTAAAGCATTTATAAAAATACTTTGCAACCGCATACGGGATCTCCTCTTTGGACGACTTCTGCTGTGCAGTAAATTTTGAGCCATCTCAATGCGATAGTGCCGCAAAAACTCGGAAAAGGAATCTTATCATAGCCAGGATGAAGGTTTTAAACAAGGTAAGATTTTAAGTTTGTGGTTAAATTTTAGGATTAATTTTAAAAGAAGTGTAATATTTTAAGATAGAAAAACGACACAGCTAACGCTGTGCCGCCTCTGGAGAACATTCTTATATTGTTTTATGTGTGCCACCCTGTGGGGTAGCTTTTTATTCTTTTTTATCTTCGTTATGCACAGCTTCCGTCTTTTTACTTCTTCCTCTCACCACAAAAAGTATAATTCCGGCCGCAAACATAAAGATTGAGATAAATTGTGATGTGGACAGTGCTCCCACGGTCCCGCGTATCAAATCTCCTCTGAAATATTCCAGGATAAATCGTCCGCCACTGTAGAGGATCAGATACAAAGCAGTAACCTGTCCGTCTGCCTTTTTCCGCTTATGAAACCATATCAGGAACACAAACAGCAAAAAATCCAGTCCGCTGGATATCAGCTGTGTGGGAACCAGAGATACGTTGTTGGGGGCAAAATCTGAGCTGTGAAAAGTAATTCCATAATTGGATTTTGTCTCTACTCCGTAACAGCATCCGGCAAAAAAGCAGCCGATTCTTCCAATTGCCTGTGCCAACGCAACGCTGGGCAATGCCAGATCAAAATATTTCCAGGGCTCCAGCTTATACTTTCTGCAGAATAACCATGCTCCCAGGATTCCTCCTATAATACCTCCATATACCACCCAACCGTCTCCAAAGTTGCGAATAATAATCATCGGATCCTTCATAATCTGAGGCAATATGGTCAGACAATATAAAATCTTAGAGCCCGCAAATCCAAAGATCAGGCACCAGATAACCAGGTCAAAAATCTTTTCTGAATCCAGACCCTGCTTCTTCGCCCGCCTTTCAGCAACAACATATGCTGCGATAATACCAATTGCAATCATCAGACCATACGTATGCACGGTAAACGGTCCGATGGAAAATAAATCATTATACATGAACTCCTCCTGTGTCTTTTCTGTTACAATAAATCGAAACAATCAATATAGCAATTATATCTTATAATAAATAAAAAAACAATGAAGTTCACAGTTTTTATACATTTTCATTTCTCAATGTGCTAAAATGATGATACTGAAGTTAAGCAGAGAGGAATATGATTTATGATTCATTTTGAGTGTGACTATACGGAAGGCTGTCATTCTTCTATCTTGAAAAAATTAATTGAAACCAATGAGGAGCAGACCTGCGGTTACGGCCTGGACGGACATTGTGAACACGCACGTGCTCTGATTTGTGATTTATGTGAGGCTCCCGACGCCGACGTGCACTTTCTGGTGGGCGGTACGCAGACCAATACCACGGTCATTGCCTCTATCCTGCGCCCGCATCAGGGCGTGTTATGTGCCGGTACCGGGCATATTAATGTGCATGAGACCGGTGCTATAGAGGCAACAGGACATAAAGTTCTGCCCTTGCCAAGTCAAAATGGTAAGATAACCGCATCTCAAATTCAGGCTGCCTATGATGAGCACTGGAATGACAGTGACCATGAACACATCGTACAACCCGGGATGGTTTATGTTTCACAATCAACAGAGAATGGAACTATCTACTCAAAAGCTGAGCTTACCTGTCTCCATGAAACCTGTCAAAGATGTGGACTCCCTCTCTTTTTGGACGGTGCACGTCTGGGCTATGCCATGGAGTCCCCTGAAAACGATTTGCATATGTCCGATCTGGCCAACCTGTGTGATGTCTTTTATATCGGAGGAACAAAGGTCGGTGCCTTGTTCGGAGAGGCTGTAGTAATTACCAATCCTGATTTGAAACAGGACTTTCGCTATCTTCTCAAACAGCACGGAGGAATGCTTGCAAAAGGGCGTCTGCTGGGCATTCAGTTTGAGACTCTGCTGGAAGGAGGCTCGGACAGTCTTTATTTTCAGATTTCAAAGCATGCAGTAGATCTGGCGCTTCAATTAAAAGCATCCCTTTTGGAAAAAGGGTATAAGTTATACTATGATTCCTTTACAAATCAGCAGTACCCTATCCTTTCCAATGAGGTAATGGAACGCCTCTCAAAGGAATTTTCATTTTCTACCTGGTGCAAAGTGGATGAAGGGCATACCGCAGTACGCTTCTGTACCAGCTGGGCTACCAGACCGGAGGCAGTGGAAAAGCTGCTTGATACTTTATAATCTAGGCGTTGTTCTAAAAGGATGGGCAAAAGTATCGATTTAGATACTTCCGCCCATCCTTTTTATACCAAAGTATGCAAGGAAAGCTGCCAGTGGCAGGTTTTCTGTATTCTCAAAATTAGTTTTTTATACCTCCTGATCATTCGTCAGATGCAGTTTGTCCAGAACATAGAAGGTCAGAGACAAAAGCATGCCGACCACACATGCCAGTACCATGCCCGTCAGCGAAACGCTTCCAAAGTTCACCGTTATGCCGGATAGTCCGATTACGAAGATTACAGAAGTTAATGTAAGATTTCTGGACTTTCCATAGTCCACTTGGGAATCTACCAGGATGCGGAGTCCTGAAGTCCCGATCATCCCATATAGCAGGATAGAGATGCCTCCGATAACCGGTCCCGGTATCGTACTTATCATCGTGGCCAGCTTTCCACAGCAGGAAGCCAGGATAGACAGAACAGCCGCTCCGCCGATTACCTGTACGCTGTAAACGCCGGTAATCGCCATGACTCCTATGTTTTCTCCATAGGTTGTGGTCGGCACCGAACCAACCAAGCCAGACAGGGTAGTCGAAAAGTAATCTCCAAAGAGCGTACTATGAAGTCCTGGTTTTTTTATTAAGTCTCTGCCTACAATTTTACCGGTTACGACCTGATGTCCAATGTGCTCAGAGGTTACCACGAGTATCACCGGAAGAATGGTTATGACAGCACTGGCATTGAATTTGGCCATTTGGAAATGCGGCAATGCAAACCAGTGTGCTTTTACTACCTCGCTAAAGTCCAGTATTCCACACAACGCGGCGGCAACGTATCCGGCGATAATCGCAATCAATATTGGAATGACCGACAGAAACCCGCGAAATAAAATTTGTCCGAATACCGCAACCCCGAGTGTTACCAGAAATACCACAACATTCTTCATATCAATTTTATCTACGCCCACCAGCCCGGCATTTTTAGCGGCCGAACCGGCCAGTTCCAGGCCAATCAATGCTACTACCGGACCCATGGCGGCAGGCGGAAGGACGATATCAATCCAGTCTGTCCCGAATTTATAGATAACAAACGCCAGAATACATCCCACAATTCCTACTACAACAAATCCTCCCTGCGCATATTCAAACCCATATTTTGAAATTACAATGCCAGCCGGAGCCAGGAATGCAAAACTGGAGCCCAGATAAGCGGGTGATCTCCCTTTAGTTACAAAGATAAAAATCAAGGTACCGATACCATTCATAAAAAGTACAATAGCGGGATTAATCCCCAGGACAAACGGCACCAGAACCGAAGCACCAAACATTGCGAACATATGCTGAATGCTCAGCGGTACCAGCAGCTTTGCCGGAACCTTCTCCTCTACCTGTATTACTCTCTTTTCCACTCTCTTTTGTTCTCCTTTTCTTCTCGATTGCATGAAAATAGGGTGTCGGACAACTTTTCAGTCATCCTGACATCCCCATTTTACCCGCTATTTATTCAGCATGGATACCAGGCGGCGGATATATTCGGGATCCGTACCACAACACCCGCCAACCACAGTGGCACCGGCCTCCACAAGCCTGACCATCTGTCTTGCGAATTCAGAAGCACTCATATTATAAACCGCTTCCCCTTTTTCATTGATAACAGGCATGCCTGCATTTGGCTTCGCAATCACAGGTATTCTGGCAATCCTCTTCATAGATGCCACCACTGCCTCCATCTGATCCGGACCCATCGAACAATTAATTCCGACGGCCGCCGCACCCATCTCCTGAAGACTCTCCATGGCTTCTATCGCGTTTCCACCGAAAAAACCGGATCCATCGGATTCTACTGTCATGGAGCACATGACCGGCAGGTCACAGACAGCCTGGGCCGCATCCAGAGCTACGATCATCTCCTCCACCGACAACATCGTCTCAGCCACAAGTAAGTCCACGCCGGCATTGGCGAGGGCAGTAATCTGTTCTTTATAGGCGTCAAGAAGTTCCTCATAAGTGATTCCCCCGTCGGGATCTATGCGCTTTCCCGTGGTAGTAAAATCTCCTGCTATATAGGCATTTCCACCCACTGCCTTTTTGGAAATTTCCACCAGACGTGTATTCAATTCTTCCACGCGGTCAGCCATCCCGAAGCTGCCAAGACTGATTCTGTTGGCAGAAAAGGTGGGAGCATACACGACCTGCGAGCCTGCCTCAACATAATCCTTTTGTAATCTCATCAGTACATCCGCATGATCCAGAGCCCAGCACTCTGTGCTGACTCCTTTTGGCATGCCGGCTTTGGTGAGGTTGGAGCCCGTTGCCCCATCCAGAATCAGAAAGCCCTGCCCTGTCAATTGTGCGAATTCCCGATTATTCATTTGGATTCCTCCTGTGATGAGCTGGCGGCCGCGCTGTCTACGGACGTACTGCTGCTGCCTGTAGAGGAACTGTTAGTACTGCCGTCCGTTGTTTCCGCCTGCTTAAATGTATAAACATCCTTATCGGTTACTTTCAATCTGTCCCATGCCTTTGTCTTCTTGGTTTCAGCCTTTTTCAGCCATTCATCCAGCAAAGCATTCCATTGGTCCTGCTTCTTTGACTGCACAAGCTGTTCCTTCTTTGATGCGGTTTTTTCCTCATCAAACGTCTTGTCCAGGCGGAGTACATAATAGCCATTCCCACCTGTACCCTCCAGTACTTCAGGATTGACCTCACCGTCTTTCAGTTTTGCAGCCGCAGTTTTCAGAACTTCGTCGGTACTGGTATCATCACTTCCATAACTGCGTGCAGCAGCCGACAGACTTTCGTCAACCTCCTTAGCCAATGCATCCATATCAGCTGACGCTGTATCCCCGCTGGCCATGACCTTGTCCAGAACATCCTGTGCAAGCTTCATTTTTTCTTCCTTTTCCTTGTCCGTCAGCTCTTTTACATTGCCATCTTTATCCTTTTCTGTTCCGGTGGTAGAAACCATCACGGAGGTAATACTCGTCTGAGCCGCCTCCTCGTCGCTTACTTCAACCTCCATGCCTGCCTGAGCCACAGCTGACACCTTGGCCTGATATGCATACAGTTGAAGGACTTCTGAAATATCTTTCTTTGTCACACCCAGTTTTTCCAGAACCTTCTTATCGTTGCTCTCCAGAAATTTTTCTGCGGCTGCATCAGCCCCATCTGTTTCCTCCTGGCTGAGTGACACATCATATTCTCCCGCATGGCTCCTTATCAGATACATCTTTTCGATGCTCCCTAACATATCACTTTTAAATGAATCCCCGTATGTTCCGTTCTCAGTGGCCGTACTGAAGATACTGCCGGCACTCTGACCGAACATAGCATAATAACTCAGCATGCTGGCCTGTTGAAAACGAAGCAGGAAATTAGCCGTTCCGACATTCACAGACTCTCCATCAATAACAATCGCTTCTTCACTGCCGTCAAGGGCAGACTTACCGCATCCGGATAAAGAAGCTGTAACAAGGGATATTGCCAACAAGCCACATGCTATCTTAGCAGACAAATTTCTCATAAGTTCCTCCGATCATCTTTCTGTTAATACTCTTAAGTTCTAATTATATCCGTTTTCAGCATCAAGAGCAACAATTTTTTAATAATTCAACAACCTTCAGACAGCGATCCAAATAGAAGATATTCTCTTCCCTTTTTTTTCTTCCGGGCTCCAGCAAAAAATAAGGTCTGCTGACCATCTTAAAATTCAATTCGCCCCTAAACTGTTCCAAAACCGCAGGTATTCCCTGAGGATTCAGCTTTGCTCTTTCATGCATCGTTATCTTTACTGTATTGCCTGTCTGTTTCAACTCAACGATATAGACCTGGTGGGCTGCCGCTTTGAGCCTGGCAACCGCTAACAGGTTCTGCACAGATCTGGGCGGTTCTCCAAAACGATCCATCAGTTCCTCCAGCATATCCTCATATTCCATATCATTTTCGATACCCGCTATCCTCTTATAGATATCCAGCTTTTGAAATTCATTTGTGATGTAATCCTCCGGAATGTAAGCATCCAGTTCCAAATCCACGGTTGTTTCAAAGTCTTCCTGTACAGCAATACCCTTGGCTTCTTTTACCGCTTCACTTAGCATCTTACAATATAAATCATATCCGATTGCTTCCATGTGCCCATGCTGCTGTGCACCAAGCAAATTCCCTGCACCGCGGAGCTCCAGATCCCGCATTGCAATCTTAAAGCCACTGCCAAGCTCCGTAAATTCACGAATTGCATGAAGACGCTTTTCCGCAATTTCCTTTAGCATCTTATCCCGCTTGTACATAAGAAACGCATAGGACGTCCGGTTTGACCTACCCACACGGCCTCTTAACTGATATAGCTGCGACAGGCCCATTTTATCTGCATCATGAATAATCATCGTATTCACATTCGAGATATCCAGACCGGTTTCAATGATTGTCGTGGTCACAAGCACATCTATTTCGCCATTGATAAAACGGTACATGATTCTTTCCAGTTCCCGTTCCTTCATCTGTCCATGGGCAAATCCCACATTTGCCTCCGGTACCAGAGCTGCAATCCGGTTGGTAAGTTCCATAATATCATTCACTCTGTTATAAACATAATAAACCTGACCGTCTCGCGCCAGCTCCCGGCTGATGGCCTCTCTTACCATCTCTTCGTTGAACTCCAGCACATAGGTCTGAATCGGAATACGGTCCTGAGGCGGTTCTTCCAGTACGCTCATATCACGGATTCCAATCAGGCTCATATGCAGTGTCCTTGGAATCGGTGTAGCTGTCAGCGTCAGCACATCCACATCCTTTTTCAGGTTCTTGATTCTTTCTTTATGCGTTACACCAAAGCGCTGTTCTTCATCCACAATCAAAAGACCCAGACTTTTAAATTCCACATCCTTAGACAGTACCCTGTGTGTACCAATCAGAATATCCACAAATCCCTTTTTCAAGTCCTGAATCGTCTTTTTCTGCTCCGCAGGTGTTCGGAATCTGCAGAGGAGGTCAACACGTACAGGAAAATCCTTCATTCTCTGTAAAAATGTATTATAATGCTGTTGAGCCAATATGGTAGTAGGGACCAGAAATACAACCTGTTTGCTGTCCTGAACGGCTTTAAATGCTGCACGAATGGCAATTTCTGTTTTGCCATACCCTACATCCCCGCAAATAAGCCGGTCCATAATCTTATGGCTCTCCATATCATGTTTTACCGCATCAATAGCTATCAACTGGTCATCCGTCTCCTCAAAAGGAAACATTTCTTCAAATTCTCTTTGCCAGACGGTGTCCGGTCCGAAGGAATATCCTTCTGTCTGCTGCCGGGTAGCATATAAAGCCACCAGTTCCTTTGCAATATTCCTGACAGCCCCGCGCACTCTGGTTTTCGTTTTGTTCCATTCCTGGCCCCCAAGCCTGTTCAATTTGGGTTGTTTCGCATCCGCTCCGGAATATTTCTGAAGCACATCCAGCTGCGTTGCCTGGACATACAGATTACTGCCGCCTGAGTATTCAATCTTCATGTAATCTTTTACCACATGATCGACTTCCACCTTTTCAATTCCCCGGTATATACCCAATCCATGATTCTCATGGACCACAAAATCCCCGACAGACAGCTCCGCAAAATCCTGTATTTTTTTTCCACTGTATTCTTTCTTTTTTCTGCGTTTTCTGGCTTCTTTTCCAAATATATCCGTCTCGGTAATCAATACAAATTTCTGCATAGGATACTCAAAACCACGGCGGGCACTTCCATGGAGCACCATAACTTCACCCGGCTGCAGCATCCGATCCTTATCTTCGCTAAAAAATGCAGGGGTTCCTTCATTTTGTATTTCTTCTGCAAGTCTTGATGCGCGAGTCCTTGAAGGAGATAGCAAAACCATCCGGTATCCAATACGTTTCCAGTTCTGTAAATCTTTAATCAGCAATGGAAACTGATTGTTATATGCATTGACCGACTTCACTGTAACAGATAAGGTCCGCCGGATTTCCCAGTCATTTTTCATGGGCTCCATCAGGCTCACACCTACCGTATTTCGCCGATTCAGTTCATATGCCAGCCGCTCCGGTGTCTGCAGCTCCGGGATTTCCCTGCTATCCACCAGATTTTTCTCCATCCGTTGATTCATACATTCACAGAATTCATCTGAGATAGCCTTTGCACTCTCCATGATTCGGTTGGGTTCATCCATAAAGACTACAGTACCTTCCGGCAGATAGTCGAAAAAGGTATCCACAAGATACTTTTTTAAATCTTCACCCTCTTTTACCACAATCTCTGCCGCAGGATAGACGGTGATGCTGTCCAGATTCTCAATTGAGCGCTGGCTTTGCAAATCAAAGCTGCGGATGGAATCCACCTCATCGCCCCAAAGTTCAATCCGATAGGGATAGTCTTCTGTAAGTGGATAGATATCGAGAATTCCTCCGCGAATGGAGAACTGCCCTGCCGCCTCCACCTGTGAACATCGCTCATATCCCATTAAAACCAATTTTTCTTTCCAGCTGTCCAAATCCAGAGCAGAGTCATTCTGCAGATGAAGAATATGTTTTTTGAGCATGCGAAGAGGCAGAAGGTAGTCCATACATCCGCCTGTACTAGTGATGATGGTCACTTCCTTCCGCTCCAGAATCGCCTGTATCACACGCATTCTCTGCCGTGTCAGCAGGTTTCCCTGTATATCCGCCTGATAGAAGATGAGATCCCTGGCAGGATACAGCAGGACATCCGGATCATATAACCGGTAGTCCTCGTATAGTTCCTTGGCCTTTAATTCATTTTCCCCAATAATCAGACGGCAGGATATGTCACCTGACAACCCTGCAATCACATGGGCCTTTTGTGACTCCAGACACCCGGTGACTATCGAAAGACCTTGACTGTTTTTTAGACTTTGCTTTAGCTCCGGAAAACCTGCCACGTCTTCCAGCGGCTGCATCAATGCTTTCATAAAAACCTATTCCTTTTCTGCATCATTTTCCACCTTTGGCTCGGATACTTTACAGTTATATCGATTCATGGCACCATCGATATCCTCCTGCAAAACCAGTTCCAACGCATCAGCCGTATGGCATATGGCTTCGTCCACCCGTTTTCTCTCATCCTTTGAAAACGGACTCAATACAAAATCGGCCAGATCCCAGTTTTTGGGCTTTTCACCCACGCCGATACGAATTCTTTTGAACTTGTCTGTGCCCAGCAAGGTGATAATACTTTTAATTCCATTGTGTCCCCCGGCACTTCCTTTTTTACGCACCCGGATATAGCCGGGTTCCAGGCTTATATCATCGTAAATGACAACCAGCTCTTCCTCCGGATCCACTTTATAATACTGTACCAGCTCTGCCACTGCTTCGCCACTCAAATTCATATAGGTCAGTGGTTTTGCCAAAATCACCTTCTGTCCGGCAATCATTCCTTTGCCATACATAGATTTATGCTTTACACCCGAAGAGGGAATCCGATATTGATCCACCAGATAATCAATCGTATCAAATCCTACGTTATGCCTGGTACCCTCATACTGTCTTGTGGGATTACCCAGTCCTACTACAATATACATGTCATTCTCCTGTTTTATGATCAATTAAAGTATACCATCTCTGATTTTGGGGGATCGCAGGGCTTAATCTCGCTGGCATACAAAACCGGTCCTTCCTCACGGTAGGTATCCACATACTCCCATCCCACTTCTGCTGTAACCATAACCCACTGTCCCATCACCAGCTTTTTTGCATCGGGGCTTTTACAGATATATCCGATAAATGTGGTATCGTCCGCACAGCAGGTCATCGCCATACGACCCGGAACAAAAAATCCGGCGGCAACATCCCTGCTTTTTAATACCATACCCTTAAATTTCACAGTTTTACCTTCATAGCGCTCCGGATGATCGCCCGCATCCACATAAAAGATTCCATAGTCTACATCATCAATCAGGACCGGATTGTCCTCCAGGTCATAAGGCAGCGAGTCTTCAAAGATATCGGTCAGCTCACCGGACTGATCCTCGAACAGAATCTCGGCCCCAGGGTTCACTACCTTGATACTTCTGCGGAAATTGGCCAACGGAAGGTCTGCCGTACAGCGGTTAAACATCACCATGTCGGCATTTTTCACCATTTCCATAAAAATGGATTTCATATTGTTCATATAAAGCTGAAAACTACTTCCATCTACTGTTACGATATGCTGGACAATTCCCCAACCCTTGGGCATCTCCATCTCTTCCAGCCTCTTTACGCTCCAAAGCGGATTATATTCCAGAATAATCCTGTCCGGCTTATACTTCATTTCAAAAGTTTTCAAAAGGTCCGGTGTAAAATCCTCAGGGTTTTCCACGACTTCCAGTATTGTATGATGCTTTTTCAGCAGACTCGTGTCATACTCCTCTTCCCCTTCCTCACAGGCAATCAAAAGAGTCGGTTCTTCAATCTGAAAATACTCCTGCTGAACCGTAAAATTAATAAAGGAAGTTTTACCTCCTTCCAGAAATCCGGTAATCAGATAAATGGGAATATCTATTTCATTTTCATTTGGCTGCATCATCGTCCTCTTTCTTTTAATTATAGTAACAATCCAAAAACTTCTTCAAGTTTATCTTCTGCCAGTTTGGACCCGATAACACAGATTCTTCCTGTATATTCGGGAGAACCTTCCCTGACATCCGCTTCACCCGGAACCATATCAAAATAAATCCATTGGCCGTTTTTACCTTCTACCATTCCTTTTGCACGAAGTACAACTCCAAAGTTCTCATTCTCTGACAGATCATTCAAAATTGTCCTTATCTGGTTCTCGTCGAACTTTTTAATTGTCTCACGCCCCCAGCTTGTAAATACTTCATCTGCATGGTGGTGATGGTCATGGTGCTCATGGTCATGGTCATGACATCCACAGGTGCAGTCATCATCATGTTCATGATGATGATCGTGATGGCAGCCACAGTCTTCCTCATGATGATGGTCGTGGTGGTCATGGTCCTGTTCTTCTTCTACATGAGAGAGGTCAATCTTTACGCCTTCCATGGTATCCAGAAGTTTTTTCCCGTCCAGTTCTTCCACCGGTGTTGTAATAATGGTTGCATCCGGATTCAATTCTCTTAAGACTTTCAGGGCGTCCTCAATCTTTTCTTCCGTTGCCTTGTCTGTATCCGTACGGCTCAGGATAATCGTACTGGCGGCCTGTACCTGGTTTTTAAAAAATTCTCCAAAGTTTCTAAGATACATCTTGCATTTATTCACATCCACAACGGTTGTGGCACAATTCAGTTCCACCTCTGCACCAACGCTGACTCCCTCCACTGCATGGATGACATCGGAGAGTTTACCTACACCTGATGGCTCAATAATAATGCGGTCCGGGTGATATTTTTCGATTACATCTGTCAGGGCGGTTCCAAAGTCTCCAACGAGGGAGCAGCAGATACAGCCGGAATTCATCTCTTTAATTTCGATTCCGGCTTCTTTCAGAAATCCACCGTCAATACCGATTTCTCCAAACTCATTCTCTATCAGGACCACTTGCTGACCCTTTAGGGCATTCGCCAGTAATTTCTTGATTAACGTGGTTTTACCAGCTCCTAAAAAGCCGGATATTATATCAATTTTAGTCATAATACAGACTCCTTTCGTATTTTGAAGTTTATATGCACCTCAAGGGACGGAAGATTGACTTCCGCCCCATACGTTGTTATTATACCCTCATTTTAAATGGAAGTAAACACACTTTTTGGGTCAATTTTTTACAGACAGGCGCTAACTTTTACTATGGTTTTTTGTAAGGGCGACATTGAAAATGAAGGAATAAGAATCACGAGTCTTAACCCGGTATTCTTATCCCTTCATTTGACTTATGACTCCGCCTCCTTTTTCAGCCGTTCATCATAAAGTTCAGTAAGCGGTCTACATCCTCTTTCTCGGAAGCAATGATCTCCAGTTCGGGAATCTCACCACAGGAAAAGATATTTGCCAGTGATACGTACTGGCTCAGTTTGGATTTCAGATTCAGCCTGTCGCCCTCTCCGGTAACAAGCTCTACACGTCCAACGCAACTGTCTACAACCTGAAAAAACTTATCAATGTCTTTAATATTTGAAACTTTCATCTGATATCCCCCTTTGATAATATTTTGGCTGATTTCAGTATACTCTATTCTCAGAAAAAAGAAAAGTCCATACTTACCTAATTTCCTGCATAAAACTGTTGACAAAATCAAGATTCTATAATATTGTAATACTATAAATCTTGAAACCGTTGAGAAAGACGAGTAAGCTTTAAGTGAAATCAAAGAGAGCAGCAGGCGGTGGAATTGCTGTATGGAGCGTATTGCTGAATGGACTTTTGAGGGCAGCCTGAAATCTTGAGAGTAGGCGCTGTCGGGAACCAAACCCGTTATCAATAAGGAACGTATGAAAGTACGTGTAAAGTGGACGATTCGTCAATTTGAGTGGTACCGCGGTGATAATAGTGTATATTATTAGCGTCTCAGGCATAGTGCTTGAGGCGTTTTTTGATACCAAAATATAAAAAAGGAGTAAGAATATGAAAAAGAAAGTAACGGCGGCAGTTTTAGGGATAAGTATGTTGGCAGCAGCATTCGCAGGATGTGGCAATGGCGGAAGTACTTCCGCATCAGGTTCCAAGGCAGGCAGCGAGGAAAAGAAGATGTATACCATAGGAATCAGTCAGTTTGCGGAGCATGGTTCTCTGGATAATTGCCGGGAGGGATTTATTGAAGGATTAAAGGAAGAAGGATTTGAAGAAGGCAAAAACTTAACGATTAAGTTAAGTAATGCAGATGCTGATCCAGGCACTGCAAACCAGATTGCAGCAAGCATGGTAGCGGATAAGGTGGATTTAATCTGCGCAATTGCTACACCAAGTGCTCAGGCCGCCTACAATGCAGCGATGGAAAAGAATATTCCTGTCATCTATACTGCAGTTACGAATCCGGTGGCGGCAGAACTTGCCACAGCGGATCAAAAACCAGTTGGTAATGTTACAGGGACCAGCGATGAGCTTCCAATTGAGGCACAGCTAAAGATGATCCGTGAAATTCTTCCGGATGCCAAAACAATTGGTATATTATATACCACCAGTGAAGCAAATTCTGTATCAAGCATTGAAAAATATGAAAAACTGGCCGGGGATTACGGGTTTACGATTGAAAAAGCAGGTATTACAAATACCTCTGAAATCCAGCTTGCGGCGGCAGATCTTTTGGGAAAAGTGGATTGTCTGACGAATTTGACAGATAATACAGTAGTAAGCGCACTTCCCACAGTACTCGGAATGGCAGACGAAAAAGAGATTCCGGTATTTGGAAGTGAAATTGAGCAGGTAAAAATCGGTTGTCTGGCAGCCGAAGGGATTGAATACGTAAAATTAGGTATTGAGACAGGAAAGATGGCCGCCAAGGTGTTAAAAGGAGAGGCAAAGGCTTCCGACCTGAAGTTTGAATCGATTACGGAAAGCAGTCTTTACGTAAATGAGAAAGTAGCTGATAATATGGGAATTCAGGTTCCGGATACTATGAAAGAACGTGCGGTGGAATCATTTACCGAAATAACCGAAAAGTAAAGGTGGTATGGAAGGAGTTTTGAGATGGATTTTCTGATTAGTGTTTTTGAGCAGGGCCTTATATATGGCATTATGGCCTTGGGCGTGTATATTACTTACAAGATTCTGGATTTTCCGGATTTGAGTGTGGACGGTACATTCCCACTAGGTGCTGCCGTGACCGCAGCATTCATTAAGGCCGGGATGAATCCATATCTGACCCTTCTGGTTTCGTTTGCAGCGGGTGTGGCCGCAGGGATATGTACCGGATTGATTCATGTCAAATGCAGGGTACGGGATTTGCTGTCAGGCATTATCGTGATGACGGGACTGTACACAATTAATCTTTATATTGCAGGAACAAATAATGTCCCCTTATTTTCCGAGGAAACCATATTCAGAAATGGTATGATTAACAGGATTTTCGGAGAAAATGTTCCGATGTGGCTGAATACACTTATTATTCTAATCATTGTGATAATCTGTAAGATTCTGCTGGATCTTTACATGAAGTCCCAATCGGGATTTCTTCTGCGGGCTGTGGGAGATAACGATGTAATTGTGACATCTCTGGCCAAGGATAAGGGAAATGTGAAAATCTTAGGGCTTGCGATTGCAAATGGTCTGGTAGCCTTAAGTGGCTGTGTATTTGCCCAGCAGTCCCGTGTGTTTGATATATCGATGGGAACCGGTGCTCTTGTTATCGGTTTAGCCAGTGTTATCATCGGGTTCAGCTTTTTCAGACAGATGCCCTTTGTCAAGACCACAACAGCAGTAATCATAGGTTCTATATTCTACAAGGCTTGTGTGGCTCTTGCATTGAAGTTTGCAGGTGCCACAGCTACAAAGCTTATTACGGCGGTATTATTCCTGGCGATTCTGGTTGCCAGTATGGAAAGGAAAAGAAAGGTGAAGTCGAATGCTTGAACTAAAACACATCCATAAGTACTATAATCCGGGCACAATTAATGAAATGTGTCTGTTTGATGATTTTAACATGATAATCCCGGATGGACAGTTTGTATCCGTGGTGGGAAGCAACGGCTCCGGAAAAACCTCTCTTCTGAATATTATCTGTGGGAGCATAGACCTGGATTTGGGCAGCGTCATGATTGATGGAAAGGATATTGCCAGGGAGAAGGAGTACAGGCGGAATCATTATATTGGGAGAGTATTCCAGAATCCGGCTATGGGAACCTGTCCAAATATGACTATAGCTGAGAATATGTCATTGGCGGATAATAAAGGGAAGCTATATGGTCTGCATCCCGGAAAGAATAAATCACGTATGAATTTTTACCAGGAGAGTCTTAAAATGCTGGGACTTGGGCTGGAAGATAAAATGGATGTAAAAGTAGGCGTCCTGTCGGGTGGACAGAGGCAGGCCATGGCACTTTTGATGTCTACGCTGACACCTGTCCGATTTCTGATTCTGGATGAACACACGGCTGCACTGGATCCCAAAACCGCAGAGCTTATTATGGAGCTGACAGATAAGATTGTAAAAGAAAAAAACCTGACCACAATTATGGTAACACATAATCTGCGGTATGCAGTAGCGTATGGAAACCGCCTGGTGATGATGCATCAGGGGAATGCGGTTATGGACTATACAGGAGATGAGAAGAAGGCGGTTCAAATCGATCAGATACTGGAAAAGTTCAATGAAATCAGTATTGAATGTGGAAATTAAAAATTCTGGCGCATGGTGTACACCATGCGCCAGTCTGTAATATTCTTAAGCTTTAGTCAAAATACACTGCTTTTCCAGTCTTTGCAGATTCATAAATTGCTTCCAAAATCCGAGTAACCACAATTGCCTGCTCCGGTTTTACAACAAGCTCCTTGCCACATACAACCGCCTCATAGAACACTGTCTGTTCTATATCAGAATCTTTCTCAGCCTCACCATCGAAAAAAGCGACTCCATCTGCGTCAAGGGCAGGCTTCTCCACACACTGTTTGTTATATTGAACACGGTTAATGCGCAGGCCGTCTTTCATATCCGCTCCGGCTTTTACACCGCACAGGCTTGTCTTCGCTTCATCAGCATCCAACGTATTCAGTGCCCAGGAGGACTCCAGATGAATGGTTGCTCCGTTCTTCATCTTAATGAATCCAAACGCTGAATCTTCAACTGTAAATTTCTCGGGATCCCATTCACCAAACGCATTACCTGTCTCTTTTTGATCTCCGAGCTTATGATATACAGAGCCCATCACCGATTCCGGTTCATAGTTATCCATCATCCACAACGTAAGATCAAGTGCATGTGTACCAATATCAATTAATGGTCCTCCGCCTTGCTCTTCTTCATTCAAGAACACACCCCAGGTAGGAACTGCGCGTCTTCTTAAAGCATGCGCCTTTGCATAGTAAATCTCGCCCAGATCACCGTTCTCACACGCCCGTTTCAGATATGTGGAATCCGCGCGATATCTGTTCTGATAACCGATTGTAAGAATTCTCCCTGTTTCTCTGGCCGTATCAAGCATTAACTTTGCATCCGCATAGGTCTTGGCCATAGGTTTTTCGCACATAACATGCTTACCCGCCTTCATGGCGGCAACAGAGATAAAGCTATGGGATTTATTTGGTGTCAATACATAAACAGCCTCTATTCCCTCTTCTTTTAGAAGTTGCGTATAGTCCGTAAATATTTTGGAATCCTGAGTCCCGTACTCCTCTTTTGCCTTTTCTGCTCTTTCTTTTACAAGGTCACAAAATGCCAGAATTTCAAAATTACCATTTTTTTTAATTGCAGGAAGATGCTTTCCGTTTGCAATACCGCCGCATCCAACAATACCGATTTTCAGTTTTCTCATATCAGTTTCTCCCATCTTTGTCTCTTTTTATTTCATCCAGGGGCACGGAGCAAAACTGCCTCCTCTGCACCACTTAAGGTATTCCACACCATGTATCTGAGAAGTCAGTTCCCAGTCACCTCTGTAAATCGGATCATGGTAGCCCTCTATACAGATATCACCTTCATAACCGCCTTTTTGCAAAATGGATATTATATCCGTCCAATTGCTGTCACCATATCCTGGCGTACGATGATAGACAAATTCTTTCGCCCCATAGATGCCGTATTTCCTGATGGCATCATAATCTATGGTGGCATCCTTTCCGTGAATATGTACTACCTTTTTCACCCAGTCCTTTAATTGTGCAACCGGGTCGATCAGCTGGACCATCTGATGTGTCGGTTCCCATTCCAGTCCAAAATTGTCATCCGGTACTTCATGAAACATCATTTCCCAGGCTCTGGGATTAAATCCGATATTACATGTGGCCTTCTCATAGCTGCCGCCCATCGGGCAGTTCTCAATACCCAGTTTCAGGTTCTTGTCTGCCGCCCTTTTTGCCAGTTCCCGGAATACCTCACCAAATTTGGAAATTGATTCTTCAACCGGTCTTCCTTCATATGCCCCCGCAAATGTATTGACATTGGAAGCGCCAAAATATTCTGCAGAATCGATCACGTACTCCAATGCTTTTTTATGGTCTTCGTACTGTATGGGATTACAATAAAGACCAATGCTTGAAATCGGAATATCCCTGTCCCCTATAATTTCCTTCACCTGCTCTGCCAGTTTCTTCAGATTCGTGTCTTCCAGAGACATGTGAAATGTCAGTTCAAAAGTTTCAAATCCTTGATCCACCATATGGGGCAGCCAATCTACTGCTTTAACACCCGGCACACAGGTTCCTATCTTTATTTCCCTCATATCATTCCTCTCCTTTATGATGATCTTCCAGGTATTCAATACTCAGCCTCATGTCCTCCATAGGAGAATTCAGCAGATGTTCGTCCTGTTCCACAATCACCCATTCGGCACCGGATTCCACAGCAGCGGTCAATAATCCCTGAACATCCTGTACTCCCTGCCCCAGTGCCGTAAACTCTACCGGTTTTGTACCTGTAAAATCCTTCAGGTGCACAACCGGACATCTGTTTTTATATTTTCTGATATAAGCTGCGGGATCTTCCCCTGATGCTTTCACCCAGCAGGTATCAATCTCTGTCTGCAATACTTCTCTCGGAAATGCCTGGTATAAAGCATCCAAAACATACATTCCTTCTTCTGTCTTCTGAAACTCAAAGTCATGATTGTGATATAGCAAAGTAATATCGTACTTTCCGCATTCACCGGCTATTTCGGGTATATTGTCCAGCATCTCACTGTATGCTTTTGTACCGTATCTTTCTTCCTCCGTCAAATAGGGGATTGCGATATACTTACAGCCAATGCATGCATAGGCCGCCACGGTTCCCGGCAAATCCGACTTAAGCTGGTCATACGGAACATGTGCAGAAATCGGATTCAGTCCAATCTCCTTTAGGCAGTCCCTGATTTTCTCAGGTGCATGGCCATAAAGACCTGCCAGTTCCACTCCATCATAACCCATACTTTTCACTTTCCGCATGGTCTGTACAAAATCCGCTTCCGCTTCTTTCCTGATTGAAAACACCTGTAAACCAATTGGTAACTTAGACATAAGCATCACCCCACCTTGTTCTGTCATTTCTCAAAATCCAGCACCTGATTTTGTCTGGCTGCTTCGAAAATAGCTTCCATCAGTTTCATCACACGCATCACTTCCGGCAGTTTTATCCTGGACTCTTCCTTTTTCTCAATCACTGCCATTACATTCCGGTAGAAATCTCTGATATCGCTTTTCACAACAGGCAGTTCGGTTCTGTGGATGGTATCCTCCCTGCGGGGAGCCATGGTTTTGGTTAATCCCGCTGCGGTTCTCACCGGAACCACATCTTCCTCATTCACACCTGCTGCACATATGATTTCACCTGATAAATCCCAATCCTTAATAATCGCCGTTCCATTCTGCCCGAGCATATACCATCGGGGCAATGCTATAAAGTTACTGGTTCCGACTTCTACCAGAACCTCTACTTTATTTTCAAATGTAAGAATTGCAGTGAATCCGTCATCCACCAGCTGATTCGTTACATTGGTGACCGAAGCATAAACTTTTTTCAGCTTTACGTCCTTCATCAGCATCAAAATCTGATCCAGAAGATGTACCCCCCAATCCAGAATCATACCACCGCCATGTTCCTTCTCCTGTCTCCAGTCACCCGGAATTCCTCTCGAACCGTGAACCCTGGATTCTATGCGGTATATCTCTCCCAGTCTGTTCTCATCATAGATTTTCTTCAACGTCAGAAAATCTTCATCCCAACGACGGTTCTGATGTACCGTAAGGTACATACCTGTTTCCGCTGAGACATCCATCATCTCCTGAAGATCCTGTGAAGACAGAGTAACAGGTTTTTCTGATACCACATGTTTACCCGCTCTCATGGCCTGTATAGCAAGAGGTTTATGCAAATCATTCGGAGTTGCTACAAGTACCAGCTCTGTCTCTTTATCGCCTAAAAGCTCTTCCAGACTGTTATATACATGAAGTCCGCACTCCCTGGCAAACTCCACACGCTCTTTTTTTATATCATAGATTCCTGCTATCTCCAGACCTTCAATATCTGCAATCGTTTCTCTATGCCAATTGGCCATTCCGCCAAAACCGATCATTCCTATCTTCATGATTCTCCTGTCATCTTGCGGTTCTCCGCAACCCTTCTGTCAAATGTGTGTGTTACAATTCTTTATGCCCAGTACATAGCTCCCCTGTCTTCGTACAGAAGAACATTCTTCAGACACTGGATTGCTTTTTGCAGCCCTTCATTCCCGGACATCAGACTATCTTCATGTTCGATACTGATTGCATAATCATATCCCGCCAGGCGCAGCTCGGAAATAATTGCTTTCCAGTATTCCTCACCATGACCATATCCTACGGATCTGAAAATCCAGGAACGGTTTATCTCATCACTATAGTGCCCGGTATCCAACACACCATTCA
Source organism: Novisyntrophococcus fermenticellae (assembly GCF_018866245.1). Classification (GTDB taxonomy): domain Bacteria; phylum Bacillota; class Clostridia; order Lachnospirales; family Lachnospiraceae; genus Novisyntrophococcus; species Novisyntrophococcus fermenticellae. The sequence goes on from NZ_CP076458.1 coordinate 3,324,901, forward strand.
AGTTTGTGTTTGCCGTATCAATCTTTGTATCCTTCGCATGGAAATGGAAAAGCGCCCCGGCCTTGCCCAGTTCCCTGATGCACACACAGGGATCCATTCCCTGCCAGATCAGATGGCTCGGATCAAAGTTCGCTCCGATTTCAGGACCTACAGCCTCCCGGAGTCTTAACAGGGTTTTCGTATTATATACACAGAACCCAGGATGAAGTTCCAATGCGATTTTATGGATACCATGCTCCTTTGCAAAAGCAACCTTCTGCTTCCAGTAAGGAATCAATACCTCATTCCACTGATAATCGAGGACTCTCTGAAAATCATCCGGCCACGGACAGGTAACCCAGTTCGGCTCCTGATCCTGACTGCTGCCGCCCGGGCATCCTGAAAATGCATTTACCACCGGTACTCCCAGTTTTTCTGCCAGTAAAATCGCATTCGTCAGGTCATGATCAAATTTCTCCGCCACATCTTTCTGTGGATGAACCGGATTCCCATGACTACTCATAGCACTGATTTCCAGGTTATGCCTTGCAATTGTATCCTGGAATTCCTTTAATTTTGCATCATCATTCAACAGTACTTCCGGATCACAGTGTGCCTTTCCCGGAAATCCTCCGCATCCGATTTCCACCATCTGCACACCGCTCTTTTCCAGATACGCACATGCATCCTCCAGACCCATGTCCCCTAATACTACTGTAAACACACCTAGTTTCATAACATACCTCCATTATATATAAGAATCAAATAATTGTGCTCCCGCAACTCTGCTATCATCATATATAAATTCAAAAAATAATTCTAGCAAACCATTGCTATATATACATACAATCCTGCTATCTCGTCGCGGCAGAAATATAGGATAATTGTCTTTCCCAGACCTCAGATGGTGCATATCCATACTTTTTCTTAAATAATCTCCCAAAATTGTTATAATCCCGAAATCCTACAATTTCGGCAATCTCGGCGACATTCAGTTCCTTCTGCTGCAATAGAAAATATGCCTTTTCGAGACGGACTTCGTTAATATATTTAAGCGGACTTAATCCCATGCTCTCTTTAAACAGATGACAGAACCTTGGCTCACTTAAATGTATAACACGGGCTAAATCTTTATTGCTTAATTGTTCGGTATAATTATTTTGTATATATTGAAATACAATATTAAGGCGTTCCAGATTTCTGTTTCTTTTTAACTGTTCCTGATCGGATATGCTTTCTACCACATAAAAGCGCATAAGATAAGTCAGCAGCTCATAGATTGCAGCCTTGACCGCCAGTTTATAACCCAATTCTTTTAAACTGTCCTCCTTACGAATGGTAAAGAGCAGGTTTTTAATCTTTTCATCTGCCGGGATCAACGTCTGAAAAATCATGTTATGATTTACAATCTCCTCTGAAAATTTGTCCAATTCAAAGATAATAACCAATGCATCAAATGTCTCTGTCTTTGTTGTGCCCGTATGCAGTTCATTACTATTGATGATAATCAGATTTCCAGGCTCCCCATGAACAGGCTTGTGGTTACAGTAAAAATCTGCCTCACCATTTAAAACATAGTGCATCTCTATCTGTTCATGCCAGTGCTCCTGGAAAATAGAGCGAACCTCTCTGATATTATTTTCAAAAATCTGGACAGGAAACTCCTTATCCTGTATGATTTTTTTTTCATATAAATTAATTTCATTCATAGTATTTATTACCACCACGCGAATTGTAATCCTTCTGAGAATATGTTACACTCTTAACCATAAATTTATTCAGAAAGGAATCATTATGTCTTATCAACCGCCGAATACTTCTGACGGAAGTACTCCCATCTATGGTATTACCGGGAGCACTGTGAAGCTGATCGCCATGGCCTGTATGCTAATCGATCACTTTTCCGCAATATTTATAGAATCCCCTCTCTATCAGGATTCCCTGAGACTTTCGAGTACGCAGGAACCTCTGGAAAGTTATATGGCTTCTCATGCCGCGGCCGTCACTATAAATTCTCTCCTGCGTTCAGCAGGCAGAATTGCATTTCCACTGTTTGCTTTCCTTTTGGTGGAAGGCTTCCTTCACACGCGCAGCAAAGTAAAATACTGCCGGAATCTTTTTCTGATGGCCCTCCTGTCCGAAATTCCTTTTGATCTGGCATTCTATGGACAGTGGAACCCTTCCAGCCAGAATACCCTGTTCACTCTGACACTTGGCCTTCTGACTATCTGGGCAATTTCTGAGGCTGAAAAGCTCAGTCATAACAGATTCCTTACCACAATATACACCTTGCTGATCTCCCTGACCGGCTGCACAGCCGCCTGGCTTATGCACTCCGACTATGAGATGTATGGGATTTTGGCCATTGTTCTCTTTTACCTGTTCCGATTCAGGAGAACTATGGGATCTTTTCTGGCCTGTTCCGCCCTTACCCTCCTGGGTTTGGGAGAAGCGTTCTGTTTCTTCTCCCTGATACCGATTCAAAGATATAATGGCGCCCGGGGGCTTAGCCTGAAATATGCATTTTATTTCTTTTACCCCCTACACCTTCTGGTGCTCTATTTTCTCACCTTTTTATTTAGAATCTAAACACCGCCACACCATAAGCGGGAAGGGGAAATCCAATGGAAAACGGCCTTCCATCACATGGTTTTGCCACAGCCCGATAGATTAACGGACGCTCACACGCATTTCCACCATACTTAATGTCCGAGCTGTCCAGTATCAGACGGTATTGTTTTCTCTTAGGAACTCCAACCCGGTAATCCGGCCTTTCCACAGGAGTAAAGTTACAGATAAATATCAGATTCTCCTTTCCAGTGGGTGAGATTCGAATAAAGCTGAAGATACTCCTTTCTCCATCATTCGCATTGACCCACTCAAATCCTTCCGGCGTGTCATTGGCATACAAAGCAGGATATCTGGTATAGAGGTGAAGCAAATCCCGCACATAAGCCTGCAGATGCTCGTGGGGCTTCTCGGCCAGCAGATACCAGTCGAGCTCCCGCTCCTCCGACCATTCCTGAAGCTGCCCGAAATCCTGCCCCATGAACAACAGCTTCTTGCCCGGATGTCCGATCATAAAGCCGTATCCTGCCATCAGATTCTTATACTTATCATCCCCCACTCCGGGCATCTTGCTGAGCATGGAGCACTTTAGATGTACCACCTCATCATGAGAAAGCACCAGTACATAATTTTCACCAAATGCATAGGTCAGGGAAAATGTCATACTGTTATGATTATATTTACGATATACCGGGTCCAGCTTCATGTACTCCAGGAAGTCATGCATCCACCCCATGTTCCATTTGAAACTGAATCCCAGTCCTCCATCGTGGACATCCCCCGTCACCTTAGGCCATGTGGTAGACTCCTCTGCAATCATGACAACCCCTTTATTTCTGCCGGTTACTAGGGAGTTCAGGTGCTTAAAAAATTCTACAGCCTCCAGGTTCTGATTTCCGCCGTACCGGTTTGGAAGCCATTGTCCTTCGGATTTCCCATAATCCAGATACAGCATGGATGCCACCGCATCCACCCGCAGACCATCTATATGGTATTCCTCAATCCAATACAGCGCATTGGCAAGAAGAAAATTCTTGACCTCAGGGCGTTCATAATTAAAAATCTTTGTGCCCCAGTCAGGATGTTCCCCTTTTCGCGGATCCTCATATTCGTAGACTGCTGTCCCGTCAAACTCCGCAAGACCATGTTCATCTTTCGGAAAATGCGCAGGTACCCAATCCAAAATTACACCGATTTTGTTCTTATGCAGATAATCTACCAGATATTTAAACTGTTTCGGGGTTCCGTACCGGGAGGTCGGTGCATAGTATCCGGTCACCTGATAGCCCCAGGAACCGTCAAACGGATGTTCCGCAATCCCCATAAGTTCTACATGGGTATATCCCATATCCTTTATGTACGCTGTAAGCGATTCCGCAAGATACTCATAATCATAGAATCCCTCCGGATTTTCCTCACTGAAGGGATGCTTCTTCCACGAACCGGGATGCAGCTCATAGATGGACATGGGCGCTATGTCGGGATTGGACTCTTTCCTTTTTTTCAGCCATGCAGCATCCCCCCACCTGTAGCCGCCGATATCGGCCACCCGGGATGCATTTCCAGGCCGCTTCTCTGCTGCAAAGGCATAAGGATCTGCTTTATACAGCAATTTTCCTTTCCGGCTCATAATACAATATTTGTAAAGATCACCTTCTTTTGCCGCCGAAATAAAGCCTTCATAGACTCCTTCCTCCGACACTTTTTTCATGGGGTTCATCTTTTCATCCCATCCATTGAATTCTCCAATTACGGAAACTGATTCAGCGTTTGGTGCCCATACTGTAAACCAGACTCCATCCTTTCCCTCCAGGCTCCCCGGGTGTGCCCCCATCTTTCGATAGAGGTCATAGTGCGTAGCCTGTCCAAACAGGTACTGATCCAATTCACTGAACCGGGGTAATTCCCTTTCCTCTTCCCCTGATATCTGTTTGTCCTTTTGTTTTACCCTTTTTCCCGCCATATGAGCTGCCTTCCTTTCCTCATCTATCAAGCATATAGTAACATAGAAAACATATACAAGCTATTACTTTCTTACACGGTGTATTTAAAAATTTTTCCGGCATGACGCAAAAAAAGCCCTGCATAATCTATGCAAGGCCTCTCTGCAATTCAATACGGTTCTGCCAGGTTTGAATCTGCACGGCCGAACTGTAAAATTTCTTAAAAGTTAATTTTGAACATACACATCCGCATACTGAACACCAAATTGTGTAGCCTCCGCGTGGCTGTTCATAAAGATATCAATATGTCCATATGGTGTTCCTCTGTCTTCCACAGTAAACACCTGGCCTCCGATGTTCAGCCTGGTAGCAAAATCCACACCACCCACAGCTACCGTTGTTCCCTGTGACGGCATCACTCCGCTTGCTGTCGGCCCGCCCGACCAGTGCCCACAGCAGATTTCACAATTGCAATATGCCGTAAGCTTAAATCTGCCCAGGTATCGGCCATTGGGCTTAACCCCACTGTTACCCGATAGCAGGCTGGCAGCCGGTACTGCATTCTCATCATTAATAATTCGCACAGCCCAGGGAACCTTATTATAATCCACATCCGATATTACGATTCCCGTCCTGCTGCTCTGTGCATTAATCGCTTTGCCATTGCCCATATAGATGAGTACATGATAAATTGTACCATCATCTCTGGCATAAAAAAGCAAATCACCCGGCTGTGCTTCCGATGGAGATATTCTTGTTCCATAATTTGCCTGTTCCCCGGATGTACGCGGCAGTGAGTATCCAAATTGTCTGTATATCTGCATCACATATCCGGAACAGTCGGCGCCGTCTGTAAGGCTTACACCGCCCCATACATATGGATTCCCAAGAAAACTCTGTGAAAATTCCAGGACTGACTGACGAAGGCTGCCGGCAATATCCACATCCTTTACCGTATCTGTGGAATATGCATACGCTTTATTCTCCCATGGACGAACCAGGCTCTCCGCCAGAGAGAACCTATTCTCTCCGACAGCCTCTATCTGATTCAGAGCCTCTTCATCCATCATCAGGTACTCGCGTTTCACAAATCCCCTTGCTTCTCCCGACTCTACAAAAATCCATTCCTGATCCTTATCCGCAATGATAAAACAAAGCCCCCCACGCTCAAGTCTGCCCACAGCCCTGGATTTTTCGTCTTTTTCTTCCCGTATACTTACAAACGAGTCCACTTTTGCCAGTGCATAATCCTTTGGGATTGTATGTAGGAGAATCGGTGTGACAGAGGCACTGCCAACATTCAGTCTAATTGGCGTACGATCTGAATTATCTGTCGTAGTTTGTTCATTCGGCACCGGTGTCGGGGACGGTGCCTCGGTAGGTGCTGGCGTCGGAGTTTCTGTTGCTTCCGGCGTTGGAGATGGCGTTGCCTCCGGCGTTGGTGTTGCTTCCGGCGTTGGTGTCGGTGTCGGTGTTACCTCCGGTGTTGGTGTCGGGGTCACTGTAGGTATCGGAGACGGTGCCGGTGTTACCTCCGGCGTTGGCGTCGGGGATGGCGTTGACGGTATATCAGAATTACCCTCTCCATTCAAATCATCGCCGGTATCTGCTGACCGCTCTTCAGAAATGCTCTCATATGTAGTATTAGGTGCACTTAATGCAGAAAGTGGATTAGCTATAATGACCACAGCACTTAATACAATAGATGTAACCAGAATCTTTTGTCTGGAAATCTTCTTATTTACATCTTTTCTAATCATTGGTTTCTCCTAAAAATAACTTTTTTGCATTGTTTTCAGTTACTGCAATGACTTCCTCGTAATCAATCTCCTTGATTTCTGAAATCATCTGCGCAATATATGTTAAATTTAAAGAGGTATTTCTCTTCCCGCGGTAAGGAACCGGAGTCAGATACGGACTGTCTGTCTCAAGCAAAATTCTGTCCAAAGGAGTATAAGCTGTCACCTCTTTTAATTTTCTCGCGTTCTTAAAAGTTACAACGCCTCCAATTCCTATATAAAATCCCATGTCGATATATTCCCTTGCCATCTCTTTGGGATATGAGAAACAGTGGCAGACGCCGCCGATTTCCTCTGCATGCATTCGCTTTATGGCATCCAGTGTATCTGCTGCCGCATCCCTGCTATGGATAATAACAGGCAGTCCTTCTTCTCTTGCCAGTTGCATCTGGCGTTCAAACCAGTAAATCTGCCTTTGATGCTGTTCTTTATCCCAGTAATAATCCAATCCGATTTCTCCGACAGCAACCGCTTTTTCCATCCTGCAAAACGTACGGATTTTGTCCATCACAGCTTCATCCATATCTCCCGTTTCATCCGGATGTAATCCGAAAGCCCCGAATACGAAAGGATACTGCTCCATCAATTTTCTTGTCTTATCAAGGCTCTCCAAAGCGGCACATACATTGATGATACACCCAACCCCATGATTATCCATGGATTTCAGCAAGGCATCTCTGTCTTCATCAAAAGCTCCATCATCGTAATGTGCATGCGTCTCAAAAATCATAATATCCCTCTTAAGTCATTCCTAATATTTCCATTATAGGGCCTGGGCCCATTTCCGTCAACAGTAAATAGTAAATTTACACAACCAATAGAGAAGACATATTTGTAATTTGGCAAATGTGTGTTAGAATGTCATTAGCAGTTTATAAAAAGGGGTATGGTAATGGTAACAATTAAGGAAATTGCAAATACGCTTGGCCTCAGCACGACAACAGTGTCCAACGTAATTCATGGAAAGACAAAAGAAGTGTCCGAGGATACAATAGAACGGGTAAAAGAAATACTGAAAAAATATGAATATGTTCCCAATATCAATGCCAGAAATCTGGCCAAAAATAATTCCAGAATTATTGGAATAGCACTAAAATCAAGAAAAGGGCATTTTATTGGAAAGAACTACATCAAGGATGCGTTTACTTCAGAACTTGTTGGTGCCATTGAGCGTGCCGTAAAAGATGCCGGATATTTTTTAATGATTTATATTTCTGATAATATTGCAGAGACTCTCAGTTATATCTCTACATGGAATGTGGATGGCTTAATTTTGCTGGGTATGATGAATGAGGATTGTTCGAAAATCAAAAAAAAATACAAAAAACCTATGGTTTTTGTGGATACATATTTCTATCAGGAAGCCAGGGAATTCTGCAATGTAGGGCTGGAAGACAAAGAGGGCTCTTATCAGATTACAAAATATGTCATCAGCCAGGGACATAAGAAGATAGCATTTGTATCGGATGTCTGTATTGCGGTAGAAGCAATGAGATATGACGGCTATCAGAAAGCTATGGAGGAAGCCGGGCTGGAATGCTCTGAGGCGGATATTATTTACATTTCCGAAGAAGATGTAAAATCAGAGGCAAAAGAAAAAACAGGCCTGCAGTCCATTCTGGAAGCATGCAGAAAATATACGGCATTTGTCTGTTCAACTGATTTTCATGCATCTGCGGTCATCAGTTATCTGTATGACCATGGGATAAAAGTACCGGAGGATGTTTCCGTAACAGGATTTGATGATAATTATTACAGCAAGTTTGTGAGGCCGAGGCTGACCACTGTACACCAGGATCCCGAACAAAAAGGCAGGATTGCAGTTGAAATGCTGATACAGCAGCTTAAGGGGAGTGAGCCGGAGAAAAAAAACGTTATTTTGCCTATAGAATTAAAGATACGAGACAGTGTAAAACGAATTCTATAAAAAAAATTGAGCAAAGTGCATAAGCCTGCAGTGGAAAAGGCTTATGCACTTTTTATGTATTGTGTAAAATGCATAAATAAAATTTGACATTCAAACAATAAAAATGCACATAACCGTTTCCTTTTGCGCATAAGTTATATAATATTTCAGAATAAGTATACAAAACGCTCTTGAAAAGGCGGGTGAAGTGTGGTAGCATACATGTCGAGAAGTACCTTATGCGCAAAAGGTAATCTATAGTAAAGCCTAAATTAAGGAGGATGTACTATGAAAAAGAAAATGATTTCAGCCTTATTAGCAGCATTGATGGGCGCCACGCTTCTGGCAGGCTGTGGAGCAGAAGGTAAAAACACCGATAAAAGTGATAGTGTTTCGAAAGGCTCCGCCGATGCAATCCGTATCGTGAACGGAAAGATTGAGATTGATAAAGCATTAAAAGCATATGCAAAAGATTACGAAGAAAGAACAGGCCAGAAAGTTGTAATCGAATCCCTCGGAGGTGGTGCTGATATACAGGGAACGCTAAAGTCATATAAGGCCTCAGATAATATGCCAGACTTATTTGTTATCGGCGGACGGGGGGATTTTGCAAACTGGAAGGATTACGTGGCAGATTTAGGAGATTGTAAATGGGCATCTGAGACAAACTTTGCTTTTAAAGGTGATGACGGAAAAGTGGTAGGCTTTCCCTATGCGGTGGAAGGATATGGAATTACTTATAATGCGGATATTTTGAAGAAAGCCGGAGTAGATCCCACGTCTCTTACAAATTACGATGCATTCAAAAATGCTTTTGAGACTATTGATGCAAAGAAGGATGAACTCGGCCTGTCAGCCGTTTGCTCCGTGGCAGCGGAGTCTGGCCAGATGTACTGGTCAACGGGCAACCATCTGTTTGGATACTATCTGTCCGGCGGGCTAAAAAGAGAAGATAATCAGTATTTTGACGAAATGCTAAAAGGTAAGCTTGACACAGACAGAGCGGCTCAGTTTGCAGATTTCTTCAAGCTGTTATGCGATTATTCCGACAAGCAGGTATTAATTTCCGGCACTTACGATGATCAGCTTGCTTTATTTGCACAGGGAAAGTCCGCATTTATTACAGAGGGGAATTGGATTGATCCATCCCTTCCTGACTACGATGCAACCTTTGACTGTGGTATCGCACCGCTTGCCTTTACAAAGGAAGATATGACAAGTGTTTTGGCCGACTCTCCGTCATGGTGGTGTGCATACAAAGACGGCAAGAATCTGGACGCTGTAAAGGCATTCCTGGATGACCTTGCACTTTCAGAAGAGGGGCAGAAATGCCTGATTACAGACTGCGGCATGATTTCCCCTTACAACAACAGTACAATAAAACCGGAGGCACCGCTTGCAAAGAGCCTGCAGGCCTATGTCGACGGGGGAAATACTTCTTCCTGGGCGTGGTCCAACATGCCGGAAGGTATCGCCCAGAAAGCCACAGGAGTTGTATTTGAATCCTACGCAAAGGGTGACATTGATAAAGATACATTTGTAAAAACATTACAGTCTACAATTGCAGATTATGTAGCTCAGTCCCAGCAATGATTTTTTAGTCAACAGATACGGGCGGCCGTTTTCGCCCGTATCTGTTTTCTGACAGAAGAGGGACATATTTCAGTTCTTGTTACATATAGAAGGGAGAAATCCGTATGAATAAAAAGAAACCGGCAGCCATAGGTCTGTTGGCCGTTGGTATTGCTGCAGCGGTGGCTGCACTATACATGGATATTACCAAAGCAGATAACAATTTTCGGGGGCCTTTGCTGATCATTGGTCTGACTTTGCTAATTATGGGAATCTACTTTTTCCCTACAAGGAAACACAGAAAAATAATTAATGCATTATTTTTACTACCATTAGTATTTACATTTGCAGTGACCGTATTAATTCCATTTGCATCAGGTATTTTTTATTCATTAACAGACTGGAATGGAATTGACTATACTAAGTTTGTGGGCTTTTCAAATTATATAACAATGTTTAAATCTATGGATTATTTGTATTCACTGCTTATTACAGTGATTTTCACAGTTATTAATATGATTTTTGTTAACATCTTTGCATTTTCCCTGGCACTGTTATGTACATCCAAGCTGAAGTTAAAAGGCTTTTACCAGGCGGCATATTTCCTGCCAAATCTGATCGGCGGTATCGTATTGGGATATGTATGGCAGTTTATCTTTAATAAAGTCCTTACCGTGGCTATCGCAGGATCAGACTCTATGCTGACAGATCCCAATCTGGCCTTTGTTGCAATATTGATTGTGAGCACCTGGCAATACGCAGGGTATATCATGATGATTTATGTAACAGGACTGACAGGAGTTCCCAAAGATATACTGGAGGCATCTAATGTGGATGGTGCCGGTGCGGCAACCACACTTTTTAAAATAAAGATGCCCATGATAGCTAATACGTTTACCGTATGTATTTTTTTAACACTGGTGAACTCCTTTAAGCAGTTTGACCTGAACCTGGCTATCACAAATGGTGCACCGGCCAGAGTTTTAGGAGATAAGATTATCCAGTCCACAGAATTCCTGGCATTGAACATTTACAATACGGCAATCGGAAAGAATAAATATGCTTTAGGGCAGACAAAGGCAGTTGTATTCTTTGTTATACTGGCAATTATATCGTTGACTCAGGTATCTATCAGTAAAAAGCGGGAGGTTGAGATGTAATGAGAGCACAGAAAAGAAAAAGATTAATTACAGAAATCGTTGCTTTTATAATTGCAATTATTGTCTTAATACCATTTTTTCTGGTGATTATCAACTCCGCAAAATCCAGTGCGGATATTGTTACCAGTCCGATTGCCATACCCGCAAACTGGGGACAGATGCTGGAAAACATGAAAAATGTTATCAATAATCAGAACTTCAGTTACTGGTCATCTTTTGGCAGTTCTCTGATTATCACGGTGGTATCACTGGCTCTTTTGACCGTTACATCCAGTATGGCCGCATGGGTCCTTTGCAGAAATAAGACAAGGTGGTCTAACTTTATTTTTATGATGTTTGTATCTGCCATGGTTATTCCTTTTCAGGTAGTTATGCTTCCGCTTTTATCAACGTTCAGGGGGATTTCAGATTTTACGGGCGTTCAAATGCTAAGCAGTTATAAGGGGATTATCTTCGCATATCTGGGATTCGGTGGCGCGATGTCCGTCTTTATTTTACATGGATTTATCAAGAATATACCGTATGAACTGGAAGAAGCCGCACTGATTGACGGGTGTACGCCGGAGAGGACATTTTTTAATATTATATTCCCATTACTGAAGCCGGTACAGGTTACCATATTAATTCTGAATGGCCTGTGGATATGGAATGACTTCCTGCTTCCATCTCTGATGCTTGGACTGAACGGAAGAATCAAGACTTTGCCTGTAGCTGTGACAAGTTTCGTTGGTTCCTATGTAAAACAGTGGGACTTGATTCTGACAGCGGCATTCCTTGCTATGATACCGATTATTATATTGTTCCTGTTTGCTCAGAAACAAATTATTCAGGGAATGGTAGAAGGTGCAATAAAATAACTGATAATCCGATTTTAAAACAACCAGACCTCTGCCCGGCTATACCGGATCAAAGATCTGGTTGTTTTTATAGTACACCAAAGAACGACTAGTATAGCCGATCATAAATACCTTGCTGCTTCACTGGTCTGAATTGAATCAGCAAGGTATTTAAATGTCACCTATACTAGTTGATTTCTGCTCCTGCCGGCATGTCCTTCTCAGGAATCATAAGGGACAGTTTCCCTTCCTCGTCTTCTGCACACAGAAGCATTCCTTCTGACAATACACCAGCCAGCTTCGCCGGTTTCAGGTTTACAAGAACCATAACCTTTTTGCCTACCATCTCTTCGGGTGTATAATCTGCTTTTATTCCTGACACAATCTGCTTTATCTGACTTCCTATCTTAACTTGTGAGCAGAGCAGCTTTCTTGACTTTTTAACCGCTTCACAGGCAATAATTTCACCCACCTGAAACTGCATTTCCCCAAATTTTTCAAATGTTATCTCTTCCTTTGGTTCAATGTCAATGAGTGTTTCTTCCTGTTCTTTACAAGCCTTGGGCTTCATGGCTTCAACTTTCTCAAGTACTTCTTTCGCATCCAGTCTCTGAAAGAGAATTTCCGGTTTTTCGGTTACCTTATATTCAGTAACATACAGTCCAAAATCTGACAATTCATCATATGAGCGCCGGGATGCATTTAATTGTTCCAATATGCGGGCAGTAGTAGCTGGCATAAAAGGCTCCAGAAGGTTTGCTCCAATACAGATTCCTTCCACAAGATTGTACAACACTGTGGATAACCGCTCCTCCTTCGATTCCTCCTTCGCCAAAACCCATGGCACCGTTTCATCAATATACTTATTACATCGCTTGAACAGGTTAAAGATCTCTGTGAGCGCATCTGCAGCCCTTAAGCCTTCCATCTTTTCAGACACCTTGTCCCGGGTACCCGTAATCACTGTTTTGAACTCTGTATCTATTTCTTCTGAAATATCATAGTTCCGGATAACTCCTTCAAAATACTTATTAGACATAGATATCGTACGGTTCACCAGATTGCCCAGGGTATTTGCAAGTTCAGAGTTCATCCTCTCCACCATCAGCTCCCAGGTTATCACTCCGTCATTCTCGAAAGGCATCTCATGGAGTACAAAGTAACGTACCGCATCCACCCCGAACAGAGAGACCAGATCATCCGCATAGATCACATTTCCCTTCGATTTGCTCATCTTTCCATCCCCCTGCAAAAGCCAGGGATGGCCAAATACCTGCTTCGGCAGAGGAAGATCTAACGCCATAAGGAAAATAGGCCAATAGATGGTATGAAAACGTATGATGTCCTTTCCAATCAGATGAAGATCTGCGGGCCATAGATTCTCAAACTGCTTTGTACTGTTTCCGTCACAGTCGTATCCAATTCCCGTAATATAATTTGTTAATGCATCCAGCCATACGTAAACCACATGCTTAGGATCAAAAGTAACCGGAATTCCCCATGTAAAGGAAGTACGGGATACGCAGAGATCCTGGAGTCCCGGCAAAAGAAAATTATTCATCATCTCATTCTTCCTGGAAACCGGCTGGATAAATTCCGGATGCGTATTAATATGGTCAATCAGCCTCTGAGCATATTTGCTCATCTTAAAGAAATACGCCTCCTCTTTTGCAGGTGTAACTTCACCTCCACAGTCCGGACACTTGCCGTCCACTAACTGCGACTCGGTAAAAAAGGATTCGCAGGGTGTGCAGTACATGCCCTCATAGTATCCTTTATAGATATCTCCCTGGTCATAGAGCTTTTTAAATATCTTCTGAACCTGGGCTTCATGGTCTGCATCCGTCGTACGGATAAATTTATCATAAGAGGTATCCATCATATCCCAGATATGTTTAACTTCGCCTGCTATCTCATCTACCAGTTCTTTCGGTGTAATTCCCAATTCATCTGCCTTTAACTCTATCTTCTGGCCATGCTCATCTGTTCCTGTCTGGAAAAACACATCATATCCCTGCTGCCTTTTAAATCTGGCAATGCTGTCAGCCAAAACGATTTCGTAAGTATTGCCGATATGTGGTTTACCGGATGTATATGCAATTGCGGTGGTTATATAATATTTTTGATCTTTCACTTTCTCGTCTCCTTAAAATCTTCTCACATCTGCAAGTGAGAATTTCCAATTCTATGATACATAATAGCATAACCACTTTCATTTGGAAAGAGTCACCATGCATTTTATATGTTTTGTTTCTTGACATAATCAGAAGAGTATTGTATGATAGTCTTAATAACTATTACTATTATCGGAAAGGAGGTTATATGCAAGCGTTAAAATATAGCAGGCAACGTGAATCCATTAAAGAACTACTGATGGCCCGGCACGATCACCCTACTGCTGATATGATTTATACCGATATACGTGAAATCTATCCGAATATCAGTCTTGGAACCGTTTACCGAAATCTTTCTCTGTTATCCGATATAGGAGAGATAAAAAAGATTACGACCGGTGATGGTGCAGACCGTTACGACGCTGATACACACCCCCACAATCATTTTATCTGCAGGCTGTGCAAAAACGTGATGGACCTGAAGATGGAAGACATTGGTTATATAAAAAAATCTGCATCAAAAGATTTTGATGGAATTATTGAAGATTATTCCGTCATTTTCTATGGAATATGTGCTTTATGTAAGGATTGCCATAAAGAACACTGAAAAGATTTAAAAACTCACTTGACAAACTATATGTTTGCGTGTATCATTAAATCAGTAACAATTACTAATATTGTTTTCCAAGGATTTCCTGATATCAGGAATAAAAAAATAAAAAGCAAGAAAGGATGAAACCATGAAGAAATTTGTATGTAGTGTATGCGGTTATGTTTATGAAGGAGAGTCTGCACCGGAGCAATGTCCGATCTGTAAAGCACCGGCTTCTAAGTTTGTTGAGCAAAGCGGCGAGATGACATGGGCTTCCGAGCATGTTGTAGGCGTTGCTGCTGATGTTCCGGATGATATCAAAAAAGACTTGAGAGCAAACTTTGAGGGCGAATGTTCAGAAGTTGGTATGTATCTTGCCATGTCTCGTGTTGCTCATCGTGAAGGATATCCTGAAATCGGTCTATATTGGGAAAAAGCAGCTTTAGAAGAGGCTGAACATGCTGCAAAATTTGCAGAACTGTTAGGTGAAGTTGTAACAGACAGTACAAAGAAAAACCTGGAGATGCGTGTAGAAGCGGAAAATGGTGCTACTGCCGGCAAGACAGATCTTGCAAAACGTGCAAAAGCTGCTAATCTGGATGCAATCCATGATACCGTACATGAGATGGCAAGAGATGAGGCCCGTCATGGTAAAGCATTTGCAGGATTATTAAAACGTTATTTCGAATAAGAAAAAGAAAATACAAAAGACACATAAACAGTTACAGTTTTCACTTATAGGAGGTACTCATGTCACAATACAAAGGGACTAAAACAGAACAAAATTTAATGGATGCTTTTTCAGGTGAATCCCAGGCACGCAATAAATATACATTCTATGCTTCAGCCGCCAAAAAAGCCGGCTATGAGCAGCTTGCAGCACTGTATCAGGAAACTGCTGATCAGGAAAAAGAACACGCAAAGATGTGGTTTAAGGAGTTTCACGGTATCGGTGATATCGAGGAAAATCTGAAGGATGCTGCTGCCGGTGAGAACTACGAATGGACGGATATGTATGCCCGTATGGCAAAGGAAGCCCGCGAAGAGGGATTTAAAGCACTGGCCGCTAAATTTGAAGGAGTTGCAAAGGTTGAAGCTGCTCATGAAAGACGTTACAATAAGCTGTTGGAGTCCTATCTTAATGATAAAACCTTTAAAGAGGATGCTCCACTCGGCTGGAAATGCCGTAACTGCGGTTATATTTACGAAGGAGAAAATGCTCCAGAAGTATGTCCGGTATGCGCCCATCCCAAGGCTTACTTCGAACGTAAAGTTGAGAATTATTAAGTAATCGGTATCCCATATAATAAATTCCCCTTAAACATATATCACCCGGATGCTAAACATCCGGGTGTTTTTTCATACTTTCGGTTGCTTAGTTTTGAGAGAAGTCTTATACTAGAGAAGATATTTAGAATCAGAAAGGAATGGGAGCAAAGATGGAAAAGCAAACAGGATTCATCCATATTTACTGTGGCGATGGAAAAGGCAAAACAACCTGTGGCATGGGTTTGTGTACCAGAGCAGCGGGTTATGGATATAAAGTATTGATCTATCAGTTCATGAAAGACAACAGGACAAGCGAAAGAAAGGTTCTGGAAGCTCTGGATAACGTCACATTTATTGATGGTCTGGAGTCTGAAAAATTCAGTTTTCGGTTGTCATCGGAAGAAAAAGCCGAGCGAAAAACATATTATGAGTCTCAGTTCAAAGATATCATCCAACTGGCTGAATCAGGCTGCTACGACATTCTTTTTCTTGACGAGATCCTTTATGCAATTGGTTCAAAACTGTTTGACGAGACACTTCTTTTGGACTTTCTTTGCCGTAAACCACCTCATCTGGAAGTCATACTTACCGGACAAAATCCCAGCCAGGCTTTGATAGATGCAGCCGATTATGTTTCTTTCATACAAAAAGTAAAACACCCTTTTGATAAAGGAATTCCTGCAAGAAAAGGAATCGAACGATAAGCTTTATCTTTGAAATAAACGAGGAGTACCCAGATATCTTAGATATCTGGGTATTATTATGAAAAATTTTATGTATTGTAACTTACAACACATTGCCTTCGTTCATCTCTGAACTGTATATAGCATACCATCGTTTTGTGAACACAATGTGAATAAAAGGTGTCTTGTTTATTAATCATGCTTATTTTCTTCTGATATTCTTCCACTTTATTGTGCACTACATACTATTGTCAATGTCTAATCATTCAAACCAGGACTTTATTTGTTTCCAAAGACCCTCAAACCAACTCCCAATTTGTGCAAAAAATCCATCTACCTCCTTCTGGTTGATGTTCAGGTCAACATCCAGCTTGCTCAGTTTATCGTATAAACCTTTGGCCTGTTCTTTCAGGCTGTCAATATTAAGGTCCAGTTTGGATATTTTCTCCATCAGAAGACGAATCTGCTGAATCTGATCGTCGGTCAAAGTGACTTCCAGCTTATCGGCCGTTTCCTCTATTTTTTCTTCTATCTTTTCCGGATTCTTAATCTCCTCTGCAACTACCGCATTTTTAACAGCACCAATCAGTTCCTCAGCCTTATCCTGATCACCGATTTCCTCTGCAATCTGGCTTGTAGTCACAAGTTCATCCGTAGCTGTATCCACGTTGTCGGAATCAAGTGTTTTTCCGGTCATCTTAGAATATGCTTCCATCGCGCCTACCAAAGCCGCTGTTCCGGAAATGTTGAATGGTCCTGCAACTGTTATATCCGCATCTTTAAGCCCTGCAGTAGCCAAAGCATTCTGGTACATGACCTTCGTACAATATGTAATATTCTTTGTAGTTACCTGAAGTCCGTTTCCTGACTCTTTCTCAATCACTTTTACAGAAGAAAGTGCCCGGCTGCCAATCACACTGGCACTTAAATAAGCGTCCAGGTACTTGTGCTCATCCGCGTTCGTAACAGTTACTACAGTATAATTTTCCAAATCCTCTTCTTTAACATCCAGCAGTTCCAGCACCTTCGTCTTTTCATCTTCCTTCAGATCAGCTCCAAGGGCCAGATATGGTTTGTCGGCTATACTGTCTGCCGCCGCCGGAACACAGATAGTGGTAAGAACAGTAAGGGCAGATATAAATACTGCCATTCCTTTTTTAAACATCTTTTTTCTCATATATAATATCCCCTTTGCTTGATGGTCTGATTATAACACATTCCGGACAGCTGTGCATTCCTGTTTTCATTTGACATAAAATCTTATGATTTTGTTCATGATTTCTTTACAGGATGAACACGGAAAGAACACAATTGTCTCGTATACTAACATCATAAGATAAATCAATGCAATGCAATGATTATTTTATAAAAAATTTTCTTTTTCATACGCCGATGAAAATCGGCACTCCTTCCTTTAGTAAATATATACAAAGAAGCTGCCACTGGCAGCTTCTTTTGCATTCTTTGACCTATAGCTTTCTGTAAATCCTTCACTCTGACAATAACACATCTGACAGAAGTGCAAATTGTTCCAAATTTAATGTCTCTCCCCGCACCGATGCCGGGAAACCGCATTTTGCAATTGCTCTGGCTGCCTGTTCCTTTGTATAAGGCAATTCTGCAGAATTCGCAATTCCATTAACCAGTGTCTTTCTTCTCTGGTTAAAGGATGCACGGATCAGACGGAACATCAGCTTTTCATCTCTTAGCTGTACCGGAGATTTATCATGTAACTTCAGACAAATTACCGCACTCCCCACTTTAGGGCGGGGAATAAAGCAGTTTGGAGGTACATATGCCGCAATATAGGGCTGTGCATAGTATTGTACTGCCAGTGACAGTGCCCCATATTCTTTTGTCCCCGGTCCCACCTGCATCCGCCCGGCTACTTCTTTTTGCACCATAACTGTAATAGACTCCAGAGGTACATGATTTTCAAACAAACCCATGATAATTGGTGTCGTAATATAGTATGGCAGGTTTGCCACAACTTTTATCGGTTTCCCGGCATTTCTCTCCTGTGCCAGAGCACTTAAATCAACTTTCAGAATGTCTTCGTTCAATACGGTTACATTGTCATATTCTCTTAATGTATCCTTTAGGATCGGTATCAAATTCTGGTCAATTTCTACAGCATATACCTCTCTGGCAGACGATGCCAGATACTGCGTCATAGTTCCAATCCCCGGACCGATCTCAACCACAAAGTCATCGGACCCTATCCCGGCCGCAGCTATGATTTTATCTAAAACATGCGTATCAATCAGAAAATTTTGTCCAAATTTCTTCTGAAAATTAAAACCATACTTCTGCAGTACGGCTATGGTGTTTTGGGGATCTCCTAAGGTAGGAAGAGGTCTTTCCATATATATTCTCCTTAATTGGTTAAAGGGACAAAAGCTTTTCCACTTTGTCCCCTTTATCATTAAATATCAAAATCTTTCTCATACAGGATAATTCTATTCTGGTCATCAGTACGTTTACCCGACATTTTCCGGCCAAACCTTCTGGTTCCTCTTCCGGCTCTGGCAATCGCTTTATCAACCATCGATTTTACCTTGCTTATGGTCATAGGTTCATTCTCAGTCTGATTATTGCCAATCAGAGTGTAAAGTGCCAGAACTCCCATCTCATCCATCTTATAACCACTTTCTCTGGCATAAGTTCTTGCGAAAGTAACCAGTTCATCATTGGTAAATACAGGAATAGATATAACCGTCTCAAATTTTTTCGCAAATTCTGGGTTGTTGCGGAGCAATCCACGCATACTGGTCTTTTCATCCTCTAAAATCACAATCATACTGTCCGTCCTGAATTCCATTGCCTTATTTAGTTTCTGTATGATGTTGGGATATAAGAGTCCGGCACGCTCAATCAGAAGAAATCCTCCTGACATCTTTGAAACCACCGCCGCAGGATCCTTTTTATTCAAATCGGAGGCATCAATGCAGGCATACTTAGCTGCCGGCAGCCCCAAATCCTTGCAGATTGAGATAATTACACCCATTGATAACCGGGTTTTACCCGTCCCATATCCGCCCATAATGGCAATGTTTCCATGCTTGGACGTTTTCTCGCTTGCATGTTCATATACCCCTGAAAGTGCCTCCAGGATCTGCTGATCTATGCCGGGAACCTTGGCAAAATATGAAAAAATCCGCTTCTGCTCATCCGTAAACCGATCCGGATTTCCCTCGTTCAAAATCCTGATTCTGCGCTCCTCTGGAGTTTCTTCATGGAGTACTTCTTCGATAGACATCGGTACCGTATTTCCCGATGCCCCAAGACGCTTTGTCTCACTTTCTATATGTTCAGGAAGTATCTCCCGGGTTGCATCAGGTGCGTTCTCGCGAACCGGATCATAACGTTTTGTTCCGTCTCCCTCATCCGATTCTTCTACTCTTTCAATATCCGGCACCACAATGGTATTCAAAGACTCCTCATATGCACCATGGGGGGAATCCTGTATCATACTGCTCAAATCCGGCAATATCTGAGTTGTTGCATTACCAGTCTCTTTCTCCCCGGACTGTTTCAAAGCCGGTTCTTCTTCCTGTCCTTTGAAATCCCCGGTTGACAGTTCCTCAGAAAACTGACCCGCCGTTTCCTTCAGCAGAGCTTCCAAATCAAGCTCTTCTTCCGGTAAATTTTCCTGTGGTATTTTTTTATCCAGTTCAACTGTATATTCTGAATCATCGGAATATTTCTGCTTTCCGGATTCTGCCCTGGTCAGTATCTTCCCGGAGGATTCCGGTTCTATCCGGGCTTCCGCCTCCATCAGCTCCGGTTCCAGATCCTGTACAATGATTTCACCGGTATCTCCTCTGGATGCAGCAGCGTCCTTCTGCTGTTCCTCCTGGGGCAGCTTCAGTCCGGAAAACACCTCCTGAATACTCTTGGCAAGCTGTTCCTTCAAATCCACCGTCTTACCCAAAAACTCGGGCGAATTCACCGGCATGTAATCCAGTCCGGCTTCTCTGCCGGATTCTTCCAGCTTTGCCCTGTCATTATTAGCCTCCTGCGTAATGGCGGCTCCCGCACTGTCCATCTTCCGTAGCAGTTCTGCCGTGCTTTCCTTTGGCCGTTTTTTTACATTCTCCGGCGTTTTTCCCGCAGATGCCGCAGGTACTGTCTGTGGTATTACAGTTGCCTTCTTTCTGATCTCACTGTTATACTTCTGTTGCTGTGAAGGTGACAGAGGTTCATACTGCATCTTAAGCTGCATGGCCTTCATCACATATCTGCCTTCGGCGAACCAGAGAATCAGGTCATCGCAGGTCTCCAC
The DNA here is from genome assembly GCF_018866245.1 of Novisyntrophococcus fermenticellae. Taxonomy (GTDB): domain Bacteria; phylum Bacillota; class Clostridia; order Lachnospirales; family Lachnospiraceae; genus Novisyntrophococcus; species Novisyntrophococcus fermenticellae. The sequence continues at coordinate 3,345,607 of NZ_CP076458.1, forward strand.
ACACTTATCCTGCTTGCCTGCCTGACTATATAATCTTGCCAGCTCATATGCCCAGCGTTCTGTATATTCTCTTTCCCTGTAATCCTCAAGAATTGCTATCTGATCATCCAGAGGAGCGCGCTGCGCCTTATATATTTTATACTTTAATATGAATCTGGAGTTATCATTGGGGGCTGCATCCACAAATTGCGAATAATAGTCGGCTGCGTTTTCCGTCTCCCCAAGTTTCAGCGAAATCTCCACCAGGCGATACAATACCATCTTTCCAACCACGGAACGGCTGTGTGCCAGTAACAGAATCTCTTTACAGCGTTCATACTTTTTATTCACTTCATAAATATCAGCAACCATGCCGAGCGTCTTTATGCTCTTTACACGCCGCCAGTCGATACTGTCTGCAATCTGTAAAGCGCCTTGATAATCCTGCTTTTCCACCAGACTGGTCAGATCGTCTAACTTCATGCGATATTCTGTTTTATCCAACGTATTCACCTCGAAATTTATTCTCCCCAGAGTTGTTCATAGTTGAACTAATTTTAACACAACGATATCCCCTTGTCAAAATGTGATTTTATCCAAATGCCAGATTTCATCCACATACTGGGTAATCGTACGGTCAGAGGTAAATTTTCCTGATTTTGCAACATTTAAAATTGCCGTTTTTGCCCATCCGGTTTTATCCCTGTATCTGCTTTCTACCTGTTCCCCGGCAACTGTATAAGCCTTAAAGTCTCCCATAATAAAATACATATCTGCCGAAGCCCCGTTCCGGCTGTACAAAAGAGAATCATGAATATCCCGGAAGCAGTTTGTATCTCCATTGGAATATGTTCCACTGACCAGCTGGTCCACCACTTGGCGAAGCCCCGGGTCATGATTATAGTAGTCCATAGGGTTATAGCCGCCATGGTTTTCATAATTGATAACTTCCTCTGCGGAAAGGCCGAAAATTACTGCGTTTGCTTTTCCTACCTCCTCCACGATTTCCACATTGGCACCATCCATGGTCCCTACTGTCAGTGCACCGTTCAGCATAAATTTCATGTTTCCCGTACCAGAGGCTTCCTTGCTGGCTGTAGAAATCTGTTCTGATACATCCGCAGCAGCAAAAATCAGTTCCGCATTACTTACACGATAATCTTCTATGAATACAACCTTAATCCTCCCATTGATGGCAGGATCATTGTTCACCACATCTCCCACGCTGTTGATCAGCTTAATAATCGATTTTGCACGTTCATAGCCCGCACTCGCCTTGGCTCCGAATATAAATGTCCTGGGATAGAACGGCAAATCCCGATTTTCCTTCAATTTATTGTAAAGATACATCACATGAAGGATATTCAATAGCTGACGCTTGTATTCATGAAGACGTTTTACCTGAACATCAAAAATCGAATTGGGGTCCACCTCAATCTGATTGTGTTCCATAATGTATTTTGCCAGACGAACTTTATTCTGAAATTTAATATCCATAAATTCCTTCTGCGCCTTTGCATCGTCAGCTAAATCCTCCAGCTTTTCAATCACCGGAAGCCTGGTAATCCACTCCTTCCCCACATGAGCAGTCACCCAATCTGCCAGAAGTGGATTTCCGTGCAGAAGAAAACGTCTTTGGGTAATACCGTTGGTTTTATTATTAAATTTATCCGGCATCATTTCATAAAAGTCTTTCAGCTCCTGATTCTTCAGAATATCTGTATGGATCCTGGCTACGCCATTAACAGAGAAGCTGCCCGCTATGGCAAGATGCGCCATACGAATCTGTCCGTTATAGATGATCGCCATCTTTGCGACTTTGTTTTCATTTCCCGGATACAGAGCACGAATCTGTTCCACAAACCGGCGGTTAATCTCCTCCACAATCTGATAAACCCTGGGAAGCAGGCGTGAAAAGAGATCTACGGGCCATTTTTCCAACGCTTCTGACATGATCGTGTGGTTTGTATAGGCACAAGTATGTGTGGTCACATCCCAGGCTGCATCCCAGGTCAGCCCCTCCTCATCCATAAGGATGCGCATCAGCTCCGGCACTGCTACCGTCGGATGCGTATCATTTAACTGGAACACTACTTTTTTATATAAATCTCTCAAATCATTGTGCTTCTTTTTATACTTCTTCACTGCGGTCTGCAGACTGGCGGAAATGAAGAAATACTGTTGTTTCAGCCGTAGTTCTTTTCCAGCCATATGGTTGTCATTCGGGTACAGCACTTCTACGATTGTCCTGGCCAGATTCTCCTGCTCCACAGCTTTATGATAATCGCCTTTGTCAAATGAATCCAGCTGAAAATCATTGACAGCCTCAGCATCCCAGATGCGCAGCGTATTTACTATGCCATTGTCATAACCAACAATGGGCATGTCATAGGGGATAGCGCGTACAGATTGATAGCCTTCCTGAACAAATTCATTTCTGCCGGTTTTTTCACTGTACTGCACCCGCACATAACCGCCAAATTTTACCTCTTTTGCGTACTCCGGGCGGCGCAGTTCAAACGGGTTTCCGTCTCTTAACCAGTTATCCGGCACCTCCACCTGGTATCCATCCTTTATCTGCTGCTTAAACATGCCATAGCGGTATCGGATTCCACAGCCATATGCCGGATATCCCAGTGTTGCCAGTGAATCCAGGAAGCAGGCTGCAAGGCGGCCAAGACCGCCATTGCCCAGGGCAGGATCCGGTTCCTGGTCCTCGATGGCGTTTAAATCAAGTCCCAATTCCTCCAAAGCTTCTTTAACCTCTTCATAGGCCGTCAGATTAATTAGATTATTACCTAACGCACGCCCCATGAGGAATTCCATGGAAAGGTAATAAACGATCTTGGGATCTTCCTCTGTGATTCGTTCCTGTGTCTTCATCCAGTTATCAATGATGACATCTTTCACCGCATAGGATACAGCCTGAAATATCTGCTGAGGCGTTGCCTCTTCCAAGGGCCTGCGATACAAATTTTTTATATTCTCTACGACTGTTCTTTTAAAAGTCTTCTTTTTAAATTCAAGATATAACAAATTTACTTTCCTCCCTGTTCTCCCGGCTTCCTCTGCGTCAGTAATCCCCTTGGCTGTCTGCGGGTTTTTCTGGTATGATGTTTGCATACCTACGAATTGTTACGCACTTCGTGGTATCATACTCTCTTTACGGCTAAAGTTACCCTTTCCGTGTTAATATTCCATTCTTTTTCAAATCCTTCGGTCCGGTCCGTGATTAGCTCCTCCGCCAGTACCTCTGAGGCTATCAGATTTCCATGCTTTTCAACAATTCCTTTGATTACCTGATTGTCTTTCACATAAACGCGGATTTTATCCATCACCTCGAATCCGGCTTCTTTACGCATGGTCTGAATTTTACTGATAATCTCCCGTACAAAACCTTCTTCAACCAGTTCAGGTGTCAGATTCGTATCCAGAACAACGGTAACTCCATTATCTGTCTCACTGTAATAACCCTCCATCTGTGCGGTCTCAATCAGCAGGTCCTCCTGTAATAATATGACAGAAGTTCCTTCAATATTAAGAACCAGCTGCCCTGAGCTTTTTATCTCGCGCATGGCTTCATTGCCGTCAACACTGGAAAGGGCTGTACGGATACCATTTAAAAGTTTTCCGAATTTGGGGCCTACAGTCTTTAGCTGTGGTTTAAAGCTATAGGTGATAAACTCCGAAATTTCATCGGTAAATACCACTTCCTTGATGTTCAGCTCCTCCTGAATAATCTCTTTGTAAAAGTCTGTCAGGGACCAGCAGCTCTTCACATACATCCTGCTGATTGGCTGGCGGTTTTTCATATTCGCAGTGTTTCTGCAGGCACGTCCCATAACAACGATTTCCAACAGATGCTCCATATTATCCTCCAGCTCACGGTCAATCCACTCCTCATGAATCCGCGGGTAATCGCAGAGATGGATGCTTTCCGGTGCAGTTTTATCAACGCTGCAAACCAGATTCCGGTAGATATCCTCCGTCATGAATGGAATCATGGGCGCTGCTGCCTTGCAAAATTCAACAAGTGCAGTATATAAAGTCATATAAGCATTGATTTTATCCTGCTCCATACCTTTTGCCCAGAAACGTTCACGGCTTCTTCTGACATACCAGTTACTCATGTCATCCACAAAGGACTGCAGGGTTCTTGCGGCTTCTGTGATTCGATAATTGAACAGGTCTTCATCCACCTCTTTAATCGTGGAGTTCAGGCGGGATAAAAGCCACTTATCCATAACCGACAGTTTCTCATACTCTAACCGGTATTTTGATGCATCGAATGAATCGATATTGGCATACAACACAAAGAATGCATATGTGTTCCACAAAGTTCCCATAAACTTTCGCGAATATTCGGAAACTGCTTTCCCGTGGAAACGGTTCGGCAGCCACGGAGCACTGTTTATATAGAAATACCAACGGATAGCGTCTGCACCATAGGTATCCAGCGCATCAAAAGGATCTACCGCATTTCCCTTGGATTTACTCATCTTCTGACCATTCTCATCCTGCACATGGCCCAAAACAATTACATTCTCATAAGGTGCCTTGTTAAACAGCAGCGTGGAGATTGCAAGCAGGGAATAAAACCATCCACGGGTCTGATCTACCGCTTCTGAGATAAACTGAGCCGGAAACTGCTTCTCAAACAGCTCTTTATTCTCAAACGGATAGTGATGCTGTGCAAATGGCATGGACCCGGAATCAAACCAACAGTCAATTACTTCTGGTACCCTGTGCATTGTCTTGCCGCAATGGGGGCACTTTACGGTCACCTCATCAATATATGGACGGTGGAGTTCTATATCCCCCGGGCAGTTATCTGACATGGATTTTAATTCTTCTATACTTCCGATTGCATGCTGCTCCCCGCAATCATCACAAATCCATACATTAAGCGGTGTTCCCCAGTAGCGGTTACGGCTTAAGCCCCAGTCCTGTACATTCTCAAGCCAGTCGCCAAACCGCCTTTTCCCGATACTCTCCGGAATCCAGTTAATGGTGTTATTATTGCGCAGCAAGTCTTCCTTTACCGCAGTCATCCTAATGAACCAGGATTCCCGCGCATAGTAAATCAGGGGAGTATCACATCTCCAGCAGTGAGGATAATCATGTTCAAACTTAGGTGCATCGTACAGCTTGCCTTCACTGTCCAGGTCTTTGATCACCAGCGGATCGGCCTTTTTCACAAAGGTCCCCTCGTATGGGGTTTCCTTTGTCATATCGCCTTTCCCGTCTACAAACTGCACAAAGGGCAGACCATATTTCCGTCCAATCCGGTTATCGTCCTCACCAAATGCGGGAGCAATATGAACGATTCCCGTACCATCACTCATGGTGACATAATGGTCACAGGTAATATAATGTGCTTTCTTTTTCTGCTTCGCAGCCTCTTCCCCCGCACAGGCAAATAGCGGTTCATATTCCCTATATTCCAGATCTTTTCCCTTATAATTCTCCATGACTTCATAAGCCGGTTCATCCTCTTTGGCCAGTCTGCCCAGTACTGTATCCAGAAGTGCCGCAGCCATATAATAGGTATAGCCGTCAGCCGCTTTGACTTTGCAGTAATTTTCGTCCGGGTTCACGCAGAGTGCAACGTTCGATGGCAGCGTCCAGGGTGTGGTTGTCCATGCCAGAAAATATGCATCCTCTCCTTTTACCTTAAATCGTACAATTGCAGAGCGCTCTTTCACTGTCTTATACCCCTGTGCTACCTCCTGTGAAGAAAGCGGAGTTCCGCAGCGCGGACAGTAAGGAACAATTTTAAATCCCTTATACAGCAGACCCTTTTTCCAGATTTCTTTCAATGCCCACCACTCGGATTCGATGAAAGAATTTTCGTAGGTTACATAAGGATGCTCCATGTCGGCCCAGAAGCCCACCGTACCGGAAAAATCCTCCCACATACCTTTATATTTCCAGACACTTTCCTTACATTGCCTGATGAAAGGTTCCATACCATATTGCTCGATCTGCTCCTTTCCGTTGAGACCCAGCTTTCTCTCCACTTCCAGCTCGACCGGCAGGCCATGGGTATCCCATCCGGCCTTTCTCGGCACCTCGTAGCCCTTCATGGTGCGGTACCTCGGGACCATATCCTTAATAACGCGGGTCAATACGTGGCCGATATGCGGTTTTCCATTGGCAGTCGGAGGACCGTCATAAAAAGTATACATCGGACTTCCTTCCCGCTCTTTCATGCTTTTTTCAAAAATCTGGTTATCTTCCCAGAATTTCTCTGTTTTCTTTTCCCTCTCTACGAAATTCAGATTCGTATCGACTTTTTGATACATGTTTATTTCCTCCTTTATAAGATAAGAAAAGGCACCCGTCCCGTAAAAGGACGAATGCCATAAATCATTCGCAGCCACCTGTTACATACAATCATATGCATCCCTTCTAACGCCGGGACTGCGTCCTCACTTAATTATGGAATATGTCCACGTTCGGCTTGGCAACTCGGAAGTGATCTTCTGCTGTTACTACTGATACCGGACTCACACCCTCTCCGGTTCGCTGGAATGTTTGTAGCAGCCTACTGTCTTCGTCATAGTTTTTCTGTAAATCTGTAGATATCGTTAATTATGTAGTATGTAAAAGAAAATGTCAAGGTTTATTCGAAAAGAATGGCTCATGATTACACCAGAATAACGTATCCCACCCCTTGCTCTTTTGCATTCCCAACTGCCAGGTCTCAATAAGTTCTTTAAGCATCCTTTTGTCCGGCGCCATCAATCTCCATTTATCGTTATCTTTACCCTGTAAACGAAGATCAAAAACCAATACATCATAACCAATATCAAGCCAGTGAAGGTATAGAAAAGGCTGTTTCTTTGAACTACGGTAACCGTGAGTTGTCACAATACAGTGCTTATTACCAGGGGCAGTAGAATAGATATGCCAGCCATAAATAGCTGTATTATCCAATCCTTTAAAAATTAACTTATCTACTTTTTTATTTCTGTAGCAGTAGTCCGTTTTAATTTAAATATTCTCTTGGCAGTTTGTAATGCATAAAATGACCTCCTATTATAAAAATAAACGCAAAAAAAAAGCAAAACATTTAAGTTTTGCCTTTTCAGTAACAACTTAGGTTGAGTATAGAGTACATTGCCATCTTTGTCAATGGTTTTGGTAAAAATATATAAAAATTATATAACTGTCACAAAAATAGTACATCTGATATCAGCCATTCTTCTTTGCACGCCTTCTGATAACTACGGCTTCCTTCCGCTTTTTAACCTCTTCCGCTTCAATCTCACTGCTGACCTTAATCGTTTTAACTACGAAGAATCTTCCTTCGTCGGTTTTCTTCATGCGGATTTTACCTTTTACATATCCATGTTCAGGACAAAATGCCACACAATAGTAATTTTTTGCATTCACAGAAAACCACCTGATTTTCTTTCTGGCCAGTTTTTCACACCGGCAGCACTGAACCACTGTCACCTCTTTATCCGCCAACGCTTCTTCCTTATTGGAAAATTCTCTGGAAATAAATTTAGAGTAGCCATTATAAATAGCATGGATCTCTTCGATCTTAGTCTTTGGGTTCTGATAGGCATCAATGGAATCATAGGCATATACAACATCCCAGTTAATCATCTGGAAAATCTCCGCTGTATAATACGCGTCTGACAACGCCTGATGAAAATCTTTTTCCTTATCCAGCTGCAGATAATCAATCCCATATTCCAGAGAGCGCCGGGTCTTGGTAGTCTCATAATTAACAGCAAATAATTTCTGCACGTCGTAAAAATGCAGGGGTCCTTTCAAAAGATTCAGAACTCCATAGTACTTCATATTCCTTTGAAGTTCCGTTAAATCAGACGCCCCCCATGTGCAGAAGACCGCCGCCGATCCGGCCCATTTCAGGAACTTCTTAACTGCATCAGAAAATACGGCTCCATGTGCAAGCTCCTCTTCCGTCTTCTTCACAATCTCTTTGGTGCGGAAATGAAGTTTCGGATAAACCACAGGCTTTACCATACAATGAAATTTATCGGTTATCTTTCGTTCACTATTTAATTTTATGGCTCCGATTTCAATAATCTCAAAAGGGAGCAGCGGAACCTCTCTGTCTTTCCCCTCTGGGCATTGGTTCCATTCCAGGTCAAATACTATATAATCCATAGAGTGAATTATACCATGATTCTTTTTGAAATGGAATCTTATCTTTGTTGACAACTCACCCTTTTTCACCCATAATTAAGTAAAAATAAGATCAGTCACAACGGAAGGTAATCTATATGAATGATTCAGAATTAGCCAAAGGTCAGACGGCCCCCCTTGATAAAAACATTTTCCTGATCGGTTTTATGGGTACCGGTAAGAGCGCCGTATCCGCTCATCTAAGTTCATTGTATAGGATGGATATTGTGGATATGGATCAGATAATAGCCAGGCGTGAAGGAATGAGCATCCCTGATATCTTCGACACGCACGGGGAAGAATATTTTAGGGATCTGGAGACGGACCTGTTGATTAAAATGCAGACACGAAAGAACACGATTGTATCCTGTGGAGGCGGTGTCCCCTTAAGAGCGCAAAATATAGCAGAAATGAAAAAAAGCGGCCGCATATTCCTGCTCACCGCCACTCCGCAGACAATCCTCGAGCGAGTGAATAACAACGATGAACGACCGCTTCTAAGCGGAAATAAAAACCTCGAATTTATAGAAAAACTAATGGAAGAAAGACGTTCAAAGTACGAGGCCGCCGCTGATGTCATCATTCATACGGATGAAAAATCCATATCTGAAGTATGCCGGGAAATCCTGGAGCATGTTTGAAAATTCATTGCTCCAGTCTACATGCTCCGATACACGGTTAAATAGTCCATTCCTTCTATTTACAATGCATCTCCCCGCTCATTCACGAGACGATATCCTGCTGATTCTACTCTCCGTGAAAGACAGCCTCTACACTCTGCGGCCTCTTCTCCTGTGCAGATTTTGTTATCATATAAATCATATTGCTTTCTGTTCTTTACCGGTGAAAGATTCGGCATCACAACATTAGCCCCCGCCTGAAGGCCTTTTTCTCTTCCCCGTGGATCCAGCGTTCCTAACGCAGTTGTGGCAGGAAGCAGCACTTTAGGTAGAAGAATCCGGATTACTGACAGGAGAAATAACGTCATCTGCACACCCCCTGCCTTTTCCCTCGCATATCGGGTTTCATGATGCGGAATAAACGGACCGATTCCCACCATATGTGGACTTAAGTCTTTTAGGAAAATCAAATCCTCTGCGAGATTTTCCACGGTCTGTCCCGGTGAACCCACCATAAAACCGGCACCAACCTGATACCCCAATGCTTTCAAATAGTACAGGCATTGTTTCCGGTTCTTAAGGCTCATCTCCTCCGGATGCAGTGTTTTATAATGCTCCTCATCAGCGGTTTCGTGTCTTAAAAGATATCGGTCGGTCCCTGCTTCCTTGAATTTTCTGTAACTTTCACAGGACTTTTCGCCTACAGATAATGTGAGTGCACAATCAGGATATTTCGCCTTAATGGCCCGGATAATTTCCACTAACCTGTCATCGGAAAACCAGGGGTCCTCTCCACCCTGCAGCACAAAGGTACGAAATCCCAGTTCATAACCGTTTTCACAACAGTCCATTATTTCCTGACAGGTCAGTCTGTACCTGCTTGTATATTTATTATCCCTGCGGATTCCACAGTAATAGCAGTTGTTCCGGCAATAGTTTGTAAATTCAATAAGCCCCCTGGTATAAACTTTATCTCCGTAGTAGTGCTTTCTTAATCTCACTGCCTCTTCGGACAGTTTTTCCGATACAGAACAGTCGGATGAGCATCTCAGCAATTCAATATATTCCTTCCTGGTAAGCGCATGCGTCCCGATAAACTTTTCTACTATATCCATATATTTTCACCTTGTCAGAAGCCGAATGTCAAGTCCTTCACCACTTCCCCCGCGATAATAAGACCTACTGCTGCCGGTACGAATGCATTACTCCCCGGCACCTGTCTGCGCTGTGTACATTTTCGGGCGGTTCCCGGCGGACAGATACAGTGCGCGCGGCAGCTGATTGCCATATCATCTATTGGTGTCATCGCCTTTTCCCTTGAATACACAACCTTCAGCCTGGGGATTCCCCTTTTTTTCAATTCTCTTCTCATAACCTTCGCCAAAGGGCAGACGGACGTGTCATATATATCTGCAACCATAAATGCCGATGCATCCATCTTATTTCCCGCTCCCATGGAACTGATGACAGGCGTATGGGTTTTATCGGCCTGTTCCACCAGCATGAGTTTCCCCGTCACGGTGTCAATTGCGTCCACAACATAATCATATTGGGAGAAATCAAAGGCATCCGCCGTATCCGGGACATAAAATGTTTTATACGTATTCACCACGATATCCGGATTAATCTCCAGTGCACGTTCCCTGGCAACATCGACTTTATACTTACCTACCGTCTTTCTCGTAGCATGTATCTGACGATTTAAATTTGTCAGACAGATTTTGTCATCATCTATCAGATCCAGCGTTCCAATCCCACTCCGAACCAATGCTTCAACAGTATAACCGCCTACACCACCAATGCCAAAAACCGCTACTCTTGCATTTTTCAGACGTTCCATATTCTCCTGACCGAGCAGCAGTTCCGTCCTTGAAAACTGATTCAACATTCTGTATATTTACCTCTTTCTAATCTCATCAACTTATGGGAATCAAAAAGAATTTTGACCCCATGATACTACGGATTGTTCCGCACAAAAGTGGTATCATGTATTAGAATTATATCCCGTTGCAGAAAATCTGTCAATGAAGTGTCATTTCGTATTGCACCATACAAAAAGAACTGCCGCTTCGCAGTTCCTTTTGTATACTTTGTTTTCCTAATTTGAAAGTAAAGCCTCTATTTCTTCCTGAAGCTTGTCGGGTGTGCATCCGGGTGAAAACCGGCCGGCAACATTTCCTTCCCTGTCAATCAAGAATTTACCAAAATTCCACTTAATATCCTCCGGTTTTGCTTTATGATTAAACAATTTGGTGAGTTTATCAAACGCTGCCCTTTTATCATCCTCGGGAGCCTGCTGCTTCAGCCATACATAAAGCGGATCCGCATCTTTCCCATTCACATCAATTTTTGAAAACCTTGGAAAGGTGGTACTATAGTGAAGGGTACAGAACTCACCGATTTCAGCATCTGTTCCGGGTGCCTGTTCCTTAAATTGATTACAGGGAAAATCCAGAATTTCGAATCCCTGATCATGGTATTTTCTATATAATTCCTCCAGTGCCTTGTATTGAGGTGTAAGTCCACACTTCGTGGCAGTATTCACCACCATCAGAACTTTCCCTTTATAGCTGGAAAGGGAAACCTCCCCGCCATCCACACCTTTTACATTGAAATCATAAACAGTCATCTTTAAACCTCCTCGTATATAATGAATTTATTACCCGTGTATGATCTGCCGGGCAAATTTCCGTGCATTTTTCAAGTCCTTCTCATCCGGATGCCCCCGATGCAAAGCCGTGAACTGACCACGGCAATGAAACTCTTCTTCCGATACCTTTATCCCCCTTTCTTCCAGAAGTTTTTTCATCTGCGGATAAGCAGAAGTTTTTATAGCTGCCGTACTAAATACCACAACTTTTCCAACCGTGGAAGGATTCAGTGCTTCGATATATCTGCGTACAGCCTCATCTACTCCTGCTGCATACACCGAAGTGCCCAAAAATAATACATCCACTTTTCCTTCCGGTGGTTTCGGTATTGCTTCGGCTTTTACATGAACTTCTTCTGCAATTGCCTGTGCTACCTTTTTCGCATTGCCTCCGCGTGAAAAATAACGGACTGCACTTGTCACATGACTCTCTTCTTTCATTTTGCAATCATTCCTTTCTTATCTTATTTTTATCCTGTCCCTGGATTTTATCCAGAATTTTGTACATTTCCTGATACAAATATTGTGCTTCCTGTCTGTCCAGGGGAATACAGGAACCGACTTTCTCCGGGATATCTTTTGCCTCCTCCCGCAGACGCATCCCCTGTTCCGTGACCTTCACAACCACGCTGCGCCGGTCATCCGGCAGAGGAGAAAGAGAAATCAATCCTTTCTTTTCCAGCTTTTTCAAAAGTGGGGTAAGGGTACCCGTGTCCAGGTACAAGCGCCTCCCCAGTTCCTTGACCACAACTTCCTGTTCATCCCATACAACCATCATCACAATGTACTGGGTATAAGTCAGACCGATTTTATTTAAATATGGCGTATAAAGCCTTGTCACTTCTTTGGCTGCAGCGTAAAGAGGAAAACAGAGTTGATTTTCCAGCTTTAGCACATCATATTCATTCATAATGCACCTCCTTTAAAATACATTTTATGCAATTCATTTTATACAATGTATTGTATCACATCTTCCGATTTTGTCAACAGGAAAATTTTTATTAAAAAAGCTAACAACATAGATGATATTTTTAGTATATTTATTTTTTTCTTGTACAATATGTCAAACAGCGATACAATATATTTATGCGGCAGTTTTTTTTACCGCCGAACTGATAAAAAAGAGGAGGAATTCATATGCTGGATCAGTCATATTATGACATGGCAGATGAGGTAATTGGGCGCTACGGAAAGACAGTCGGTTCTCTGATTCCGATTCTGCAGGATATTCAGGGTGTATATCGCTATCTGCCGGGGGAATTGCTGACATATGTTGCCAGTAATCTTGGTATTACAGAATCAAAAGCATATAGTGTTGCAACATTTTACGAGAATTTTTCATTTGAGCCTAAGGGGAAGTATATTATTAAGGTCTGCGACGGAACAGCCTGCCATGTCCGTAAGTCCGTCCCTGTTCTGGATGCGCTGTACAAAGAGCTGGGATTAAGTAAAGATAAACGTACGACAGACGATATGCTGTTTACCATAGAAACCGTATCCTGTCTCGGAGCATGCGGACTGGCTCCGACGATGACCGTAAACGATGAAGTACACCCCAAGATGACACCTGAAAAAGCCGTTGCGGTAGTTCAAGAATTGGGAGGTGCAGCAAAATGATTTTAAAAAGCAGGGATGATGTAGTACAGCTTCATCAAGAGGAACTTGAAAAAATCAAATCCTACGATTGCCGGATTCTTGTCTGTTCGGGAACCGGCTGCGTTGCTTCCGGCTCGGAGAAAATCTATCGGGCCTTTGCAGATATTGTAAAAGATGAACCTGGAATCTCTCTGGAGTTTGCCCCTCATGATGAAAAGGCGCATGTGGGAATTAAGAAAACAGGATGTCAGGGTTTTTGCGAGTTCGGTCCCCTGGTACGCATCCAAAAAGGCAGTCACGTCATTCAGTATATTAAAGTCAAACCAGAAGATTGTCCCGTAATCTTTAATAAAAGTGTCAAACATGATGAAATAGTAGAAGACCTTTTATATAAACAAAAAGATAAAGTATATAAGCACCCGGAAGAAATTCCGTTTATTGCCAGGCAGACACGTATTGTACTGGAGAACTGTGGTACATACGATGCACAGTCCCTGTCCGAATATCTGGCCTCCGGAGGATTTTCGGCATTCTGTAAAGCACTGTTCGACATGAAACCGGGGGATGTGGTAGAAGAAATCGATAAATCCGGCCTTCGCGGACGCGGCGGCGGCGGATTCCCAACCGGAAGAAAGTGGAAGCAGGTCGCTGCTCAGGAGGAAAAAACGCGGTATGTAGTCTGTAACGGCGACGAAGGTGACCCCGGGGCATTTATGGATGGCTCTGTAATGGAAGGTGATCCATACAAACTGCTGGAGGGTATGATGATTGCGGGATATGCGGTCTCCTCTCAGGAAGGATATATCTATGTCCGTGCCGAGTACCCTCTATCTGTCGCAAGACTGCGTTACGCAATTTCCGAACTGGAATCCTGCGGACTGTTGGGTGACAATATTCTGGGAAGCGGTTTCTCCTTCCGGCTCCATATCAATCGCGGTGCGGGTGCATTTGTCTGCGGTGAAGGCAGCGCATTGACTGCCTCCATAGAGGGAAATCGCGGTATGCCGAGGACAAAACCACCGAGAACCGTTGATCAGGGTCTGTGGGGGAAACCTACCGTGCTGAACAACGTGGAGACCTATGCCAATGTCCCTAAGATTATTCAGAATGGTGCCGGCTGGTTTCGGACAATCGGTTCCGAGGGCAGCCCTGGAACCAAGACCTTCTCTATCACCGGAGCGATTGAAAATACCGGTCTGATTGAAGTCCCGATGGGAACCACACTCCGTGAGATTATTTATGATATCGGCGGAGGTTTAAAAGACGGAGCCGCATTTAAAGCCGTTCAGATCGGTGGGCCGTCCGGCGGATGTCTGACAAAAGATCATCTGGATGTAGGTCTGGATTTTGATTCTGTAAAAAAATATAATGCTATTGTAGGCTCCGGCGGGCTCGTTGTCATGGGCGAAGATACCTGTATGGTTGAGGTTGCCAGATTCTTCATGAGCTTTACGCAGCGAGAATCCTGCGGCAAATGTACTCCCTGCCGTATCGGTACGAAACGAATGCTGGAAACTCTGGAGCGCATCGTGGAGGGCAAAGGTGAGCTGGAAGATTTGGATCATCTGGAAAACATTGCATACTTTGTCAAAGAAAATTCCCTGTGTGGACTTGGTAAAAGTGCACCACTTCCTGTTATCAGCACACTGAATACATTTCGGGATGAATATATCGAACACATTGTAGACAAAAAGTGTAAATCACACACCTGTACGGCACTGAAGGTGTTTAAAATCAATGCAGATAAGTGTGTGGGATGTACAAAATGTGCGAGGAACTGTCCGGCAGATGCGATTACCGGAGAAAAGAAAAAAGTACATACGATTGATACAGCAAAATGTATACGCTGTGGCGCCTGCATGGAGGGATGTAACTTTGGTGCGGTATATGTTGATTAGATTGGAGGTAATATCATGATTCATGCAATAATCGATGGAATTCCTGTAGAGGCGGAGAAAGGTACCACCATCTTACAGGCTGCTGAAACAGCGGGTATCACAATTCCTACATTATGTTATATGAAAGGCCTGATGCCTGACGGCTCCTGCCGGATGTGTATGGTAGAGATTGAAAGCCGCGGACGCAGCAAGCTGGATACAGCCTGTTCCGCACATATTTCGGAAGGCGATATCATTCAGACCAAAAGCGAGAAAGTGACTGCATCCAGAAAAGGGGTTTTGGATCTTCTGCTTTCCAATCATAAAACAGATTGCTTTTCCTGTGCATCAAACGGCAGCTGCAAGTTACAGGATTACTGCTATGAATACGGCGTGGAGAAGACCACCTGCGAAGGAGAGATGACGGAGCTTCCGATTGATGATTCCAACCCATTTTTTACCTATAATCCGAATCTTTGTATTCTCTGCCACCGTTGTGTTAACACTTGCAGCCAGGTTGTTGGCAGGGGTGCAATCGATACCGCAGGACGTGGTTTTGAATCCGTGATTTCCACACCATTTGGGGTGGACTGGAGAAACAGTTCCTGTGAGTCCTGCGGAAACTGCGTGGCAGCCTGTCCGACAGGGGCTCTGACGATGAAGCGGCAAAAAGAATACCGCCCCTGGCAGATTGAGAAAAAAGTACTCACCACCTGTCCGCACTGTGCAACCGGATGTCAGTACTACCTGCTTGTAAAGGACGGAAAAATCGTCGACACCGAAGCCGCAGACGGACCTTCAAACAAGGGGCTTTTATGTGTCAAAGGCCGTTCCGGCTCCTTCGACTTTGTTCATTCACCAGAGCGTCTGAAATACCCACTGATTAAGAATAAAGAGACGGGTGCGTTCGAACGTGCTTCCTGGGATGAGGCCCTTGATCTGGTTGCTTCTAAATTTATGGAGATTAAAAAGAAGTATGGATCAGATGCCCTGGCCGGATTTGCCTGTTCACGATCTCCAAATGAAGATATTTATATGATGCAGAAGCTGGTACGATGTGCATTTGGTACCAATAATGTAGATAACTGCGCACGTGTCTGTCACTCCGCATCCGTAGCCGGTCTTGCAATGACCTTGGGCTCTGGTGCCATGACAAATCCAATCGAGGATATTACCCGAAATCCTGATGTGATTATGCTGGTCGGCTCCAACCCGGAAGAAGCACATCCGGTAGTAGGCATGCAGATCCGCCAGGCTGTGCAGCGGGGATGTAAGCTGATTGTAGCAGACCCGCGCGATATCAATCTTGCCAAGCATGCCGATGTCCACCTGAAACTTCGTCCCGGAACCAATGTGGCATTTGCAAACGGCATCATGCACGTTATTATCGAGGAAGGCCTTCAGGATATGAAGTTCATCGAAGAGCGAACCGAAGGCTATGAAAAAATAAAAGAAATTGTAAAAGATTACACCCCTGAAAAGGTCGGAGAAATCTGCCATATCGATCCCAATGACTTAAGAAAAGCTGCCATTATGTATGCAAAAGCCGACAAGGCTCCAATTATTTACTGTCTGGGGGTCACCGAGCATTCTACCGGCACAGAAGGTGTTATGTCCATGTCCAACATGGCAATGTTGGTAGGAAAGCTTGGAAGGGAAGGCTGTGGTGTAAACCCACTGCGTGGGCAGAATAATGTGCAGGGAGCATGCGATATGGGCGCATTACCGGGCGATTTCCCCGGTTATCAGAAAGTCTCCAATCCGGAAGTCATCGAAAAATTCGAAAAAGCCTGGGGAACGAAGCTCAGCACAAAGCAGGGACTGCATGCGACGGAGGTCTGGCCAAAGGCAATTCAGGGCGAATTAAAAGGCCTTTATATCTTTGGAGAGGATCCGATTGTAACCGACCCGGACACTGCTCACATCATAAAGGCTTTTGAATCGCTGGATTTTGTGGTACTCAATGAATTGTTTATGACAGAAACCGCCAGGTATGCGGATGTTATCCTTCCGGGTATTAGCTATGCGGAAAAAGAAGGCACCTTTACGAATACAGAACGCCGGGTGCAAAGAGTCCGAAAAGCAGTTGCCCCGCCAGGAGAAGCACGGTCAGATATTGATATCTTTATCGATATCATGAATCGGATGGGCTATCAGCAGCCTTATCTGACCCCGGCGCAGGTTATGGATGAAATTGCATCTCTGACTCCAAGCTTTGGCGGAATCAGTCACGCGCGTCTGGATGCAGGAGAAACACTTCAGTGGCCGTGTCCGACAAAAGAGCATCCCGGTACACCAATCATGCACGTTGGAAAATTCTCCAGAGGACTGGGCTGGTTCTATCCGGCAGAATACGTACCTTCTGCTGAGCTTCCGGATGACGATTATCCAATCATACTGATGACCGGACGTATCTTATATCATTATACAACAAGAGCCATGACCGGAAAGACCCCGGGTCTGATGGAGATTGAAGGAAGCTCTTTTATTGAGATGAACTTTAAGGATGCAAACGCTCTTGGCATCAAAACCGGTGATAAGGTTAAAGTATCCTCCAGACGAGGACAGATTGAATCTACCGCACGAGTCGGGAGAAAGGTATCACAAGGCGAAACCTGGATGCCATTTCACTTTCCTGACGGAAACTGTAACTGGCTGACAAATCCGGCACTGGACAAATATGCCAAAATACCTGAATACAAAGTTTGTGCCATTCATATTGAAAAAGCATGACACCGGAGGCAGATGATGTGTACATATCCTGAAAAGGTGACCTTAGAAGAAGGTCTGCAGCTGTTGCTGCCACACGTTGACCGTGTATCGGAGGAAATAATCCCCATCGAAGAATCAAGTGGGCGTGTGCTTGCCGTGAACATCATTTCCGGCGAGAACATCCCACCGTTTCATCGCTCTCCTTATGATGGATATGCATTACGCGCTGCAGATATCGCCGGAGCTTCCAAAGAAGCTCCGGTGCAGTTGTCTGTCATCCAGGAAGTGCCGGCGGGCAGCACTGCGTCAAGGGAAATCCGGGAGGGAGAAGCCGTCAAAATCCTGACCGGCGCTCCTGTCCCGGAAGGTGCAACCGCTATCGTTAAATTTGAAGATACTCTCTTTACAAAAGACACAGTCACAATATCTGCACCGTCTAAAGAAGGAAGTAATATCGTACCCGTCGGGGAAGATGTAAAAGAAGGAGAACTGGTCATAGAAAAAGGCAGGCTGCTCTCCCCCGCTCTCGTCGGACTTCTGGCCGGACTCGGTCACAGGACAGTCCGGGTCTACAGAAGGCTCACGGCGGCTGTTCTAAGCACAGGAGATGAGCTTGTGGGTGTAGGAGAAGCACTCACTCCGGGGAAAATCCGTAACAGTAGTATCTATACAATTCATGCATATCTCGAGCAGTGGAATGTAATGGCCCGGATGGTTGGAATTGTAAAAGACGATGCCGGGGAAATTGCTGCCAATATAAAAGAATCGCTTACCGCAAACGATTTGCTGATTACTACCGGAGGTGTTTCCGTTGGTGATTATGACCTCCTCAAAGAAGCACTTATACAGATTGGTGCGGAAATTCTGTTCTGGAAGGTTCGCCTGAAGCCGGGTATGGCGTTTATTGCTGCCCTATATCAGGGAAAACCTATTCTGGCACTTTCCGGAAACCCATCTGCTGCTGCCGTATCCCTGCTTCTGTTCGGACGGCCGCTGATTCGTAAAATGTCGGGAATGAAGAACTATCAGACAAAAGAACTGCTTGTAAAAACAGCAGAAGAATTTCCAAAAAAGAGTCCGTCACGCAGGATGATCCCCGGCACACTGGAAATTCTGGATGGTGAGGCGTGGATTGTCTTCGCAAAAAAGCAGGGAAATGGTATGTTGAATCCTCTCCGGGACTGTGAAATTCTGGGCGAAATTGAAGCCGGAAGCCCATCGCTTCCCAGGGGAAGCATCATCAAAGCATACCGTATTTTCGACCGCTGACAGCTGTAATACCATTAAGCTATTTGCAAATCGATATACCAGGAGAAAAGAGATGAAAAGAGAAATCAGTGTAGGGATTCTGGCGGGAGGAAAAAGTTCCCGGATGGGACATAATAAAGCATATCTTCCGATTGGAAATGAGTCTTTCCTGGAGCATACAGTCCGAATATGCAGTGGATATAAGGATCTCTGGATTTCTGTGGATGACCCCGAAAAATACCCTGGCCTTCCATATTCTCTTGCCGTGGACGAAAAGAAAGACTACGGCCCGGTAGAAGGAATTTATCAGCTCCTGCGCCACGTAAAGAATTCATATTGTATAATTCTGGCAACCGATATGCCTCTGCTTAAACCTTCTTTGCTGCAGGCAATGGAACAACGGCTAAGCGGCATGGAGGATTGCCTGATACTTACATCAGAAGGACGAATTCATCCGCTTTGCGGAATCTATAAAAAAACATTGCTTCCCGCATTTGAAGAAATGCGCAAAAAAGAAATTCACAAAATTCGGCTGCTGTTTGATCATGTAAAAACTGTATATGTGGATCTGGAGGATCTTGGCTTTTCTGAAAAGTATCTGGATAATATTAATACGCAACAGGAATATGAATCCTTAAGGAAGCGTGAATGTGAATGAAAATGCTGAATAAATTTTTCGGAAGGATGATGGATTGCCTGGAATCCGGGCCTCTGCTTGTCTGGTACTTGGATGGACTCGGATATCGGATGTACGAGCAGGCCCGGAAGTTGGGATATACACCACAGATAGATGCCCGCTTTCAGATATTTCCTGTAGGCAGTGTTTATCCGCCGCTCACAAACCCTGCACTGGCAACGATGCTGACCGGGTTGCTTCCCGAAGTACACGGTGTCTATGACCGCAGTGTAAGGAGGCTTGACAAACCCACAATTTTTGAACAGGTAACATCATCTTTTGCATGGCTGGAGGGTGACAGTGTGATTATAAAAACCAAATCCCGTCCAAAACTACATACAGACCGGGATGGACAGGGGTGCGATAAATGGATCTGTCAATCGGCACAGCAGGAACTTGATCAGGGAACCAGGTTTATCTTTGCACATCTTCATCAGATTGATGACTGTGGACATGCCTATGGTCCCTACGCCGGGCAGACCTTACTGCAGATAGCAAAAACAGACCGGATGATTTCCGGAATCAGTGCTGCATTTCCGGGAAAGGTATTGCTTATCAGTGATCACGGGCTGCATCCTCAAGAGGGTAAAGGTAGCCATGGAACGGACTGTGAAGAGGATATGCTTGCAATATGGGGAGAATATCGGTGAATATTTCAAATACATGGCCACGCATTACGATTGTGGCAAAGAGAATAAAGCACGGGCAGCTGTTGGCAGAAGAATACTCCGGTTATGAAGTCCGCCATCTGAAAGATAATTGGAATGGTATACTTCAGGTTGAATTCGAATCATATGACGGTTTCATAGCTGCAATTCCGGTCAGAGAAATTCTGAATGCTTCTCCGGGGAACCAGATTATTCTGGCAGATACCAGGAACGGAATCCCTCTCTGCTCAAAAACACAGTCAAAGCAGTATCGCCTGATCGCAGAGCGTGACCCGGCCGGAAGACGCTGGTGTAAAAATATCATTGGAATAGAATTTGTGGAGGTTGAAAGTTGAAAGTCTGTAGTGTGGTGGGTATCCGTAAATCCGGTAAAACAACCGTTGTTACGGAACTTATAAAAGAGTTGAAAAAACGAGGATATCGGGTGGGTACCGTAAAGACCGTATTCTGTCCTGATTTTACATTGGATCAGGAAGGAAGTAATACTGACCGCCATAAAAAGGCCGGAGCTGATATAATTGGCATCAAGGGAAAGCATGAGATGAATCTGATCTATCCCTATGGAATGGATGATAATACCTTTTTCCCCCTATTCGATGTGGATATTCTCCTGGCCGAAGGCGATTACGAAGCCGGTGTTCCCAGGATTGTCTGTGCACATCACAGGGAAGATGCCGAGCCACGCATCAATGCATACACCTTTGCAATCAGCGGGCGTATTGGAGAAAGCAAAGAAACTTTTGGAGATCTCCCGGTACGAAATATACGAAGTGACCCAGCCGCCGTAGCTGATTTACTTGAATCCCTGCCGGATACCCAATTTCCGATTCCGGTTTTAAAAACCCCGGGCGAGGTCTCTGCCTTTTGTCAGTGCGGCTGCCATAAAGCAGAAAAGAAATGCCAGATGAAAAAAAATGCTCCAAGGCATATATTTCTAACCGGAGAAAAACAAGTTGGAAAATCCACAATTTTAAACCGTGTAATCTCTGAACTGGAATTAAAGCCAACTGGTTATCAGACCCTGCCTCTTTTGATTCACGGTCAGCGGAAAGGATTTTATCTTCATGGACTTTGCGAATTGCCCACTTATGAAAACGACAATCCGATTTGCATCCGTATGGAGGAGAAAAAGAGTCTTCCGCTGACCGAAACATTCGAAACACTTGGGGTTCGGATTCTTACAGAATCTTTGAAGACCGATGATTGGATGCTGATGGATGAAATCGGAAAATTCGAGCAGGAGGCTGCAGGATTCCAACGTATGATTTTCCGGTGTCTTGATAAAAAGCCGGCAGTACTTGGTGTCCTGCAGAAAGTTGAAAGTCCTGTTATAGAGGAAGTCAAAGCCCGGGGTGATGTTATGGTTTTCGAAGTGACGAAAGAGAACCGGGAAGAAATCTACCAGAAAGTTCTGGAAGTCTGCAAAGAAAAATTACACGGTCTTTCCTGAAGTTAACATCTGCAGATACAGGTAGGCCTCACAGTTTCTGCTTTTATATCCGTCAGTTCCAGCGCTTTTCTTTCTTCATCAATCCGAAGAACACTTAAGCAATCAGATTCCTGGTTGGCGGCAATAAGATACGCATCGAAAACCGCAAAGTCACGTGGAATTTTTCCACCTGTCGGGACTATATCCAAAAGGTCCAATTCTCCCGCATTTTTAATCTCATACATGGCTATACTGTCATGTCCACGATTGCTTGCAAATAAAAGCTTTCCGGATCTGTGTATCGCTGCGGCTGTATTCATTCCGGCAAAGCCGGCAGGAAGCGTGGAGATATTCTGTATGCATTCATATGTATTTCCCCGGTTCCAAAATACCGAGATACTGTTGCCCATCTCACACAACACGTACAGCGCACTTTGCTCTCCTGAATAGAATTCCAGATGGCGCGGCCCGGCTCCGGGGGATACATGAATTCTGTTTCCGGTATCTTCTATCCGGTGGGTTTTCTTATTCAACCCATAGATAAACACCTGATCCAAACCAAGATCTGACGCATAAATCATTCCCTTATGTTCCACACAGGAATGTACATGTGGCGCCTCCTGTCTTTCTAAATCAATCCCCTTTCCATAATGTTGAACCTGGTCCGCTTTGCCGGCAGGCAATCCATTCGGATCAAGCCGGTAAGCAACCAAAGAGCCGCTGCTGTAGTTTGACAGAAACAAACTATCCCCCTCCTCGCTCATGCTTAAGTGACAAGGGTCAGCACCATCCGAATCGCATATCTGAATTCTTTTAAACCCCTTATCCACAACCCGAAGTATCTGCATAGCACCTGCCGGTGTCTCTTCCTGTACCGCATATAGAATTGAATCCTTCCTGTTAAAGCATACCCATGAAGGATGATAAATCCCGCTGTATCCCGATACTTTTCTCAACTCACCTTTTTTAGAATCAAAGCAGAATTTACAGATACCCTCCTCACCCCGGTCACCATAGGATCCTGTAAAAAAATCGTATTTCATAACACGCTTCCCCTTTCATTATAGGATTCTGCCAAGGAATGTCTTCGTCCGTTCTTCTTTCGGATTCACAAAAATGTCCTCCGCTGTGCCTTCCTCTGCGATTACACCCTTGTCCATGAATATTACCCGGTCGGAAACATCTCTGGCAAATGCCATTTCATGGGTGACTACAATCATCGTAAGACCAGTATGTGCCAAGTTCTTCATGGTTTTCAATACTTCCCCTACCATCTCCGGATCAAGCGCTGATGTAGGTTCGTCAAACAGCATCACATCCGGATTCATGGACAATGCTCGTCCGATTGCCACACGCTGCTTCTGTCCCCCGGAAAGCTGGGAAGGCTTTGCATCGATAAACCTTTCCATACCGACCTTTTTTAAATTTGCAAGCGCCGTCTGTCTGGCCTCTTCCCGTGATTTTTTTAGAACAGTAACCTGACCGGTCATACAGTTTTCCAGCGCATTCATATTGTTAAACAGGTTGAACTGCTGAAACACCATACCCAGATGCGTCCGGTATTCGGGCAGATTATAGTCAGGCTCCAATACGTTCTCGCCTTTATAATATATCCTTCCGTCATCCGGTTTTTCCAGAAGATTGATGCATCGAAGCAACGTTGATTTCCCTGAGCCCGATGAACCGATAATAGATACCACCTCACCTTTACGAACGGTAAGATCAATATCTCTCAATACATCATTCTGGCCAAAGCTCTTTTTCAAATGTTCTATCCTGATGATTTCTGACATTTCCAATTCCTCCTACTCTTCTTCTGCCGTAAGCGGTACATAGTCTTTCGGCCCATCCATCTTCTTCTCCACCAGACGCAGAATTCTTGTCACGCTAAAGGTCAGGATAAAGTAAATAACGCAGATGATAAAATAAGTCTGGAAAAACATATAGTTTGCGCCGGCTGCTGATTTCCCCTGAAAGAACAGCTCCGTTACAGAGATGATGCTTAAGACAGAAGTATCTTTAATGTTAATGACAAATTCGTTTCCTGTTGCAGGAAGAATATTCCGCAGCACCTGCGGAATTACGACCTTACGCATCGTCTGTGTGTGCGTCATACCAATGGCCTGGGCCGCTTCAAACTGACCTTTGTCAACTGCGAAAATCCCACCGCGGACAATCTCTGCCATATAAGCACCCGTATTAATTGAAACAATGAAAAGCGCAACTGCTGTACGATTTAAATCAAAACCAAACAGCAATGCGGTTCCATAGTAGAACATGGCAGACTGGACAATCATCGGGGTTCCTCTAAACACCTCTACATAGACATTCAAAAGCCAGTCAAATAATTTTTGAAAAATCCTCTTCCATCTTTTCTCTGCTACTGGCATCGTACGGTATACCCCGACCAAAAGACCGATTACACCGCCCAGAGCAGTGCCGGCCAGAGCCAGAAACATCGTCATTCCTGTGCCGCGCAGGAACATCCTTCCATTCTGCTTTAAAATTCTAACCATTGGACGATCGGACTCCCCTTTAGCAGATGGTTGATTTTGAATCGCTTCATCCATAATCTCTACTCGTTCGTCCTTTGAAATTCCCGCCAGAATTTCATTGATTGTACGGATGTCCGGATCTCCTTTACGCATACCGATGGAAACTGCCGTATCCGTAAGGCTTGTCTGAAACCCATTTTCTTTTGAAAACTCTATCATCTTTAATTTGGGATTTACAGTCTCTGCCGTAACACCCTCCGGTTTTTCACTGACATAGGCATCAATCGTCCCTGACTCCAATGCTACCCGCATTGCAGGAAAATTATCCATCGCTTCCTGCTTCTTTACATCCGGAATCTGATCAATCACTGAATAGTGAAAGGTATTGAGCTGTGCCGTAACCTTTGCGTCTGCAAAATCAGCCAGGCTTTTTGCATCTGCATACCCGCTGTCTGACCGGATAACCATGACCAGATTGGATTCATAATACACATCTGTAAAGTCAATTTGCTTTTTTCTTTCCTCCGTCGGTGACATACCTGCGATAATCGCATCGATCTTACCGGACTGCAGCGCCGGCGGCAGGCCGTCCCACTCCGTCTTTACGATAACCAGTTTGCGTCCCAGCTTTCCGGCAATGAGCTTTGCGATTTCAACATCATAGCCGCCTGCATATGATTTATCTCCCTGAATGGGTACCGCCCCATTCTCATCCGTATTCTGCGTCCAGTTAAACGGTGCATATCCCGCTTCCATGCCTACACGAAACTCTTTTTGCTCTGTTTCCTCCGCCTGCACACTTGCCGTCAAGCCCAGCATACCTGCCAGGATTAACATAAGTACCAATGGCAGAACCAATATTTTCTTCCTCATTCTCTTCTCCTTATCTTTTGGGCTAGTACAGAAAACCTGCCACCGGCAGCTTTCCTTGCATACTTTGGCATACAGAAAACCTGCCACCGGCAGCTTTCCTTGCATACTTTGGTATAAAAAAGCGCTCTTTGGAAAACCAAAAGCGCATACTTCATCTTCACCTATCTGTAAAACATAGCGCAACTTAGTTTTTCCACGATGGCCGCGTAAACTAAGACAGTCCATAAGCTGTTAGCTTATGTCCCAACCGGATGACAAAAGAGATATCCTCCGATTTCGGCGATGTTTCCTAGTTCTGCTTCTACATGTCTCTTCACTCCACAGAGTTAATAAACCTCGCAACCTCTACCTCACACACTGAGGTGTCTCATATATTCATTTTTTTAAATCTTATGATTTTATTTCCCCTTTGTCAAGAGGTATTTTTAAAGTTGCATGGCTAAAGTCCGCCAGAAATGTTATACTCATACTATGATACAACAAAATACACAGGTATCAGCCATGCAAAAATCAAAGGAGGATCTGAACATGAAGTTTTCCGATATGCCCTATCAAAGGGTTGATTTTGAAAAATTAAAAAAGGACTTTTCCGGGCTTTACGACTCTTTTTCCAAAGCATCATCCGGAGAAGCACAGTTTGAAGTTCACAAAAAATATTACAAGCTGACCGAGCATGCCATGACAGAAATTACTCTTGCGGAAATCCGGCATGACATCGATATGACGGATGAATTTTACAGTGCCGAACAGGATTATTATGATGCAAATATGCCGGTATTCAAAAATCTTATCGTCCGTTATCAAAAAATGCTCTATGAATCACAATACCGTCCTTATCTGGAGAAGAAGATCGGACCGGTTGCCTTTAAAAACATTGAGCTGGCCATAAAGTCAATTGATGAAAAGATATTGCCTCTTATGCAGGAAGAAAATGCACTTCAAACCAGATACAATAAACTTCTCGCTTCCGCCAAAATCGACTGGAATGGAGAAACACTGAATCTTTCTTTAATGACTCCCCACCTCCGGAGTAATAATCGAAATATTCGTATACAGGCATGGCAGAAGTATTCCGATTTCTTTGTTCAAAATCAGGAGGAATTTGATGATATCTATGACCGCCTGGTGAAAAATCGTACAGCACAGGCGCAAAAGCTGGACTATGAAAATTACCTTACTCTCGGATATTTCCGAATGAATCGGAACTGCTATGGGCGCGGGGATATTCAGGAATTTCGTAAGCAGGTAAAACAAGAGCTGGTTCCGTTTGCAGAAAAACTACAGGAAAGACGCAGGCAACGCCTTGGTTTAGATTCCCTGCGTTATTTTGATGAAAATATATATTCCAAAACCGGAAATGCAGCACCGGTCAAAACGCCGGAAGAGATTCTTGCTGCCGGGCAAAAGATGTACAACGAACTCTCTCCGGAAACAGGCGCCTTCATGAACTTTATGTGTGAGAACGGGCTTTTTGATGTTCTGGGAAGAAAGACAAAGAAAACCGGTGGCTACATGACTTATCTTCCGGATTACAAGTCTCCGTTCATCTTTGCAAATTTCAATGGAACCAGCGGAGATGCCGATGTTATCACTCACGAATGCGGTCACGCATTCCAGGGCTGGCTGGTTGCAGGTGACCCTGTTCGCGAACATGCAGATATCACCATGGAGACCGCCGAGACTCATTCCATGTCCATGGAATTTTTCACCGAACCCTGGATGAACCTCATCTTTGGTGATCGCGCAAAAAATTATGTCGACATGCATTTTGAGGATTCCATCCTCTTTATTCCTTATGGCACGATGGTAGATGAATTTCAGGATATCTGTTATGACAACCCCGGCTTAACTCCAAAACAGCGAAATGCTGCATGGCGGGACCTGGAAAGACAGTACAAACCACACTTGAATTATGAAGGAAACCCTTATTATGAAAACGGCGGTTTCTGGCAGAACAAACACCATATCTATGACAGCCCGCTTTACTATATCGACTACTGCATTGCCGGTGTAAATGCCTTGCAGTACAAGGCTTGGATGGATCAGGACTATAAGGCAGCCTGGGCAAGTTACCTGAAGCTCTGCCGTCTGTCCGCTTCCGACTTCTTTACAAATCTTGTGGGAGAAGCCGGACTTATCAGTCCGTTTGAAGACGGATGCCTGAAATATGTTGTGAAGAAACTGGATGTCTGAAAAAACAAACAGATGTGCCTTGTGCCGGCTGCAAAAACCGGTTGTGGACACATCTGTTCCTATGTGTAGAAGCCCCAGCGTCCCAATAAAATTCCAGAACGATGGGGCTTCTTATATTTTCTTTATCAAATCACGGTTTTAGCTCTTAGAAGGAGGGAACTACAGCTCCCTCATACTTATCTTCCATGAACTTCTTCACGGTATCACTGGTCAGAGCTTCAACGAGCGCTTTTGTCTTCTCGCTGTTCTCTTCTCCCGAGCGTACTGCTACGATATTCGCATATGTCGTCGCTGCAATAGAGTCTGCGTCTTCTGTAGCCAGAGCGTCGGATACCTTAAATCCAGCCTCAATCGCATAGTTTCCATTAATGACCGCTACATCCACATCTGGCAGTGATCGGGGAAGCTGCGCAGCCTCAACTTCGATAATTTCAAAGTTCTTGTCGTTCTTTACAATGTCATTCTTCGTTGCATCCATCTCTACACCATCCTTCAGACCGATCAGTCCTTTGTCCGCCAGTAAGAGAAGGGCTCTTGCTTCATTGGAAACATCGTTTGGAACTGCAATTTTGGCTCCATCCTTAAGCTCTTCCAGAGAAGAGGTCTTTCCTGCATAGATGCCAAATGGCTCATAGTGAATGGCAGCCGCACTTACCAGACTGGTTTTATTTTCCTCGTTAAATTGATCCAAATATGGTTTGTGCTGGAAGTAATTTGCATCCAGGTCTCCGGAATCAAGCGCAAGATTCGGCTGTACATAGTCCGTATACTCTTTCACTATCAGATTATATCCTTTTTCCTTTAACAAATCCTTTACGGCTTCCAGAACCTCCGCATGAGGTGAGGGAGTAGCTCCCACAATAATATCCTCCAAATCTGCGGAATCTTCCCCGGATTTAGATTGTTCAGCCGTAGAATCCGCTTTTGATTCTGCTGCAGGTTCCGATCCGTTTATGGTGGAATCTGCCTTGGATCCGCATGCTGTCAGCGCACCTGCTGCTAAAACTGCTGCTGTGAGTAAATACAGAGATTTCTTCATAATTTTTCCTCCTCGTATAATATATTTTAGATACTTAATAGTACCTTGATAACTAAATAAATTTTGTTCAATCGGCTTAGTTAAGCCCATGATATAATTGTCTTAGTGTCAATCAGGTAATAGTTCTTTTTTCTCCTGTTGAACCA
Source organism: Novisyntrophococcus fermenticellae (assembly GCF_018866245.1). Lineage (GTDB taxonomy): Bacteria > Bacillota > Clostridia > Lachnospirales > Lachnospiraceae > Novisyntrophococcus > Novisyntrophococcus fermenticellae. Next base: position 3,373,971 of record NZ_CP076458.1, read on the forward strand.
GTAATGGTTGCTTCATAATAAGTCTGTTCCCCTGACATGGAAGTTAGCTTCAAACCGGCTGGCTGTTTGCTTAAGTACATGGACGACCATCTGGCAGTGTGGTTTCGCATCTGTCCATCTTAAGCTGGATTCTTATATGCGAGGGTGTCGATGCTCCATGATCATGGGTTTTACCAAGCCGATTGAACACTGAAATCTTACTACGAAAGAAGGTGATTTTATGAACCCACTTTACGTCGGAATTGATGTAAGCAGCAAATCCAATGTCGTTTATTTTATGCTGCCTGATGGTAACAAACATAGTAACTTCTCAGTTGCTAACTCACAGGATGGTTCTGTTCAGTTGGTAAAAAGAATCTGTTCTGCTTTAAATTCTCAGTCCCTTGACACCGTCCTCATAGGTCTCGAATCAACATCTGTCTATGGTGACAATCTCGTGTATTTCTTAAGGGAAGATGCATCTCTTGCATCCTTTAACAGAAAGATTCATGTCCTCAACCCCAAGCAGGTTAAAAAGTTTAAGGATGCTTATAATGACCTGCCAAAGAATGATTATGTGGACTCTTTTGTCATTGCTGACTGCCTGCGTTTTGGAAGAATCAACAAAGAGGTATACATAGGAGATTATCACTACAAAGCTCTCCAAAACCTCACACGCGCACGATACTTTACCGTCTGCAACCTCATCAAAGAAAAGCAACGGTTTATGAATGTGCTGTTTAAGAAGTATTCAACCATGACACAGGAGAAGGTATTTTCAGATACCTTCAGTACGACCGCCCTTGCTGTCTACGATGAATTTGAATCCGCAGAAGCACTGGCATATATGGACTTACATGAACTGACCGCTTTTATCATGGAAAAAGGAAAGAACCGCTTTCCAGATCCCGATGCGGTAGCCAAAGCCATTCAGAAAGCTGCCCGGAGTTCCTACCGTTTACCCAAGACGGTAAATGACTCTGTAAATCAGGTACTTTCCATATCCATAACCTCCATAAAGGCATTGGAAGCGCAAATCAAAGAGTTCGATAAAGCAATCTCTGCTCAAATGGAACTCCTTCAAAACGTATTGATATCTATACCTGGAATCGGTCCCGTTTATTCTGCCGGTATCATGGCAGAGATTGGAGATATCAACCGTTTTGAAAATCAGGCGCAGCTTGCGAAATATGCAGGTCTTGCCTGGACTCAGCACCAGTCTGGTGATTTTGAAGCACAAAACACAAGGCTCATCAGGTCTGGTAACCGATTTTTAAAGTATTATCTGTGTGAAGCTGCATTCTCTCTTGTAAGATGCGACAAGGAGTACAAAGCTTTTTATCACCAAAAGTACAAAGAGGTGAACAGATATCAACACAAACGTGCACTCGCATTAACTGCCCGTAAATTTGTGCGGTTAGTCTTTACGCTACTGAAAGACAACCGCCTATATCGCCCAGCAGAATAGAGCGATCTATCTGCTGATTAGGGTAGGCCCTGCTCATTTTTTTAACTTGGTCGACAGGGCTTAGGTGGACTTTTTTTGTTTTTTGAGAAATAGGTCAAAAATATATGATTTTATTTCATTTCCCACTTGACATCACACCGCTGGACTTATCAAAACTTCTGTGTGGTTAATTGTTCTATAGTAACGCCTTGATATATCAGGCAATTCCTACTTGATTCGTTTGTCACTGCTCCTGGATATTTTCATTCCCACTTCTTGTATAATCTGAACAATAATAACCAGAATAATCACCGTAATAAGCATCATTTCCGTCTGATACCGGTAATATCCATATCGGATAGCAATATCCCCAAGTCCGCCTCCGCCTACAGCGCCTGTCATGGCAGAATAAGCTAAAATTGTAGTCACGGACAGCACCGCTCCCGTAATCAGGGATGGTTTTGCCTCGGGAAGAAGGACTTTCCATATAATCTGAAAGGTAGAAGCCCCCATGGACTTTGCTGCTTCAATCACACCGCTGTCCACCTCCCGGAAGGAGGATTCCACAACTCTGGCCACGTAGGGCGCAGAAGCTAAAGTCAGGGGCGGGATTACACCCTTTACCCCTAAAGAGGTGCCAATCAATACCCTCGTTACCGGAATCATCATTACTATAAAGATAATAAACGGTATAGAACGAATCAGATTTACAATCATTCCTAAAGGCTTATGAATCCATGGAACAGGATAAATACCGTCTTTATCCATAACTGTAAGGATAATGCCGAGGGGCAATCCAATCAGATAAGCCAGAAAAGAAGAGATAGATATCATCTTCAAGGAGTCTAGCGTTCCTACCAGAAGCATCTGTACTGTTTCGTTATCAAAGGTCATAACTTTTCACCTCCTCATATGGTATTTCGGATGTATGAAGGTAGCTCAGTACCTTGCCTTGATCCCCTTCATTTTCAGGAAGCTGGATAACCATCTGTCCCATTGCGGTTCCGTTAATGTCCCTTGTCTCCGCATGTATAATGTTAACCGGAACCTTACATGTTAAAATAAGGTTGGCCAAAACAGGTTCAAAAGAAGAACGTCCGTCAAAAGAGATTCTAATCTGTCTGGAATTCCTGAACCGGATAACCTGACCGGCCGCATCTCCAAGGATAAGCTGCCTTCCAATTTTGGATTTCGGATTGGAAAATATCTGAGCCACAGAACCTTCTTCTGCAATATGGCTCTGGTCAATAATAGCAACCTTGTCGCAAATAGCTTCTATTACAGCCATCTCATGGGTAATAACTACCACTGTAACCCCCATGGTTTTGTTAATTTGTCTCAGCAGATCCAGAATAGACTTTGTGGTGTTAGGATCCAGAGCACTGGTGGCCTCATCGCAGAGGAGAATCTTGGGATTCGTCGCCAATGCCCTTGCAATGGCTACTCTCTGCTTTTGTCCCCCCGACAACTGAGCCGGATAAGCATTTGCCCGATCTTGAAGCCCTACGATCTCCAGAAGTTCCATCGCTCGCTTCTGAGCATCCTTCTTGGGCTTTTTGGCAATTTCCAAGGGAAAGCAGACGTTCTGAAGTACATTTCTCTGCTCTAGCAGATTAAACTGCTGGAAAATCATGCCCATGGACTGTCTCGCCAGCCTCTGCTCCTTCGGTTTCATATTGGATAGGCTTTTATTTTCAAAAAACACGTCTCCCGCTGTAGGTAACTCCAGGTAGTTAATGCATCGAACCAGCGTACTCTTTCCCGCTCCGCTAAGACCGATAATTCCATATATTTCTCCTCTCCCAATGGACAGGTTGATATCATCCAGTGCCTTAATGGGACCATTCGAAGTATCAAAATATTTCCCAAGCCCGACCAGGCGTATAATCGGTTCTGATGACTGCATATTTCAGTCTCCTTTCTTTCCCGTAAAACAAAAAGCCACAAGTCCTGCACAGACCTGTGACCTGATAATCCCGCGTTTTTCGCCGCTTCCAATTCCAAGCACTATCCATACAAATGAAAATCCATCATCGTCTTTTTGCACACTCTGACATACAGCACATCATCATACACATGCTGTTCATCGGGATCATATTCATCTGCATAGCTTTAAACTGGTTCATGGCGGCAGCTCCTTTCATATACTCTATGGGTAAACTAGGGATTCTTTATGAGCCGTATTTTACCCCTTCTTCTGACATTTGTCAATATAAAATTCTTTTCTGGTAGTGAAATTATAACATTTCTATGAAGAAACTACAATCTTTTTCTACACTTTTCGTTCTTAAAAGGCTTGTACTATCTTTTGTTCCATATTATGATAATATCAGAATCAAAACCCGATTAGGGCGAACCATTACTTTGGGCAGGGAGAACAGGCAGATGAGCGAACAGAAATTTTTAATATCTTTTATGAATAAAATCAACTTTCCGGAAGAAGCACAGGAATTCTTCCAGAGACTGTACAGACAGATTCTGGAAAAACCTGAATATAGCAGACATATGGATTCTATAATCAAAGTGTTTACGGATAGCCAATCTGAAAAAGCCTTTGAGCAGGCAGATTTTCTGGCAAAAGACATGAATATTCACAGCTATACCATGTCCATGATGCTGTTACTGTTGAGCTGTAAACCATTACTGGAACTTTATCATGAAAAGAATATCTCAGAGGAAATTTACTGGGACACTGTAGCAGACCTTACTTACAAGCTGAACGAATGCCATCAGGTACATGGTATATGGGGTACTTTTGTACGAACATGGTTTCCTCTTTTTTATCAGGCCGCCCGTTTTGCCTTAGGACGTATGCAATATGAATATGCAGAATTTCAGCTGAATGAATATTCTCTGAATGGATTTACCCTGAAAAAAGGAGATAAGGTAATCAATATGCACATCCCTTCTTCCGGTTCTTTCTCAAAAGAGAAGCGCATGGATTCCTACCAAAAAGCGTATAATTTTTTTAAAAAGGACTTTTCCGGTAAAGCCGTACCTATTGTATGCAATTCCTGGCTTCTGTATCCGGGATATAAGGAAATACTTCCTGCTCATTCAAATATACGGAGCTTCATGGACGACTTTTCTTATATACAGGGATACACCAGTAAAGAATTTACTGACTCCTGGAGGATCTTTGGTAAGGATGCTGGAAAAGCACCTGCAGATTTACCACGAGATACTTCCCTGAAAAGGGCTTTTGCAGAATATCTGGAAAAGGATGGAACACCAGGCAGCGGTTATGGTATTTTATTTTCTACATCCGCCACAAAATATCCCTGTTAATCGTCCTGTAAAACATTTCTCTTATGTTCTTCTCCCCGCCGGTCTGACCCAGAATCCACATAAGCTTCGTCACTGTGGCTTCCAGGGTCATGTCATAGGCTTCCAGAAGTCCAAATTCTTTTTTAATTGTATGTCCAACCTCGTAAATGGACATATTGCTGCCCTCGTTTGTCACCTGTGTCGTCATGACCACTGTTTTACCGAGTGCGGTCCATTTTTCAACAGCTTTATAAAAATCCCCGGAATCATAGGCAGGAAGGCCACCTACACCAAAAGATTCAATGATTACCGCATCATAGTGTTCCGCCATGTAGTCCAGAACATCTGCGCCCATGGAAGGAATCAGCTTCATCAATGCCACGTGAGGATTTATTTTATGAAAAAACTGCACTTTACGAACACAGTTATCCTTATCATCCAGGTAAAAAATTACCTGATTGTCCTGAATTGCAGCAATATAGGGAAAGTTAATGCTGGAAAATGCATTATAGCTTTTGCTTCGTTCCTTTTTCCCACGGGTACCGGCAATAACCTTCCCGTCAAACACAATATTAACCCCATGTGCCTTCTCCTCGCTCGCAAAGCGCAGGCTGTCTGACAAATTGGTACGGGCGTCGGTATTTTCCATATCAATAGGCCTTTGTGCACCGGTAATTACAACAGGCTTGGGGGAATTCTGGATCAGATAGGAAAGCGCCGCTGCTGTGTAGGCCATGGTGTCCGTTCCATGGCAGATAACAAAACCATCGTAGTTTTCATATTGCCTTTCCAATGTTTCGGCAATCAAAAGCCAGTGAACGGGCTGCATATTGGTACTGTCAATATTAAGTATCTGCAAACTGTCTATCCGGCATAAGCCTGCCATATCCGGCACGTAGGAAAGAAGTTCCTCTGAAGTGAGAAGCGGCTTTAAACCGGCCTTTCCCCGCTTACAGGCAATCGTACCCCCTGTTCCCAACATTAATATCTTCTTCATCTCTGCTCGTCCTTTAAGAAATTTTCTGTTACAAATAATATAACCACACCCCGATGGAATATTCCGATGTCCCGGATATACCCGTCATGCCGGATCAGCCGTCGGCAATATATCCAGGAAGCGCACAATGACCTTTTGAAGTATCACACATAATATGCCGCTGCTTATGAAAAAAATAATCTCATCCATGCCCAGACGTTGTAAGCTTAGAATATCAGCAAACAAATAGGTAGCTGCATAAAACACGACAGCTGATAGCGCACATAAAGATACTCGGATTTTATGAAAGGGTCTGCAGGATTCCAGCAAAGCCATCAAGGTTATAAATCCAGTCAAATAGTAAATCATGGTATTTGCCGTATCTTTTGACATGCCAATCACCGGAAACAGACCGGTAATGGTCATAATCCAGAACAGAATCAGTAAGGAATAAGGCAATGCTTTCTTTACTACATTAGACAAAAATGCTCCTCTGGGTTTTTTCCCATCAGGCTCAAAGGATAAAAAGAATGCAGGCATCGCTTCTATCACCGCATCGATCAGCGTAATCTGGATTGGAATAAAGGGAAACGGAGAGACTGTTATAATCGATATAATCGACAGCAACATCGAATACATCGTCTTTATAAAGAAGACCCCCGCTGATCGTGTAATATTATTGATGACACGTCTGCCCTCCATCACAACCTCCGGAAGATCCGAAAAATCAGAATCCAATAATACCAGTTGTGATACCTGCTTTGCTGCATCACTTCCGGCACCTATGGCAATGCTGCAGTCCGCTTCTCTGAGTGCAAGCACATCATTCACACCGTCTCCCGTCATTGCCACGGTATGTCCCTGCTCCTTAAGTGCCTTTACCAGTTCTTTTTTCTGGTTTGGCGTAACACGTCCGAAAATTGTATATTTACCCGCTGCCTCTGTAATCTCGTCACTTGTGTGAACAGACGTCATATCAATATACGAAGCATATTCCTTAAGACCTGCCTGCCGCGCAATACTTGATACAGTCAACGGATTATCGCCGGAAATAATCTTAACTGCGACACCTTCCTTTTTAAAAAAGCCAAGTGTTTTCTTCGCATTTTCCCGAATCGGATCGCAAAAGCTCACTGCCGCAACCAGTTTAACAGCAGGAATGCTGTCCGTCTTAAGTGATTCCCGTGTATATCCAATATATAGCACACGATTCCCCTCCTGCTGCTCCACTTTGATATTTTCCGGCAGCATAGAGCCGGAGGAAGATAAAAGTTCGGGAGCTCCCATCACAATCGTCCCTAAATTTTCAAATGTGACCCCACTCCACTTTCGCTCAGAGGAGAACTGAACTTTGTGTAAAACCTTGTATGGCGATTTTGCAGTGGGGAAATGTTCCTTTAGGGCAGCAAAGGTGGCATTGCTGTCACCCATAGTATCTGTAAAATAGCTTACTGCATCTTCCAGTGAAACCGGCATTACATTTTTCCCAATCGGAAGAATTGTGTTGACCCGCATTTTACCCTCTGTTAAAGTCCCTGTTTTGTCAAGACACAGAAGATCCACATTCGCAAGTGTTTCAATACAATGCATTTCCTGCACTAAGATATTCTTTTTTGAGAGTTTAATTACTCCGGCAGCAAGTGAAACGCTTATCATTAAGACAAGCCCTTTTGGCAGCATACCCAGCAGTGCGGCAGCGGTCAGTACTACAGAAAGTGTAATCGAATTTGCTCTTATAAAATACGCCTGAAGAAATAGGATAATTCCTACCGGCAGAATAAAAAAGCCTGTAAATTTTGTAACTTTTCTCATGGAACGCAGCAATTCGGAGGTAATCTTTTTATGTTTTTTTGCACCCAGCGCCAGTTTGGAAATAAAATTATCGGCACCTATATGTTCCACCCGGGCGTGGCATTCTCCGCTGACAACAAAGCTGCCCGAAAGCAGTGTATCGCCCGGCTTTTTTACAATTACTTCCGACTCTCCTGTAAGAAGTGACTCATTCACTTCAATTTCTCCATGCACCACAACCGAATCGGCGCAAATTTGTTTTCCCAAACGAAGTACGGTAATGTCATCCAGGACAAGATTTTCTACCTTTATTTCACTTTCCCCCCCAGAACGAATCACAACTGCCTTCGGCGCAGCGATCAGAGAAAGCTTTTCTACCAACCCCTTCGCATGAATTTCCTGCAAAATACCAATTAGTATATTAGCCAGGATAATTAGCAGATATATCATATTCACCCATGCACCCACAAGCGCAAGGCAGATTCCGATTGCCAGATTAAAGGCATTGAATACTGTAAACACATGATCCTTTATAATCTGTCTCGTCGTTTTCGTAATATTTTCAGGCGGCGTGTTTTCCAGCCCCTGTTTTTGTCTTTGTAATACTTCCTGTTCTGTTAAGCCTTCTGTATAAGGCTTGTTCAAGCGTTGCATATTCATCGCTATCTTTCTCCCATTATTTGATTGTTCGTATATCCAGCAGACTTCTTATATCCTCCTCGTCCAGCCCTCCCGTAAATCCTTTTTTCGGCTCCAGTATACTTCCAATGAGCTCTTTTTTACGCTCCTGCAAATCGGAGATTTTCTCTTCAATGGTTCCCTGTGTCAGCAGGTGATACACCTGTACTGGATTTTTCTGACCCATTCGATGGGCTCTTGCGCTGGCCTGAGATTCAACTGCCGGATTCCACCATGGATCAAACTGAATGACGATATCCGCTTTGGTGAGATTAATTCCGGTTCCTCCGGCTTTTAAGGAAATTAAAAATACCGCTTCCTTATCACTGTTAAAATTATCAATCTCTATTGCCCGGTCTTCCGCCTTCATCGTTCCATCCAGATAGTAATAATTTACGTGATTTCGTATCAGCTCTGCCTCAATAATTTTCAACAGTCTGGTAAACTGTGAAAAAACCAGAACACTATGTCCGTTGCTCACTGATTCTTCTATAATATCCATGGCAAAGTCAAGTTTACCGCTTCCTCCCTTGTAATTATCCAGGAATGTGGCAGGATGGGCACAGATCTGCCTTAATCTCGTCAGAGCAGCTAATATCTCTATATGGCTCCGCTCTATTCCATATTGATCAATTTTAATCTTTAACTCTCTTTTGAAATCCTTATAGCAGGCCGCATACAACTTCTTCTGGCTTTCCGTCATCCCGGTCAGACAATTCGTCTGGGTCAATGCGGGAAGTTCCGTTAGGACTTCCTTTTTCATTCTTCTTAAGATAAAGGGTCTGACTGCTTCAGACAATTCTGTATGCCGCCCTTCGTCCTTCCCCTGCATAATCGGTTCTTCATAGACTTTTCGAAATTTTTCTCTTGAAAAGAGATAGCCCGGCATAAGAAAATCGAAGATAGACCAAAGCTCCTGAAGGCGGTTTTCTATTGGTGTACCCGTAATTGCAAAACAGCATCCGGCATCCAGCTTTTTTACACTTCCCGCATTCAGTGTTTCGGGATTCTTGATATTTTGTGCCTCATCCACAAAAACATAGGAGAATTCCATCCCTTCATATGTCTCTATATCATTCTTAAGGGTCGTATAAGACGTTACAAGCAAATCATAGTGCAGGCAGGAAGAGAGAAGCTGTCTCCTTCTTTCTCCCGACCCTTCAATTAAAAGAACCTTAAGTTCCGGCAGGAACCTGGCTGCCTCCTGCTTCCAGTTATAAAGAAGCGACGTGGGGGCAACTACCAGACTCGGTATGCCTTTCTTCCCCTCCCCCGCCAGAAATGCCAGAACCTGAAGCGTTTTCCCAAGACCCATCTCATCGGCTAATATACCTCCAAAGGAATAAGAAGCTAATTTCTTCATCCACCGCACACCCTGAATCTGATATTCCCTGAGTACCCCTTCCAGATGCCCGGGAAACAGTTTCTCGTCTTTATCCCTGCATGCACCTGACAAAGTCCGGATTAATCCGCCGAACCGTGCATCCACCGTAACATCGGAAAGCCCCTTTTCCTTTCGGTAATTTTCCAGATACAGACAGCGGTTCGATGGAACCTCGAATATACCGTCATGAATGGAATCACTGTCAATTCCCAGTCCATTAATTAAGTCAATAAATCTTCCGCTGTCGGCAGCGTTCAGGTTGACTATGGAGCCATTTCTCAAACGAAAATATTTTTTTCCGGCTTTAATTGCATTCAGAAGTTCCACCAGCTCCTCATCACTTACGTTTTCCAGATTAATATTCATATGAATGACGGATCCGTCTTCCGAAAGGGAAATCCCTGCCATCTCAGGACTTTTTACATACAGTTTCTTAAAGTCCTGAGAATAATAAATCTCAGCAATCTTTTTCAAACTGGTCAAATTATCGGTCAGTAAATGCACGATTTTATCTACCTCATCCAGAAAATAAAGTTTTCCCATGGTGCGAAAACCCAGAGCATTCATCTGTGATGTAACAGTCCTCTCACTGTCGTATTCCCGTAATCTTTTGTCATTTTCCTGTGGATTCAGCGGATTGAAAATCTTCTTTCCATAACAAAACTCCACCTTTGAGATGATTCCTCCTACGGTTGTATCAAAGTAAACCCTACTGACCAGCCTGATATTTTCAAGTTTTTTTCTGGTTTCATGGTCTAATGAAATATTTATATCTTTTCCATATACCTCGAGAAAGTTCTTACGAAAAAGCTTCAAATCGTCTGCGTCAATTTGAAATCTGATTCTGCATGACTCATTTTTATAGGGATAGAGCTGCCGAAAAAGCTCCCGCCGATTCTGCGATAAATACACCAGACAATTTGTTTTCGAAAAAAACAGATAACTGTAATCGGAAACCATTGGTTCAAAGTCGTCATCGGCAGAATAGTTCACTGTTAGGATGCTTCCCTCTTTTTCCTGCGCAACCGATAGTTCCGGATTTATGTCTTGTTTGATGTACAGCCTCTTTCCCCCTATTACAGCATGCAATACATTCCTGGCCTGCCATAGCAAGTCCAGAAAGCGAATCCGGTAGGGTTCCCCTATGCACACCCTGCCTCCAAAAAAGCAAGAGACTTCCTCATGGTTCTCTTCGGTTCTCTTTATATCATGGAGGAACTCCAGCAATCTCCTGTCTTCCATGGAAAAATACATTCTATCCGGCTCAAATATAAAATTTTTGCTGAAACACCAGGGCTTCCCCTGTTCGAAATTATGGAGAAACCCCCTCAGATCCGTTATTCGGTACCTCTTATCCAGCCCGGCCGACAGTTCCAGGCTCATCTCACCGTCTTCATCTGGGTAAATGATATTCATACCGAGGTTAATGAGCAGTTTACCGTATGAAGCTCCTGCACCCTTATAGAATAGGGTATCATGAAAATTAATCAGCTTTTTCCCCACTTTTCCACCTCTTAATTAACTCTCTCAAATCGTGACAGATCATCAATCCGAAAGAGAGATGCCGATATTGCTTCCTGTTCCTCCCCGGGAATCTCTCTCTTAACAGTCCGCTGCTCAATGTACTCCTCATCTCTCCCCACCTCCCGCTCAATACTCAGTGAATAGATGAGATTAAAACGGTCATAAATTGTATGTTCTTTTAAATCTGTAAGACATATCATCTGGGTATTATACTTCCTGGAAATTTCAAACAATGGTTTCAGCAAATGTTCCGAGGTAATGGGACCAAAGGGATTATCCATAATCAGAACCTTACTCTGACTTAAATTCCCCGGCATAACTTCTCCACGCATATAAGTCAGCAAAGATATAAATACAACAAAAGCACTGACAAACTTTTCTCCTCCTGAGGTTTCTTCAATCACCTGGCGCCAGCTCTTCTTTCTCAATCGGTTCGGCTCTATTTTCATCAGATTTATGTGAACTTTGTTAATACCTGCAAACCGATCAAACAGGGCATAGGAATTAATTTCATTCAACAGCAGGTTCTCGGCGGACTTTTCCTGCCTGAACAAGTTCTCGCACTTTAAGATAGTTTCTTTCAAGTACTCCTTTAATGCCAACGTGTCCAGACTGTCTTTTGGGGGCAGATCAATTAAAAGCATCTTACATCTGCGTCCATCAAGATCAATGACTGAGTTCCGGTCAATACTGTTCAGCTCATCATATACATTTTTCAGATAGCTCAGCGTATTATCAAGAATACTTTTTTCCATGTCATCCATCTTCTTCAAATCGATGGAATGCTGCGCAAGCTTTCTGTCAATCTGCATATACACCCTGGAAAAAGCATGCTTTGCAAGCTCCGGCTGGTATCTTTTTTCCCCTGCCAGAATAGAGCCAAAGAGAACCTTAAACATCTCACTTTTAACCGTGAACTCCGTCTCCAGTTCCATGTAGACGGAAGACAGGCTATCTCTTTGTATCCGTATCTTCTCCGCCGTATGCTTTTCCATCTGCAGCTGCTCCTTTACCCATTCCTGCAAATCCTCGGGTAATGGAAATCCTTCTTTGTCTTCTTCCGCAAAGCTGCGGAACTCTTCCAGAGTAAAGAGCATCTTATTCAGCTCCCCTGTATCCTTTTTCAGTACAAGCAGTTCCTTTTCCAGTTTCTTCAATGCATCCTTACAGCTTTTCTTTTCCGCCTCAAAATCCAGACTTCTGACTGCCTCCGGGTTGAGTGCCTTGTCTCGGCCACATCGGTCTGTTATCATCCTAAGCGCATATTTTACATCTGAATTTTTACCGGCAGCAGCAATACGCACAGTGTCAAGCTCCCCTTTTAACTCAGCCTCTATCTGCTCTGATTCCCCCTGCTCTTTTGTTATTTTGTCGAGCAGTGAAGCACTATATTCCCTGCCCTCGTAATCCTCGTCCCTGACATACAGCTGCATAAGCTCTTTTTGCTTCTCTTCCCGTCTGCGTCTGTAATCCTCCAGTATATCCTGCAGATTCCGGATTTTTCCGTCGCTTTCAGAAGTCAGGACTTTTAACCTGGCTTCCAGCTTCTCCGGTTCCTCGTAAAATCTTCCCGCCGGTTTCGCATCCTGATATCTGAGATATTGTTTTTTGTTATTCTCAATATCTGTATTTCTGTTTCTTAAGATCTCTTCTTTTTCATGAATTTCTTCCGAGATTTTTTCCAGGACATCCTCGATCTCTCCTATCTGACGGAGCATCTCTTCTTCCTGCTTCTCCAACTGCTGTTTCTTCTCCCTGGCTCCTCTGATTTCCTCTGTCCTTTTCAGGAATACCGACACTTCTTCATTTCTTCGTAACAAGATCCCCTGTTGATTTTCAATTCCCCACCTCTTTATTTCCTTCTCTGAGAGCTGTTTTTTGAGCTTATTGATTTCAATTTCCAGCTCCATAATGCTTTGCTCATTGGATTGCAGGATCTCTTCGGCCTTATCATGGGCTCGGAAGATTCTTTCGGCTTCCTCCCTTGTATAAGTAAAACTCTCCGCCTTTAGAATTGCAATCTCCGTATGCTTTAAGGATTCCCTTGCCGATAAGCAGACCTCATCATTTTTCCTTATTTTTAAGTTGATTTCTTCCATAAGCTCTTTCAGAAAATTTTTGTTCAGCAGCCGGTCATCATATGTAACTAGGAATTCGGACTCCCCCAGACGGTAAACATGTTTCCCGGATTTAACAGCCAGAGAATCCGCCAACTTCTCTTTTTCAATCAGAGGTAAAAAGGACGGAAGAGCTCCTTGGAATTCCAGGCTCCTGATTTTATCCATATCTTTACGGGACAAAATTAAGGAAACAGACAAAAATGGGTTGTTTTTTAAAAGTTTGACCTTTTCATATCTGTCACAGTCAAGATTTTTAATCCACTCGTACCCGTGCTCCGCATAGATACCATGTTCTTCCAGAACCTTTACAACTTCCTCCGGCAACTCTGCTATGCGCTCCGATTCGTATTGCTTTTGCTGCTTCCTAAGTATTGAATTATCCAGTGTCATTTCCTGAATCAGGTGACTGTACCTTTCGGCTTCCCCTTGCAGTATACTTAAGACTTTCTCTCTGTCATATAAAGCATCCTCCGTTAATTGGTATCCCCGGAGGATTTTTTCCATCTGGTTTTTCTTATCCTTAAAGACCTGAAGTGCATTCTCCGACTGACTCTTTTCCACAGCGAGTGTCTCCCGCCTTTTTGTGCATTCCTGTAATTCCTGTTGTGCCACGTTCAGGTTTTGGCTGAGACGTTCTGCCTGCTCCTTGAGTTCCTCTATCTGCTGCCGGCATTCTTCCTTTTCCTGTCTGAACTTCTCTTCTATGACCGTTGGATCAAGGAAAGTATCTCCCCCTTTTCGGGAGCGTAGATTAATTTCCGGATAAGATACCAGTAATTCCTTTTCCCTTTCTTTATATGCTTTGATACGGCTTAGAACATCAATCCGTTCTTTTTGCAGAACCTTGACCTTTTCTTTTTGGTCTTTTCTCTTGTTTTTGTTGTCGATTTGCCTGTCTCCTGCCTCTTTTAACAGTCCTTCTTCCAGCTCTTTTAAATCTCTTAGACTTTTTCCCCTCTCCCCATAAATCTCTTTCAGGGAAAATGAAATATCTAAAATAATTTCTTTTTGGTCCTCCTGCTTCAGGTTCTCCTTTTCCAGCTCCGTCTCGAATCCGGTAATCCTGCTGCCCAGCTCCTTTAATTCCTCCCGGCAGGAAAGCCCCAGCATCACTTTCTTTTGATACTCCAATCTATGAGCTTTTTCCTTCTGACTATTAAGTGCATGCGCAAGATCTTCCTGATGCTTTTCCAGCTCCCCGAGTTCTTTATTGACCTTATGATATTCCCCGGACAACCTTTCATATTCCAGATAATTAAATGCTTCTTTCATTTGATCCGTTTCATGCAGCAGGCGCTTTTCTGATGCAAGCTGCATATGCAGCTGTCTCTTCACCGCCTCTCCTGCATTTCCAAGTTTCTCTTTACAGATTCTGTTCAGCTGAAAAGAATTTTCCTGTTTTTCCAATGCTTCTATCAGAGGTTCAGACCTTGTCCGGAAGTTTTCAAAAACCACCCGTTCTTTTACCATAGCTTCATTCCTCAGCCGGGAAACAGCATGATTCTTGATCAATTCTCTGATATTCTCGATAAAGCTTCCATCCTGATTTAACTGATCCTCAATTGTTGGAAGAAACCATTTCTTAATCAGCGCATTACTTGTTTTGCAGTCATTGAAAAAAGAATTCAGCCCTGCCTCTGATTCGTTGATTTTTACCATCAGATTTTTCCACTCAAATGCATGAATCTGATATGCAAGCAGTCTTCGGTTATACTCTCTTTTATCATCCGGCAGTTCCCATCGGTAAAGCCATACCTTCTGTCCTTCTTTTTCCGCATTGGAAAGACTTTTAATTACCTTATCAAACTCAATCAGCCTTACAACACCTTTTTCTTCCTCCAATAATTCAATATTTCGGATATCAAATCTGCCGCCCTCCTCATACTCAGAAAGAAAGGTAACCACTTTCAGCCTTTCATCCTCCTCTTCGGTGTTTCTGCTGAGAACCCTTTTGACGCCTATTCCCGTCATAACACGCTTTGACTGTCCGTCCAATATCCATTCGATCATAATATAACAAGGCGATTTAACGTTTGTAAAATAGCTTTTGAAATTTCGATCCTTCAACTTTAACTTTGGCACCATCGGCTGCATCATCATCTGCACCAGAACCGTCTTCCCTCCACCGTTTTGCAGGTTCAGCAAGGCGTCCTCGCCATCAGCAAAATCAAAAGTCTGATCGTAGATATGCCTGTTTTCGTTATATACAAAATTAATAATTCTTATCTTTCCGATCTTTGCCATTGTGTCTCCTTATCATCCTTATCTTTCCAGTAATTTCTCAATAATTTCAATTCTCTCCCCATCCAGGAAATGATACATCATAAGATTGGTGAATTTTACTGTGGGCCTGGCCTCCTCCTCTGCCTTATCATAAATCAGCAGATCCTGCTTTTCCATAAATGCACAAACACTGCGCAAATACCCATATTTTGTCTTCCTCTTCCCCGGCTCATCAATTGGAAGAGCACTCCACTGTTCGTACATCGTAGTAATATTAAACTTTGCCTCTTCCTGTTCCCGCTCAATATTTTTTTTACGGGCGGCAAAGGTAAGACGTTCACTTACAATTGTTTCCAAATCTCCAACCCTGATAAAGTCTCTGGATTTTACAAAACTTCCTTTACCGCTGAAAAACGTCATAATCAAGATTGTGATAATATATTGGGAAAGATAAAAGTCTACCTTTCTGGCATCATAGCTAATGACCTTTTGCAGCTTCATATCTTTGATACCAATTACATCGTTCTCCTCATGGGGAATCAAATAAACCACCTGATTAAAACGCTCGATGGAAACATCGCTTTCTTTCGCAAGGATCTCCAACAGTTCCCGCACTTCACTGTCAGAGTAATCCATATAAAATTCCTTATTATTTTCATAGCTGAGTTCTCCTTCTTTCAGCAGAAAATAATAGATTCTCATGGCTTTACTCAGATTTGCTTCATTCAAAATCCTCTACCTCCATTTTAAACAACAGATTCGGACAGTGAAGTCCCATAGTGATTTCCATAGCTGACCCATGTTCCATCGCACGTTCCGGAATAAAAATCTGCTCTTTTGGAAATACCTGAATTGTAAGTTTCTTTATATTTTTGTAGATACTGTTTCTGCCAATAAGCCTTAAAACACAGTATTTTACATCAAACTCTTCTGAGGGATTAAATAAGGTCCTATTCTTTTGCTGTTTAATCAGTATAAAATCAATTTCTTTTTGCGAGCTTAAGTTGAGCAAAACATTCGTAAGAATTCTGATCTCAGGCACCAGTTTCCCGTACTCCTCGCCTACGGCTTCAAGCAGTTGCTTAAGCGTCAGTTCTTTTCCCGCCGCAGCTGTATATTTGCAGATCATCTCAAATATATCCAGATACTTTTCATTTCTATCGCGTATCTTTTTATCATTTTCACTTTCCAGCTTACTGAAATACTTGTCCGACATCAGAATACCACTACCCTCGTTGGATGTCTCTCCACTTTGGATTTTCTGCTCCTTAAGAACCTTCCCAAAATTAAAATACTGATTTACCGAGGGCTTGAATAAAGGCCTCAATACTTTAATCAATGGATTGCTTAAGGTAATATCTTCTTCCAATCTATTCACTACTGCCTCTTCAAAGTTCATACGATTCTCAAATCCTATAAACAAAAGCTCATCAACTGCCTCATTATATATTTTTTGAAGCTCCTGTTGTTTTAAAAGGAGTCTGGACTGTTCCGTAATAATCATTTTAAGGCGGCTCCGGATATAAAACAGATTCTCCCGCTCCTGTTCCATCACGTTCGGAGAACACTTGTCATCGCTTTCCTCCAGGGATTGTTCCACTGTTGCAATCAATTCATACAAGCTGTCATATCCGCTTTTTTGTTCCTCCAACGTGTCAAAGGTACTGTTATAAATTTTCTCATATTCGTCAATACCGGCATTCCCTATATCTTCCTTGACTTTTTTGATAAAGTAGTTAATTTTCTGTATCTGGGTTTTACTCAAATGAAACAAATTATCCACGCTGTTTCTGGCATCCGTGAAATTTCGCTTTTTGATAGACAGGCTTAACTTGAACTGCTCAATGGAAATCTGCATGGCCTCTTCGATTTCCAGAGTATTAAACATAAACTTATACCCCTGAGGCGTCATATAGTAAGAATAGACCGAATCACCACCAAGAGAAATCCTTTTGTCATCAATTAATTTAACATGAATCTTTTCTTCTTTTTGGGATTCAAAATTATATGTAATAAAATAATAAGGAACACCGGCATTTTGCAGACACTCCTTAATCAGGCAGTCTGTTATATCCTGATATTCCTCATCCTGTAGATTCTTATGCAGATATTCAGCATCCATTCTTCTGATAAAACCCGCAAGATCCTGCTTTGTACAGGTCTCTTCTATCAGAGATTTCTCCATTATAAACAAAAGCACCAACATGACCAGATTCACCGCTTCTGATCCGTTTATGTGATACTCCCTGAGTTTCTGTTTCCTGGATACCCGCTCTGTCAGAAAGGCTACGATTGCAACAATCTCTGCCCTTTTATGAAAATTCTTTAAAAATTCATAAGTCAAAATTATATTCCACTCCCTTTGCTTTTCTCCACTATAAGATATCACATTGTGGGAATGACAGCAAGTATATGCACAATTGAATTCACTGGTACGCTATGTTATACTCTTCATATCCCCCCATGGGGGATATGAAGGAGGCGGTTTATGAAATCCAGACAAAATAAAAGAACAGCAGCTATATGTGCAATTTTCGCAGCTGCATTATACGCACTTAATTCTCCTGTTTCAAAATTGCTGCTCACAAAAGTTCCCGCTGTCATGATGGCTGCGTTTTTATACCTTGGAGCAGGTATTGGTCTTTCTCTTATTCGATTCGTTCAACAGAAATATGGAAAAAAGCAAACGGAATCCCCACTTACCAAAAAAGAGCTGCCCTATACCGTAGGCATGGTTATGCTTGACATAGCAGCTTCTATCTTCCAAATGATCGGTTTATCCATGACTTCAGCTGCAAATGCCTCATTACTAAATAATTTCGAAATTGCAGCAACCTCTGTCATCGCCTTTATGGTCTTCAAAGAATTTATATCCATACGGTTATGGATCGCTGTCGGTCTTGTATCCTTAGCCAGTATGATAATCTCTGTGGGAGATACCGCTTGTCTTACACTTTCTTTTGGATCACTTTTTATACTGCTTTCTTGTATATGCTGGGGATTTGAAAATAATTTTACCAGAATGATTTCAGATAAGGATCCGCTGGAAATTGTCGTTATCAAAGGTTTCGGCTGTGGGACCGGATCCATGATGATTTCTTTGATTCTGGGAGAACGGCTTTCAGATGCCAGGTACATATTTCCGGCTCTTTTTGTTGGATTTGTTTCTTTCGGACTTAGTATTCTCTTCTACATCTATGCTCAACGGGAGCTTGGTGCCGCAAGAACAAGCACATTTTATGCACTTTCCCCGTTTATCGGCGTTTTATTGTCTCTGATTCTTTTTCGCGAAGTTCCATCCGTCTCATTTGTAATTGCATTGGTAATTATGATTATCGGTACTTACTTTGCCGGGTCTAAAGAATAAAGATGTCTGGTACTTGCCAAATCTATTTATAATTGTGTTTCTCTCTTGACACAAGAACTTTATTGATATACAATACTAATAAGGAACAATTATTATAAAGAGGCTATATTATGATCAGACGCAAAACCATTCAATGTGATTTAGTTCTTGAGACTGTAAATCAGCTCGGCTGCCATGCAACTGCAGATGAGATATATGAAACACTCATTCATGAACACCCACACATCAGTAAAGCAACCGTGTATCGGAACCTGCAGCGGCTTTGTGAAATGGGGAAAATTTGTAAAAGGGAATTTCCCGGTGGAGCTGACCGTTATGACCATATCTGCAGTGAACACTATCATGCAAGATGTGTAAAATGTGGCCGTGTTTTTGATGTTGACATGGAATATATGAAAGATATTGAGAAATCTATCCGGGATGCTCACGGGTTCCTATTTACCGGACATGATATCGTTTTTAAAGGTATATGCAGGGACTGCAGTAATAAGCTATTATGATGCAGGCGACCAGGTATAACATTATTTCGTGCTTATACGGGAGCATAGAAACACCCCGTAAATTATATAAAAAAGGAGAATAGTTTATGAGAAGCATTACAACATTAGAATTGCAGTATGCACACAGGTTCTATGGATTTAAAGGAGAAGCACAGTATTTGCACGGCCACACAGGTACCCTGACAATTGAGGTAAAGGATTCTGTTAATATGGGTGTTAATATGGTCTTTCCATGTAATGAAATTAAGAAGACCGCATGGGGCGTCTTGAAGAATTTTGATCATGCACTGGTTCTTCGAGAGGATGATCCTCTGCTGCCTGCAATTCTTGATGTTTACGAAAAGCAGGGCATTAAGAACGGTGCACCGACCAATCAAATGAAAGGACCTGCTTTTAAGACAGAGCTTGCAATCGCATATCCAGAATGTCGTTTGGTGGTTACAAAGGAGACAATGACTGTTGAAGGAATGATCAAGATTGTTTATGACTTGCTGAAGGATAAGCTGAATATTGCAAAACTCACCTTCACCAGCGGTGATAATGCAGCTTCTGAAGAATTTGAAACCGAAAATCAGATTGACCGTTGTCCTCTGTGTGGTATTGCTTTAGATGAAAACGGCGTATGCCCCAAGTGCGGATACAAAAAATAATTGCATTCATAAAGTAGTCATGTAACAATTGCCTTTCAAAAACAGGAGAATTTTGGATAAACCAGAATTCTCCTGTTTATGTGCTTTTCTCCAAGTATCTCCTTGTAAAAAGGTAATAAAAAGTATTTGTTTTTTTTCTTTATCTGATGTGTATAATGATGTAGAAACATAGACAAGGCAGATTGAATTCAGGGAGGAGAATATGAAAATCAAGCTACACAAAAGGGACCGTATGTCAAAACTACTGTATGTTTTTATAACAATTATGATTTTCTGTGTAACATTACCGGTGCAGGTATTGGCCGCAGAGGAACCGGCTAATGAAACTATTTGTCCGGAGGAAGAAAGTATTACCGGAGAAATTACAGGCGCAGATGATGAAGTTGTTTTAGAAGAAACTATTTTGCCTAATGAAGCTGCTCAAACAGATATTAAGGATGCTGAAGTCCGCAGTAATACGGAGCCACAGAAAGTGATCGTAACTTTTAACCCCAATGATGGTGAAACTGAGGATTATAATAGTTTTTACAACGTTAACGTTCCGTCCGGTGGAAAGATTACCGAAAAGCCGGAAAATCCCACCCGGGAGGGTTATCAATTTGCGGGATGGGCTTATGTTTTTGAGGGAGATAATAAACCATTATTCTGGGATTTTGATGAAGATACGGTTGCGGATTACAACATAACCCTCTGGGCTGTATGGGAAAAAGTCTTTCTTGTGGCTTTTGACCCCAATGACGGTATAAATACAGATTATAATAGTTTTTATAAAGCTAACGTTCCGTCCGGCGGAAAGATTACCGAAAAGCCGGAAAATCCTACCCGGGAGGGTTATCAATTTGCAGGATGGGCTTATGCTTTCGAGGGAGATAATAAACCATTATTCTGGGATTTTGATGAAGATACGATTGCGGATTACAACATAACCCTCTGGGCTGTATGGGAAAAAGTCTTTCTTGTGGCTTTTGACCCCAATGACGGTATAAATACAGATTTTAATAGTTTTTATAAAGCTAACGTTCCGTCCGGCGGAAAGATTACCGAAAAGCCGGAAAATCCTACCCGGGAGGGTTATCAATTTGCAGGATGGGCTTATGCTTTCGAGGGAGATAATAAACCATTATTCTGGGATTTTGATGAAGATACGATTGCGGATTACAACATAACCCTCTGGGCTGTATGGGAAAAAGTCTTTTTTGTGGCTTTTGACCCCAATGACGGTATAAATACAGATTTTAATAGTTTTTATAAAGCTAACGTTCCGTCCGGCGGAAAGATTACCGAAAAGCCGGAAAATCCTACCCGGGAGGGTTATCAATTTGCAGGATGGGCTTATGCTTTCGAGGGAGATAATAAACCATTATTTTGGGATTTTGATAAAGATACGGTTGCGGATTACAACATAACCCTCTGGGCTGCATGGGAAAAAGAAGATAAAGGAACTGATGCTGATAAAGATGACAAGGACAATAAAGAAGATAAAGGAACTGATGCCGATAAAGATGACAAGGACAATAAAGATGTTAGTAAGCCAGGAAATAAAAAGCCTTCAGTAAAGGTTTACAAAAGTAGTTCTCCACAGGTCATCCGTAAGGTGAGTTACAACCCTAAGACGAGTGACAACAGCAATGCAGTTCTATGGACGGTGTCTGGTGCATCGGCACTGGGACTGGCTGTTCTTGCCGTATTGCGTAAAAGGAAAGGGTTGAATAAACATTAAAAACCGATATAAAATATATTGATAGTTATGCAAGGACAGTTCTTGTGGTAATTCGTTCCTTGTTCTCTTTGGCATAAAAGTACCTCCAAACTGTTGTGATTCTCTTACACCCGTTTGGAGGTTTACAGAATCTCTGGTGAAAGTGTCCGTTGTAAACTAACTTGTACTAAATTTCAGTTTTCTCATTATCATCTTCTAAAGCACTTGTAACATGAACCTGATTTTTTACGTAAACATCATGATGTATGAAGTTAAGGTATGTCAATTGTTGTGCGACTTCATTATAAATCGGTGCTTTTCCTGTTGGGTCCTTTATTGTCAATCTCATACCGTAGTCCTGACTTAGTTGGTATCCTTTCTTAAGAGCATCTTTTTCTATAAAATCTCGATACAATCCTTCAATTTTTAAATACCACTTACGAGAAGAGTGCATACACTTGTCACGATTAGCTGGTGTCATATCATTTAGGTCAAATGATAATTTTAAACGTAGCTTCTGCCACTGCATTGTCATAGGGACATCCTTTCATACTCAGAGAACGGCGGATATGAAAGGCTTCAAGCGTTTCATCCAGAATTTTGTTTTTAAACCCATTTCCACGGTCTGTATGAAATATCTGTATTTTGTCCAGATTGACATTAACCTTGGAAAAAGCCTTGCTTACCAGCACAGAATCTTTGTTCCTTCCGGCACTGTAACCAATAATTACAGTCTATCAGAACGTAGTCATAATTCTTCTTAACCTCATTGATGCCAGTTTTCAGAATGCTCTCACGACTGATGGCATTGATAAGCCTTACCTCAAGACCTGACAGCTCAATGTTAGACGGGAGCAGGTCAACACCCTCATTGTGGTGCAGGATAGCTGCTTGAACATCAACGGATTTATCGTCCATGATGTCCTGCATAATGGTAGAGAGCGTAACGGGAATATTGTCTGGTTTGGCATAGCCTAATGCCATTGTCAGATTTGCCTGTGCATCAGCATCGACAAGTAAAACCTTGTTGCCTTGCTTTGCCAGACCCACTCCCAGATTGACCGCTGTGGTGGTTTTGCCGACACCACCTTTCTGATTGGTCAGAGCAATTACTTTGCAATTTGACATAGTAGCGTCCTCCTTTCGCATAAATTTAGCCACCTTATCAGGGTGGCTATGTAAAAAAGGTCATGAAAAAAGCCGACTGGCTGTTATACCAATCGGCTATGTAAATCATTATTATATTTTAAAGTAGGTCTCAAAGATAAATTTGAATTTGTTTATGAAACTGAGTCACTATAATTTATTTATATCCTTCTGTATAGACTCACACCAACCTTCAATTACTGTTGGAGCATCATCTCCAAGTGGTAACATCGATGGTGGATTATCCATAGATACTACTTCCACAATTCTTTTTGCAAGTAAGTCTAAATCTCCAAACTGCATATTTGATACATTTTCTGTAAATGAATCCTGCCATCTTGACTCATTATAATCTTCTATAACATTATCTGGATTCGTTCCCCACACATTCTTATTATAAAAATTCGTCCCAAACATACCTGGTACAGCATTTGTAACCTTAATACCAAATGGTGCTACTTCAAAGGCAAGAGACGTAGAAAATCCTGTCACTGCAAACTTGCTTGTATGGTACAAAACTGGTCCGGGAGAAAAAGATGCTGTAGAAGAAACATTGATGATGTGTCCACTTCTTTGCTTTCTCATAATTGGAAGAACTGCTTTAGTCATTTTCATCATTCCAAAGAGGTTTGTCTCAAATAGCTGACGCATATTTTCTTCGCTTGTCTCTTCAAAGAATGTTATCCTTCCTCGACCAGCATTGTTCAAAAGGATATCAATTTTTCCAAACTTTTTCACTCCCGCTTCAGCAACATCAGCAAACGCTTTTTCATCCTTATCCGTAACATCTAATTTCAAATTAAGAATTTGGTCTTTATATTCGGTTGGTGCAACAAAATCATTCTCTTTACGAGTAGTAGCGATAACAGAATCACCGTTTTTCAAAGCTTCCATTGCTACAGCATATCCCATTCCTTTTGCTCCACCTGTAATAAGCCATACTTTTCTCATTGCGCTCTCCTTTGCAAATTCTGATTTGTTTCAGCCTATTATAACATCTTTCCGTAAATTTTTCTATCCACTTTCAATTTCTTCACAGAGCATTTGCCATCTTAAATATCAGTTCATCAATGCAGTCGGTATATCTGCCTTGCTGAATGAGTTGGTTTTTCAACTCCACAAGGCTATGTACTGCAATCTTTCTCTCATGGCTATCCAAATATAGATGGTATGTCGGGTCTTTCATACTCGCCACCTCCTTATGATTTCATTGTATATGGAAATGAAACGCAGTTCAAATGTGTAGTGTTTGAAATTATTTAGCCCCATAAATCAGGTCTTTTTACAGGCAACAATCGCCTTTCAAATTAGCAAGGTTTTTAGCACGATTTTTCGGCAAATTAGCAGGAGAACTGTTTTCATTAGCAAACTTTGAAAAAATCCTGCTAATCATTAGTAAGCTAATTTGTGCTGAAAAGTCAGAGTTCAACTCCTCTATGGTCTAATCTCATTAGCAGAAATCGCTCCTGCTAATCGCAAATTGCTATGAGTTCAAAAACTCTCGGAAAATATAAAAAGCCGGAAACCTTGATTTTACAAGATTCTCGGCGTTATTTCTGGCGTCCCTGAGACGATTTGAACGTCCGACCCCTCGCTTAGGAGGCGAGTGCTCTATCCACTGAGCTACAGAGACATTTATAAAATTTTTGACTACTGACCTATCACCTTTTTTTCAAAGGGTTATGTTTCTACGTCACCTTAGGAGGCGGACCCTCTATCCTGCTGAGGTACGGAGACGAATATAAAATTAGAAATGTTGGCGATTGTCCCAACTAGCCCTTAGGAGACGAACGCTCCAGCTGATCTACAAAAACCGACTTATATATTCTAACACAGTTTTTTAACAAAATCAATTTATTTTAAATAAGTTATCAACATTTTTTATGGTAAATGGCTTTATGCAGGGTCTTCATCAGCAGATCATTTTGTTCCTCCGGAAGACGGATCGTCTCTTCCTGCATGTCCATGATCTTATCCTGTGTCGCAACCTCTGACTCGAAGGCATCAAACAATTCTACAAGAGTTAATGTTTCCACATCCGACCAGAAAATGTTAGGAATGAGATGGTCAATTTACGGTCTTTATAATTACCTTAGACCCATCTCCGGTACATAAGTCATGGAGCCTGATACTTACCAGGCTCCGCTTTCTAATTTCATAAATCACACTTTAGCTTTAATCTGCCGGTGTATCATCCTTTGGCACAATCAGGTTTAAAATAAACACAACCAGGAAAGAGACCATCAGAGAACTTCCCAGTACATTCTTAAGCAGCTGCGGGCAGAACTGAAGTATTTCGGGAACCGAATCAATGCCTACGCCAATTGCAAGTGAAATACCCACGATCATTTTATTCCTGTAATTCAAAGGCTGCTCAGTCAGTAACTGGATACCAGACATTGTAATTGCTGCGAATACAGTTACTGTAGCACCGCCCAGTACCGGCTGCGGAATTGTTGCCATCAGTGCACTGAATTTAGGCGAAATACCGGCTGCCAGCATAACCATAGCTACTAAAAAGAAAACCCTCTTGGCAACTACCTTTGTGGTACAGATCAAACCGACATTCTGACTGTATGGATCCGTAGGAAGACCCCCGATACAGGCACCAATCATACCACAGATACTTTGTCCTTTGATGGCACCACCAAGTTCCTTATCGGTTGCCTGTCTGTTAAATCCACCCATTGCAGTGGAAGAAACATCTCCGATCGTCTGTACAGCTTGTACTATATACATTAAAATCATCATAATAATTGCATCAGGATGAAATTCCAGTCCAAAATAAAACGGCCTCGGAATAGATATAATACCTGCCTGGGATAACTCCTTAAAGTTAACAATATCTCCCATAAACAAAGCCACGATATATCCTACAATAATTCCAATTAACATTCCGGATACTTTTATATATCCTTTGCCAAACAAACTACAGGCCAGGGTTACAACCAGGGTTACTATAGCCAAAATCCAGAACTTTCCTGAACCAAAAGTCCCTCCGGCTTTTGCACCTGCTCCTCCACCCATATAGTTAATGGCCGTTTCATACAAAGACAAACCAATACTTAAAACTACAGTTCCACTGACAATTGGCGGGAAAAATTTACGTATCTTTCCAATTCCCATTCCAATAAATATAGAAGCAAAACCTGCTACCAGCTGAGAACCAAAAATTGCAGCAATACCATACTGCTCACCAATCATGGTAAGAATCGGCATATATGCAAATGCCACTCCCATAACAGAAGGAAGGCCCATTCCGAATCCAAACACCGGATATAATTGAAGAAGTGTTGTAATTGCTCCTATAATCATAGCCGCCTGTGTCAGCATAATCTTTTCTTCACCTGAAAGATTACATGTCGCAGCAATAAGCATCGGCGGTGTGATATTACCAATCAGCATTGCAAGAACATGCTGCATAGCCTGTGGAAATGCTTCTTTCCATGATGGTTTCCCATCCAGTTTAAAAAGTTCTGATTGCGTTGCCGTCATTTTTCTTTCCATAACTTTTCCCTCTCCAGTATTCACAATAAAAATTAGATTTCATAATTTTTTTTGTATTTTCTTATAAATATAAAATATAAATCTTCTATTGTCAACCTGAAAATTATTGTATATTTGAAATTTTATTTTAGATTTTTTGATAAATTTTTATTATATATTGATAATGTTTTATTACTATCTGAAAGCACTTTTTTTTCGGAGCAACCCGTAGTATTATAGGGTCAAATTCCTTTTTGGGCCTTATATTATTATGTAAACTAATGTTTATGCAAAGACACCACAAATTAATTCCTATTATTAGAAATCAATTTGTGGTGTCTTTTTATATCACTCAAAGTTAAAACTTCTCCAGACCTTCGCCTGGCTTTCATAAACCAACTTAAAAACCTCTGCATATTCCGGATGATTTACGTAATCATATGTAATTCCGGATGGCTCTTCATAATATCCACAATAGCCGTCTTTCTCGGACATCTTATACTGTTTATTCTTTTCTGATTGATAAGCAGGGTTTTTATTTACTACTATGTGAAATATTTCACCTGTTTCAGAAGCTCCGTTCTGATAATCACTATACTGACTACTCGCATAACATGTTATGACAACCGTGCCATCATCTTGTGTTTCATTCGAAAATATAACTTTACCATCCCAGGACGATGGGTAACTGAAACTGAATTTTTTTCCTTCAATATAGTTTTCATAGGGAACATATTCCGCTGTACTTTCCGGTATGGTAAGTACCTTTTCCTGATTTGTTCCCGCCTGCTGCTCATCAGATGAAGCTGATGAGGCTCCGTCAGTTCCATCCTTTTGAGGTGTTTCCGTTATGCCCGCCTTAGCACTTTCTTCCTTTATGGATTCCTGAAGTTTTTTATATTCATTCTGCACCTCGACTGTCTTCTCCGCAAGGTTCTTATTTAAGTTCTGGGAATAGACCACACAGACAGATAAGACTATGACTGCAAGAATCAATATGGTAATACCAAACCCTGTTACCCGGTTCATCTTCCTATCTTCATTTTGAATCTCACATGCATCTTTCCATTCATGTTCTTCATTTTCTTTATTTTCATCGTGCACTTCAGTTAATTCAGTCTTCTCTTGTTCTTTCATTCCGAATCCTCTCAGAAATTTATTTTTCCCATTAACCAGATAACCCCCTTAAACCGACGCCCAACTTCGGGAACCCCCACCAGATCCTTGTCATTTATACATATATCCAGCGGAATATCATTACACAATATTTGAATTAAATGCAGCTTTTCACCAGTGTATTCGTTTACCGTAATATCATATTCCATAATATCACCCATGACATTATACTGATCACATTCAATTCCATAAGGCATAAAATACGTATCAACAATTGAAAAAACATCGTCCTTTTTGCGAATACGTCTGGAGATGGATGAATAAGTATCAATATCCTCCATAGTAAGGCTTTCCATAGCCTCTTCATCTCCATTTCTGGCTGCCGCTATCAAAGCGTTATGCTCCTGCCAGTTCTGCTGGGATTCAGCGGTTTTTTCAGCCTTTTTTAAAGGAAGAAGAATTGTTCCGCTTTTAGCCAGGGCTGACAATGTAACAGATGTGCGGGAGTCATGGAGCAGATCCTTGTCTTTTTCATTCAGATACTCTGCGGCATTTTGCAGGTAAAAGATTAAAGTAATTCCCACTCTGTAATCATCACAGGCGCCGGCATATGAAACCTTATCTGAATGTCTCTCTACTACAAGATCTTCCTGACTGGTCACCTTTGATCCATTATAAAAAGGAAAGCAATAATCAATATGAAGATTATCCTCCTCATCCAATTCTCCACAGACTGTAAGCCCACAGTCATATCCATATTCCTTCGATATTTCTACAAACAGGCGGTGTTCCTCATCTTCAACCACTTTTCTCCTGTCGCTGCTCTTGATTACATCCTGCAACAGTTTCTCCATCTTTTTTCTTGAAGAAATATCAGAGAAACCCACGGATTTCATATATGCATGCAAGGAAACACCCCCTTTAAATTTTTCATTTATTTTCATTTGTCAGGAACCAGTTTCTCTTTTCCACCCATATAAGGCTGCAATGCTTTTGGAATGCTGACCGTTCCATCTGCGTTCAGGTTATTCTCCAAAAACGCAATAAGCATACGCGGAGGTGCCACTACCGTATTATTCAGCGTATGAGCCAGATATTTTCCTTCTTTTCCATTTACGCGGATTTTCAGGCGGCGTGCCTGTGCATCTCCCAGATTAGAGCAGCTGCCCACTTCAAAATACTTTTTCTGTCTGGGAGACCAGGCCTCCACATCTACGGATTTTACTTTTAAATCAGCCAGATCACCGGAACAACACTCCAGTGTACGAACCGGAATATCGAGTGTACGGAACAAATCCACTGTATTCTTCCATAATTTATTATACCAGGCGGCAGAATCTTCCGGTTTACAAACCACAATCATCTCCTGCTTTTCAAATTGATGAATACGGTATACCCCACGCTCCTCCAATCCATGAGCTCCTTTTTCTTTACGGAAACATGGGGAATAACTGGTGAGTGTCTGCGGAAGTTCATCTTCCTGTATAATCTGGTCTATGAACTTTCCTATCATAGAATGCTCACTGGTTCCAATCAGATATAAATCTTCCCCTTCAATTTTATACATCATAGCTTCCATCTCAGCAAAGCTCATAACGCCTGTAACAACATCACTTCGAATCATAAATGGAGGTACACAGTATGTGAAGCCTCTGTCAATCATAAAGTCTCGTGCATAGGATATTACCGCCGAGTGTAATCTGGCGATATCCCCCATTAAATAATAAAATCCATTTCCGGCAACCCTTCTTGCAGAATCCAAATCAATTCCATGGAAAGATTCCATAATATCTGTATGATAAGGTACTTCAAATTCCGGAATGACCGGCTCCCCAAACCTCTCTGCTTCTACATTTTCAGTATCATCTTTACCAATTGGTACAGACGAATCTATAATGTTGGGAATCACTAGCATTCTCTTAAGAATTTCGTCTTCCAGCTCTTTTTCCTTCACCGATAATTCTTCAATACGAGAAGCAGATGCTGCAACTTCACTTTTAACTTTTTCTGCTTCCTCCCGCTTTCCCTGAGCCATCAGTTTACCAATTTCCTTGGATATCTTATTTCGATCAGCCCGCAGTGCCTCAACTTCTTGCTTTATACCCCGGTTTTCCTTATCCAGCTCTATAACCTCATCAACCATTACCAATTTATGATTTTGAAATTTATTGCAGATATTTTGTT
Organism: Novisyntrophococcus fermenticellae; assembly: GCF_018866245.1. Classification (GTDB taxonomy): domain Bacteria; phylum Bacillota; class Clostridia; order Lachnospirales; family Lachnospiraceae; genus Novisyntrophococcus; species Novisyntrophococcus fermenticellae. The sequence goes on from NZ_CP076458.1 coordinate 3,403,508, forward strand.
TTACCATCTCTGGATTTTCTCTTAAAAATTTAATATCTAACATTAGGTTTATGTCCTCCTGTAATTCTAAATGCATGATTTTACATTTAATTCTTCTGAATAGTTTATCCTAGTATCTGCATTTTTTCAAGTGTTGAAACAAATTTAAGAAGAAGGTTACTATTTACCTTTAAGATATTAATATTTAAAAATGCTAAAATTAAAAGGACATTTAATTTTTCTTTAAATTTATATTCATATAAATGAATAGATATAATCAATAGCTTACATAATATATTTACATAATATTATAAAAAATCAAATAGTATTTTGTTTTTACTATTTTAGTTCTAATTTTGTATAAAATATAAAAATAATTAAAATTTATAAAGTTATGAACATAATTACAGTATATTTCATTTTTTTGTGGATAACTTGCATATATTTTCTATAAATATATTAATATACAGAGAACCATTCAATGGGAGCTTTACAAACATACCTTTATTAAAAGAAAAGGCAAATTCATCCAGAATCCACCTTTTCATAATTAAAATTTAATTTTCCGATTAAATAACATCATCGCTGCTGTTATAATTAACAGCTTGTTTCAAAGCCTTTATCTCCTCTTTACTAAGCATAATATAGGATTCTCCCTTTACAATTTCCTTTATATATAAAAAGCAATTATCCCGGCTATGAATCGCATCAAAAATAAATCCAGTATTATTTCTATCCAGCATCGCTAATGCAAAGCTTAATTTTCCTCCAACATCATCAAAAGCATCATATTTCACAATGCCATACTTACTTAATATTTTATTATGGTCTTTTTTTATCATATCGACATCAAACTGATAACCTTCATTAATCTTTATTAATTTATCGATATCCTTAAACTTTGTTGCAAATACACGTTCTAACGATTGTGCATCTTTCCCCTTCATAAAAATTTTATATTTTCTCTTCAACCGGCTTATCTGAAAGGATTGTTTTACTGTTAATATAATTAAGACACTTACCAATATCATTAATAATATAACTATAATACCCAGATCAATCCCCAGTTTATCAAATAAATTACTCATCTGTATATTCTCCCCTTATCTGATTGATTCTAAAAGGTCCATAATTCTTTCCAATTCATCCTGTGAATAATACTCTATTTCAATTTTGCCCTTTTGTTTACCGCTTCTACGAATAAAAGCTTTTGTTCCTAAAATACCTTTTATCTTCTCCTCCAGATTTTTATATATTGCATCCAAAGTAAAATCCACTTGTTTATCATTTTTTTTCTTTGGATTCATAATTTCTTTAACAAGTTTTTCTGTCTCCCGAACACTTAATTTGTCATCAAATACCTTCATAGCAACAGTATATTGCATGTCCAAATCTTCTATCACTAGCAATGCTCTGGCATGTCCGGTAGAAATCATTTCATCTACCACCATTTGCTGAACCTTATTATTTAATTTCAAAAGTCTCATGGAATTTGTAATCGTAGTTCTGCTTTTTGATACTCTTTCTGCAACTTCATCCTGTCTGAGAGAAAATTCATCAATTAATCTTTTATATGCAATAGCTTCTTCAATAGGATTTAGGTTTTCTCTCTGAATGTTTTCAATTAAAGATATTTCAACCATTTCCTGATCCGTAAAGTTTTTTATTATGACAGGAACTTTTTTTAGTCCAACCAGCTTTGCAGCTCTCCATCTCCTTTCTCCTGCAATAATCTCATAATATTCATCTTTTTTTTGCACCAAAATTGGCTGAATAATTCCAAATTGTTTTATAGAATCGGCTAATTCCATAAGAGAATCTTCATCAAATGTCTTTCTGGGCTGTTCTCTGTTAGGTTCTATATCACTTAATTTCAGATATATATCAGCAGGTTTCTCGACTATCTTTTCCACAACCTTCTCAACAACCTTAACGTTATTATTCTCTTGATCTGTATTTTTTTCTTTCTTACCTTTCATCGCATTAGAAGGTATCAAAGAGTCTAAACCTTTACCAAGTCCTGCTTTTTTTACAGCCATTCTTCATCCCCCCTATGTAATACTTCTTCTGCCAATAATCGATAGCTCTCAGCTCCTGCCGATTTACTATCATATAATGTAATCGGCAGTCCATAACTAGGTGCTTCTGCCAATCTTACATTTCTAGGAATAATTGTCTTATATATCATTTGGTTTAAATTTGCTTTCACATTTTCAACGACCTGAAGAGAAAGATTGGTTCTCGCATCATACATGGTAAATACAACTCCTTCTATTTCTAAATCCGGATTTAATCTTTCTTGTACCAAATCAATTGTATGCATGAGTTGTGTTAAGCCCTCCAATGCGTAATACTCACATTGTATTGGTACTAAAACAGTATCTGCTGTTGTCATTGCATTAATAGTAAGCATATTTAAAGATGGAGGACAATCTATAATAATAAAGTCATATTGTTCTTTCATTTGCTCAATATTACTCTTTAATATGTATTCTTTATTTTCCACTCCAATTAATTCAATTTCAGCACCTGAAAGATTTATATTTGATGGAATTAACGATAAATTGTCAATTTCTAAATCAATTATACAGTCACTGATCTCACATTCTCCTAAAAGCAGCTCATAGACTGTGTTATTCACATTATTTTTATCTATACCCAGCCCACTTGTTGTGTTTCCTTGCGGATCAATATCAATGGTAAGTACCCTTTTCCCTGCTTCTGCTAAACATGCAGATAGATTAATTGCCGTTGTTGACTTACCAACGCCGCCTTTTTGATTTGCTATGGCTATGGCTCTATTCAAAATATTACTCCCTTCATACCGATTAATTTTATCATTTGTTATTTATAGTATAACACTAGATAATTAAAAATTCCATGAAAATGTTTCACGTGAAACATTTTCCATGAAATAGACAATTATAACAGATGTTTCACGTGAAACATCTGTTATAATTATTACGTACGTATGTTCGATTTTATGAGAGTATAAAATAACTTGTAAATACTTGTTTTTTAGTCTATACTACTATTATGCTGTAATAGTTCATCCAAGCGCATGATGCAAGGCTGAGCTGTTAAATTAAGTTTTAAACTCATAAAGAAGGGAGCCTGTTTTATGAAATCTGTAAAGAAGAAATTGATTACGCTCAGTTTGTTGACAGGTGGGACTGTCATGACAATTCATTTATTGAATAAAGTCATTGCAGCTTCAGCAACAATTAAAAATATACTAAACTCTGATGAAGAAGATTACTTTAAATGGCGTTATGGCAACGTCTATTATACGAAGCAAGGTACAGGCAGCCCTATACTACTTATTCATGACCTGACGCCTTCCAGCAGTGCCTATGAATGGACAAAATTAATAAGCCAACTTTCTGAATTTCATACAGTATATACCTTGGATTTATTGGGATGTGGGAGATCTGATAAACCCAGCATTACGTATGCAAATTATTTATATGTCCAGTTAATTACTGATTTTACAAAACAAGTAATCAAAGAACCTGTTGATATAGTAGCTACAGGTCTTTCTTCTTCATTTGCTATTACTGCATGTAATCTGCATTCTGAATACTTTAAAAAGATTATGTTGATTAATCCTGAAGATCTTGCAGTCTTGAATCATATACCTACAAAACGCAGTAAATTTGTAAAAAGCCTGCTGGATTTACCTCTGATTGGAACCATGCTCTATTATGTGATAACATCTAAATCAAATATTGACCTTCAATTTACTGAAAAGTGGCTATATAATCCATTTCATCTATCAGATTTAGACAGTGCTGCATATTACGAGGGTGCTCATCGAGGAAAAGGAAATGGAAAGTATTTGCTTTCAAGCATTGCAGGAAACTACTCCTATATTAATATTACTCATTCTCTTAAATCTATAAATAACAGTATTTTTATATTGGGGGGTTCTGATGAAGAAGGAATTCAGGAGACAATTGCAATGTATACCGCTTTAAATACCTCTGTAGAATCAGTTCTTCTTTCAAAATCAAAACATCTGCCTCAACTGGAGGTTCCCAATGAGGTTATTAATCAGATAAAAATTCTATTTTAATACAAAAGGAACTGCCCGTGGCAGTTCCTTTTGTTATATTTACTATATTTCTCTTTTTTCACAGCTTTAATCCCTCATACGAGGAAAAAAATTCTTTTATTGTAGTCTTACTTATCAGTCCTGGTTTTCCATCCATATCCGTAACAAGATAAAAGTTTTCATCATATTTTGAATATGTGATAATCTTGTCTCCATCATCCATATGAATAGTAATTTTCATTTCAGGCTGATTTACATCTTCTAAACCTAAGTCTTTACTTTGAGCAGTCATACCTGTCATCTTATTAAAAAAGATATCAAACTTACTGGTATCAATTTTCTTATTGTCACATTGATAAGTTGCATCTCCAGCTGTGCTTTCATCCTTTTTAGAAGTATCCTTAAGTGTTCTGTCTATTTCTTTTTTTACACCCTTATACTCTACTGTCAGTCCGGTTACTTTATTTTTTGTAACTGTAACAATTGACATATCCCAGAAGCTTTCTGCTTTTTGATTTATTATAGCTTCCAAAGACTCAGCCGACATTGTATGAACCTCCCGCGATCCCTCCATATTCACATAATAGGATCCTTTACTATTCTTGATTCCAACATTCAAAGTCATCGTCTCTTCTACCAAAACGCCATTCTCAGAGGAAGAAGCGCTTGCATCGCTGGACAAACTTTTCTTTTTGTTGTTTTTACTTTCATTCTCTTTATTCTTCATATAATGAACCTGGATTACTGTCTGCGGATGATCCAGACCGTATTGTTCCATATTATCACCTTTATAATCCACCAGATTCTCAAACTTCAGTCCTGTTATGCTGGATTCCAAAGTACTTACAGATCCGCTTCCTGCCTTATATTGATTTCCCTGCTTATCTGTCACATACCATATTCCATCACCACTATCTCCTTTCAATTGAATAGGATCAGAATCTTTTTCGATCTTTATCTCCTTTATATCAGCTGCTGTAATTACCGGATATTTTTCACCGACAGCTAATCCCATCCTCTCTGTAGGAAGCAATGATTTAACATCTTTATTCACAACATATATAACATTCTTCTCATCATTCATATAAACATATGTATTACTTGTTGTTAAATTCTTTGTGCCTATATGAAGTGACGTTGTCCCCTCTTTTGTAGTTATATCTATTGTGTTTTCAGGCTCATTCAGTCCATATTCTGACAAATCCTTTGCATCCTCTATTTTTTGTGTCGCATGCAATGCTGCCATACCCTCTGCAACAGAGTCAATTTTAGAAGTATCTAACGGAAAACTTTCTTCACCATCTAAAGTCCATGTATCTTTTTTAGAAAATGATATTTTTTCTCCCGCTACTTCAAATGCTATTCCGGTAATATCAGAGGTTTTTAAATCCGTTACTGTTATCTCATCAGTATCTTCTTTCTTCCCTATATCTTTCGTATTATGGGTTTTCATGACAAAATACACACCTAGTAAAATTATTAAAACAGCCAGACAAAGCACCGGCTTTAACCATTGCTTTTTCCTCATCACTGTTTTCTCCTCTTCATCCAGATAATAAAACCGGCTAATAGGAATAGCACCGGAATCACACCCATTGTTATGATACTCCAAAAACTTGCACTATAGGCCGTAATATTCAGATTGCTAACGGAGAGACTTTTACTGGGAATAGATACAACACTTGATTTATCCACATTACTCATACTGGTAAGCACACTGGATATTACACTTGTATTTCCTCCATTTACCATATGATCTACATCATCACTTAACATATTTACAGCGGAAAAATATACAAGATTTGCTTCTTTTTCATCCCCCACATTCTCTGTTACTGAAACTCCCACATCAAATTTTCCTGTTTCATCTCCATCATCTTTTTCAGCACTGATTTTTCCTTCGTCTGTAATATTCTTTATATACGCACGCTCTGTAGTGGAAATAAGACTCGTTATGGTCAATGTATCCCTGTAATTATCCAATTTTTTAATTGCCTGAGCATCTGGAGTAAGCACATATGTATTGCCCGACAGATCAGATGTTATATCCGAACTTCCACTTAAATCTGGAATCAGATAATCCGGATGTTTTGGAATATAATGTTGATTATCCCCTTCTATAATTAGACCCTTATCTCTTTGTAATCCATAATTTCTAAGAATAGATTCAAAATTTGTCAATTCATTTTCATTAACAGAAGAAAATATAAACACTTTTCCTCCATTCTCCAAGTATGCAATAACTTTATCTGCTTCCTCCTTTGACAGGTCCTTCTGAGGCGCTGCTATTAAAAGTATATCTGTATCTTCTGGAACATTTTCGCTGGTCAGAAGATTTAAAGACTTAATCTCCATATTTGCTTTTTCTATAGAGTCTTTTAAATTGGATCCCAATTCTGTTTCTTCATGTCCGGTAAGTGTATAAAGTACCGGCATATCATCATTTGTCACATAATTTAAAGCACTTACAATCTGACCTTCTCCGTCAAATCCTGTTGTTTGCTGTGACATTGTCTGATAATTTACCTCGGATTGGTATAATGTGCTTTGACTTAATACCTTACTTTTATTCCCATTTACTACAATTACGCTTCCACTACTCACGTTATCAGAAGTATATTTTGTCGCAAATGTTGGATGAAGATCAGGATCAATCGTTTTAACTTTTATATTACTTGATGCCTCTTTAAAATTTTTCAACAGCTTTGATATATTATCATCTTCACTTCCACTCTTAACATAATAATACAATGTCACTTTATCCGAAAGATCTTTTACTGCTTTCTTTCCTTCTTTACTCAATGTGTATAGTTTCTGATCACTAACATCAATCTGAGTTATGGAAGACGGAAGCTGTCCGAATACCAAATTTACTACTATCACAACTGCTATCACAATTACTGTCATAATAGATGAATAAGATCCTTGTTTCAGGTGCTTCTTTTGTTCTTCTCCAGTAAATGTATTTTTTAGGTTTTTAAATGTAAACTTTCGCTTTAATTCAGATAATTTATTCTTTAAATCAAATTTCATCTATATCTCCCTCCTAACTCCAACGTCTCTTCTGCATGGTCTGATTTGCAAGAAAAAGACATATTATAACTACTGATAAAAAATAAACAATTCCATTAATATCCAGAACGCCATTAATAAAATTATCAAAATGACTGGTAAAATTAAAAATGCCAAAAAATTTCTGTATTAAGCCTTCCAGCAATGATGGTTTAACAATATATGATATAATTAATGTAACTTCAGCAAGAAGTGTAATAGTCCCTGTAATAATTACATTTTTTATCATTGACCCAATCCAGAGGCAGACTAAAAAAATTAACAGGATAAATGCAGCCAGCGAAGCCTTTGCAGTCTGAGGAAATAATCCTGCGATTCCTTCTGAAACATAACTCAAAAATAAAATTGCAAAGGATAAAACTGCTGCAATTACCTGGTTTTCTGTAACGGACGATAAAAAAACCCCAACAGCCATTTCAGCACATCCCAGCAGTAAGAATCCTAATATAGAGGTATAGGACATTCCCATGGAAACAGTACCAAATTTCTTTAATATCAGCGGATAAAGAGATATAACAAACAAAGGTACCAAAAAAATAGTTAGCAAAGCAAAATATTTACCGGTTATGATCTCGCCAATTTTAATTGGTGCAGTTAAAAGCAACTGGTCTGTTTTTTGTTTTCTCTCCTCAGCAATGACACGCATTGTCAAAATTGGGACTGCAATTAAAAAAACAAATGTTGCATTGCTTAATGTATCACCAATTCTTGGCCATGCGGAACCTATATTAATTGCTCCAAAATATAGCCCAACAACCCCCAGAATAAATGCCATGAAAACATAACCAATCATTGAGGTCAGATAACTTTTCAACTCTCTTCTATAGATTGCCCTCATTCTGTTTTCTCCTCCTTTAATTCAACATCTTCCAACTCCGAAATATTTTCTATCTCAGAATCATTTTCTATCTCGTCACTATCCTTTATCTGATGCTCAATCGCCTCCGTATCATGCTCAGTCAGTTCCAGAAAAACATCTTCAAGTGACATTGCATATAACTGCATTTTAAAAATAGGGATATTCAACTTTGCCAGCTTGTAGAATATAATTTCCCTTAAATCGACATCTTTTGAAGTTGTAAGAGAAACATCCACACAGCCTTCTTCCTGAGAATCTGAATATTTAATATTCTCCATATTTGGAATTGTTGCAAATTCTGATACAATTATTCCCAAATCACCCTTTACTGTAAACTCTAAAGTATTGGATCCCACCAGATGATTGCTCAGATTTTCAGGGGTATCACTGGCAACCAGTTTTCCATGGGAAATTATCATCACATAATCACAAACCGCACTGACTTCTGACAATATATGAGAACTTAATATAACTGTATGTTTTTCTCCCAGACTTTTTATGAGATCTCTGATTTCAATCATCTGCTTGGGATCCAATCCAACAGTAGGTTCATCCAGAATAATTATTTCGGGATATCCCAACACAGCCTGTGCCAGTCCCACTCTTTGCTTATATCCCTTTGATAGATTCTTAATCAGCCGATTTTTCATATCCCGGATTTTTACAAGTTCCATGATCTCATCAATCTGCTTTTCCCTGTGTTGCGCTGGAATTTTCTTCAATTCAGCTACAAATTTTAAATACTCAAATACTGTCATATCCACGTACAGGGGTGGTTGTTCCGGAAGATATCCAATACACTTCTTCGCAGTTTCCGAATCTGTCAGAATATCATGTCCATTAATTGTTATCGTTCCTTCCGTTGATGCCAGATACCCCGTAATCATGTTCATAGTTGTGGATTTACCCGCCCCATTTGGACCAAGAAGACCATAAATCTTTCCTTCTTCGATTGTAAAATTAAGATTATTCACCGCCACATGATTTCCATAACGCTTAACCAGATTTTTTACCTCAATCAATTTTTTACCTCCTTTAGTCAATTAAATTTTTTACTCCTGATACCTGCAGATTATTCCGCATGACCTTTTGACCCTGGTATCCATTTTATGAAAAAAGTGTGTTCTATTACTGGAAAAAGTGTGAAATAAATGTGAAAAAAGTTTCGCAAATGAACTCTGCGAAACTTCTTTTTTTAGATTATTTTATTGGTTCTTTGACGGGCAATCCTGCTTTTCTTGGATATTGTCCAGGTGTGTTTTTTTTCTTTTCTATAATGACCAGTGAGCGTTCCATATCGGTATCTAACAATTGAAAGTGTATTATTTCCTTCATGCCCCCACCCATCACATGAATAGCTTTTTCTGCGTCTTTTACCTCCTGCTCCACAGTTCCGGATTTATAAGGAACAAAAAGACCTCCCTTTCTTATATAAGGAAGACAATATTCCGCAAGTGAAGAAAGATTTGCCACAGCTCTGGAAACACAAAGATCATAAGATTCCCGGTATTCTAATTGTTTTGCATAATCCTCCGCTCTTCCATGTATTGTATTTATTTCTTTCAAATGCAGACTCGAAATTACCTTATTCAAAAATTTAATTCTTTTATTCAAAGAATCCAACAAGGTTATTTGCAGATGTGGATATACAATTTTCAGAGGAATTCCCGGAAATCCCGCTCCGGTTCCCACATCAATAACCGTATGCATTTTTTTGAGATTCAAACCTTTAACGATAGAAATGCTATCCAAAAAATGTTTTAAAATCACTTCATCAAATTCAGTAATGGTAGTCAGGTTCATAAATGAATTCCATTCCACCAATATCTCATAGTATTTTATAAATTGACTCATTTGATTATCATCAAGAACCAGATTCAGTTGTTTCAATCCCTTTTTAAATTCATCTAGATTATATTCATTCACTTTATTTTATACTCCTATATTATGATGTTGGGATTAAAAGGTCACTCGCAGCTGCTCAAGATACACCAGAAGTACCGATACATCTGCCGGAGATACCCCTGAAATCCGGGATGCCTGTCCAATATTCATGGGCCTGAAATCTTTAAGTTTCTGCTTTGCTTCAATACGCAGACTCCCTATACGATCATAGTCTATGTCATTTGGTATCTTTTTATTTTCCATCTTCTTAAATTGTTCAACTTGTTTCATCTGCCGTTTTATATAACCTTCATACTTGATGTTTATATTTACCTGCTCTTTAACATCTTCCGAAAGCCGCGGACGATTTACATCAATTTCACTTAAATCCTGATAGGTGAGTTCCGGGCGCCTTATCAATTCTGCAAGTGAACTCCCACTATTCAGCGCAGTCGAATTCATCCTCTTCATTAAATCCTGAACAGATTTTGAATCTCCCACAAAAGTATTCTCCATACGATTTATTTCTTTCTCAATCTGTCTTTCCTTATAAAGCAGATTCTGATATTGTTCCTCATTGATTAATCCAACCCGATATCCGTATTTTCTAAGTCTCAAGTCTGCATTATCCTGACGCAGCAGCAACCGATATTCTGCTCTGCTGGTCATCATCCTGTATGGTTCATGTGTTTCTTTTGTAACCAGATCATCAATCAATACACCAATGTATGACTCCGAACGATCCAATACGAGGAGTTCCCTCCCTTTTATCTTCATAGCTGCATTAATTCCCGCTATCAATCCCTGAGCAGCCGCTTCTTCATACCCGGAGCTTCCATTGAATTGCCCTCCGGAAAAAAGATTTTTTATATTTTTAAATTCCAGTGTAGCCTGAAGCTGCATGGGATTAATACAATCGTATTCAATCGCATATGCATTCCTCACAATCCTGGCATGCTCTAAACCTGCAACTGTATGATACATCTCGTACTGTACATCTTCAGGCATCGAACTGGACATTCCTCCTACATACATTTCATTTGTATACAGTCCTTCCGGTTCCAAAAATACCTGATGGCGGCTTTTGTCCTTGAACTTAACAACTTTATCTTCAACAGATGGACAATATCTTGGACCGGTACCATGTATCATTCCGGAATAAAGAGGAGAACGATCCAGATTCTGACGAATAATCTCATGGGTTTTCTCATTCGTATAGGTCAGCCAGCAGGATACCTGCTCAATCTGTACATCTTCAGGATCTGTGGAAAATGAAAAAGGAACCACCCTTTCATCACCAAACTGCTCTTCCATCTTACTAAAGTCAATACTTCTTTTATCCACACGAGCCGGTGTACCAGTTTTAAAGCGATACATCTCCACACCATTTTCAATCAATGAATCTGTCAGATGGTTAGCTGCTTTCAGCCCGTTTGGTCCTGTGTATTCGCTTACATCGCCATAGATACATCTGGCGTTTAAATACACTCCGGTACATAGCACAGCCCCTTTACAATGATAGACAGCACCTGAAACGGTCTTTACACCTTTCAAAATTCCTTTTTCAATAATCAATTCACTGACTTCTGCCTGTTTAATGGTTAAGTGATCTGTATTTTCCAATATCTTTCTCATAGATCGGCTGTATTCACTTTTATCTGCCTGAGCTCTCAAGGAATGCACCGCAGGTCCCTTTGACTTATTTAACATCTTGGACTGAATGAATGTCTTATCTATATTTTTACCCATCTCCCCGCCAAGAGCATCAATTTCACGTACCAGATGACCCTTTGAAGTTCCTCCAATATTTGGATTGCATGCCATCCATGCAACAGAATCCATACTGATTGTAAATACTATCGTATCAAGCCCCAGTCTCGCACAGGCAAGGGCAGCTTCACACCCTGCATGTCCCGCTCCTATAACAACAACATCAAATTCTTCTGTAATTTGTGGCATCCTTTATAACCTCCACTTTGTTCCTATTCTCCTTTATTTTCCTGTGCAAAACTTACTGAATATTTCATTTATCAGATCCTCTCCCATAGATTCCCCTGTAATTTCTCCAAGCGATTCATAAGCACTTATCAGATCTATTGTAAAAAAATCCTCGGGCATCTTCATATCTATACTTTGTTTTACCTGTTTCAAACTGATTCTGGCATCTTCCAGAGACTTTTTATGTCTGATATTCGTAATATATATCTCATCGTTAAATATAAGTTCACCCTTAAAAAATAGTGATTTTATTATATCTTGTAACTCTGTTAAACCTGAATTTTCCTTTGCAGACATTAAAAGGACCGGTGCATCTACTTCTTTTTTTATATTCTGAATAGAAACAACACATTTCAGATCACTTTTATTCAATATAACAATTGCCTTTTTATCTTTGATAAGTTCTATAATTTGTTCATCATTTTTATCCATCGGGACAGAAGCATCTACAATATATAAAATCAGATCTGCATCCTTTGCATGTTCTCTGGCACGTTCCACACCAATTTGCTCCACCTTATCCAAAGCATCTCTGATACCGGCAGTATCCAACATCCGTAGAGAAATTCCCTGTAAATTTATATTTTCTTCCAATACATCTCTGGTCGTTCCCGCAATATCCGTAACAATTGCCTTTTCCTCGCCAACCAGAAGATTTAGAATTGAAGATTTTCCAACATTTGGTTTACCTACAATTACAGTCTTAATCCCTTCATGTATCAGTTTTCCCTCATCCACGGTGGAAAGAAGTCTGTTTATCTTTTCTATCTGCTCTTCTACTACAACGTTAAGTTTTTCTCCATATCCGTCGATTGTGATGTGCTCAGGATCATCTAAAGCGGATTCTATAAACGCAAGTTCATAGATTAGTGTATCCCTTATTTCCTTTATTCTACCTAGTACAGACCCTTTCAACTGTCCCAGCGAACTTTTCAGTGCATATTCGTTCTTTGCTGATATAACATCCATGACAGCTTCAGCCTGAGACAAATCGATACGTCCATTTAAAAAAGCCCTCTTTGTAAATTCTCCTGGTTCGGCCGGACGGGCACCATGTTTTACTGCTGTTTCCAATACCTTCTTTACCGAAAGAATCCCTCCATGACAATCAATTTCAACCGTATCCTCTCCTGTATACGTATGGGGACCCCTCATCAGCATTACCAGTACTTCATCTATATTCGTATCACCATCTTTAATCCAACCATAATGGATTGTATGGGTAGACTGCTCGGATAATTTTTTATTTTTTTTCGGCGTTTTGTATATTTTATCTGCTATACAAACAGCATCCTTTCCACTTAGCCGGACGATACCAATCCCGGAGGGAGCCATAGCAGTAGAGATGGCAGCTATTGTATCCATATTTGATTTCATCTATTAAAATCCTTCCTGAAAGACTTCTGTCTTAAAGTCAGAGCCTGTCAGACATACAGTTTGTCCAACAGGCCCGGTGTTTTGCGTTTAGTTATTTTTTGCTGTAATTACAACATGGCGATATGGTTCTTTGCCCTCGCTATAGGTTTCCACCCACTTATTACCTTGCAGCGCAGAATGGATAATTCTTCTTTCATATGGATTCATCGGTTCCAGAGATACGGGTTTTCTGGTTTTTCTCACTTTATAAGCAATATTCTTAGCCAAATTTTCTAACGTTTCTTTTCTTCTTTTTCGATAATTTTCTGTATCCAGCTTTACCCTCACATATTCTTTCTGGTCCTTATTTACAACCAGACTTGTGAGATACTGCAGGGAATCCAGTGTCTGTCCCCTTTTTCCAATTAAAATTCCCATATCTTCACCTGAAAAATCAATATCCAGAGAGTCATTTCCCGCATGGTAAACCATGTTGATATCGACTTCCAGATTCATAGCATGAAATACACTATCCAGGAACTTCTGAGCAGATGCTTTCATCACTACTATTTCTTCCTCTGATTTGTCAACTTTAATATGTTCCTCTTTTTGCTCTTCTTTCGCTGTTAAAGGTTCTACTTTATTTTCTGAAACAACTTCTTTTTTAACTGCTTCCTTTTTCTCAACTGGATTTTCAGTCTTATGTTTCACAACAGAATCATTCACCGGCTCTTCTTTTTTACGTGCCTTTATAACCGCCGGTTTTGCACCAAAGCCAAGAAAACCCGAACTACCTTCACTAACCACTTGAATTTCCAGCCTGTCACTGGAAACACCTAATTCAATACACGCTTTTGTGATTGCCTCATTTACGGTCTTTGCAGATACTTCTACGAATTCCATATGCTCATCCCCCTATTTTTTTTTCTTTTTATCCTCAAACTGCCGAACCATATTTGCTTTAGAAGCCAAACTTCCCGATTTATAATTCGTGGAATTTTTATAATATTCCGTGGAATCTTTCACATTTTTTTCTTTTTGTTCCTGCTTTTTTTCTTCCTTAGGTTCTTCGATGTTACGTACATTCATCTTAGCCTGCTGCGTAATTTTCTGTGGAGGAAGTCCCGCCTTTTTTCTTTTTTTATTCACCTTTTCCTGATTTTTTTCAATCAGCTGATTCATATCCACCTTTGCCATCTGGCGATTAATTATCACCTGCTGGATACAACGAATCACAGCACCTGCAATCCAGTAAATACCAATACCAATAGAAAATGATAAACAAAAGAAAGCTGACATAATCGGCATTACGGTATTCATCATCTTCATGGACTGCTCCATGCCGCCTTGTTTATTATCACTATTCGCCGCCGGAGCCTGAGGCATCAGCTTATAGCTTATCCACTGGGTAAACCATGCCAAAATCGGAATCATCAATGCTCCAATAAGAAGCAGCCAGCTTTGGGAGGACCAGGCACTTTTAATCACGTCCATAGGTGCCTCTGTAATGTTAATTCCCAGAAACATATTCATACGTTCTGTCTGTTTCGCAGTTTGATTCAGAACATCACTGATACCGGAAAATGCACTGATATCAGAAAGTTTACTCCATTGTGAAGGTTTCAACACATACAGTATATCCGTGATATTATTTGCACTCAGCTTATCGTAATCAACAGTACTAAAAAGTCTGACTGCATTTTCACTGACAAATTTAGATAATATATCTGCGCTGCCGCTGACTCCCTGAATTGCCTGAACCGCCCCGGTAAACATATTCTTAACAGTTCCTATATATCCCGGAATATGATATATTACCTGATATAAAGCAAACATAACAGGCATCTGAATCAACATAGGAAGACAGCTTCCGGTAGGAGAAACACCATACTTCTGATAAACAGCCATGGTCTCTTCCTGCATCTTCATCTGAGAATTCTGATCTTTTTTTCCCTGATATTTTTTTTGAATTTTTTGAAGCTCCGGCTGCATAACCGACGTCATCTTTGAAAATTTCTGCTGTTTAATCTGAATCGGCGTTAAAATCAGATTAATTATAATTGTGAAAAATATAATTGCCAAACCTATATTTGGAATTCCTATCTTATCCAGAACAATATAAATTCCATTCATTAAAACGCCTAATACTTCACATACCCATTTGATAATAAACCAGGTCGATTTACTAAGTAAAATATCCAAATCAATTTCCTCCTTGGACAATTTCCGATTATATAGTCTTACAGTCATCCATAGCTTAATTTTGCTTAACTGTTACTAAATTGTCCTTCTAAATATTCTTCTCATCTACGGCACCGGGTCATACCCTCCATGTGAAAAAGGGTTGCATCTCAATATTCTCCAGACTGCCAGCAGACTACCCCTAAAGGCACCGTACTTCTGAATTGCTTCCAACCCATATTGAGAACAAGTAGGAATATAAGGACACTTTGTTCTCTTGAGCGGTGACAGATACTTCTGATAAAATCGTATTAACTTAATTAATATCGTCTTCATCCTGATTTTTACCTATTATATGATGTAATGTACCAAGATGGTAAATTGCACGTTCGATTTCATGGTACGTACAGTCCTTAGCATTTACCCTTGCCACAATTACAACATCAATTCCCCTACGAAATAATTCTTCTAAAAGACGGTACCCTTCCCTGATCAATCTGGTCAAATGGTGTCTCACTACGCTGTTTCCGACTTTTTTACTAACTGAAATTCCAATACGATTTTCATCTGTCTGATTTTCTCTCACATACATAACCAGATACTTGTTGGCCTTTGATGTTCCATATCTATAAACCATCTGAAAATCTTTGTTTTTCTTTAAGCGATCTGAATATTTCATAGAATTCCTTTTCCAAAATTAACATTAATCTGTTTCCATATCTAATATGGGTATACATAGAAGAAAAGACCACATAATTAAATGCGGTCTTGGTTTTATGCTGACAATTTATGTCTTCCTTTTAATCTCCTGGCAGCTAAAACTTTTCTTCCACCTTTTGAACTCATTCTTGCTCTGAATCCATGAACTCTCGCTCTCGATCTTTTTTTAGGCTGAAATGTCATTTTCATAGGAAAGGCACCTCCTTTATATTCAAAAATATAGTAATTCATACATGCTTCTTACGGTACAGTACCGTAACTATTTCTCAGATATGAAAACATCATTACAATTATATTCATAAAACATGCTAAAGTCAAGCATAATATGATAAAAACTCTATCTTGTGGTTAACGTAATTTTTATCCACAATTTGTGGATAAAATGTTCATAACTTGTGTATTCAGTGTTTATATTATCCACATATATCCTCTAATTCCTTGATTCTACTAATGTTTATGATGTTAATCTATTATTTTATTTATCCACATTGAGCCTTTGAGCTGAAATTCACTGTGTATATCTTATTTTCTTTGTCAACAAATTAATATATGGCTAAAATCCGCATAAAATAAATGTTTTAATTTCCTTTTTAAATTTTATATACGAGTATTCCACATGTTTCCACATAGTTATCCACAATACAATTTTCTTTAATTTTATCTGAAGGTAAACAGATTATGTAAATCACCTTCCGACTTCAGCTTCATTTT